>DASREU010000473.1:0-4347 GCA_035651935.1 Myxococcales bacterium | reverse complement strand
TGATCTCCGCAGAATCGGTGCGTGTCCCGATTTGCGACACTCGCAGAAATCGGTGCGTGTCCCCGAATCGTCCTACCTGCGGTCGCGATACTTTTCGTCGATGCGCCTGCGTTGCAGCTCGGCGGCGTCCGCGGTCAGCCCCGCCTTGCGCGAAAGTTCCGCGAGCAACTTCTGCGCGGAGCTGTCGGCGCCGTCAGCCTCCACGCGCCCCCGCAAGCGTCCGAGCTGCAGGTCCCAGGAGACGCCGTAGCGCTGCGCCCATTTCTGGAGCTGCTGCACGGTGAAGAGCGCGTCGGCGTACGCCATCAACGCGTCGTCCTGCGGGTCCACCTCGCGGAACTTGCCGGGGTCCGTCTCGTACTGGCCGAGGTAGAGGCGAGCCTCGCCGAACAGGTACTTGTCCTTCCCGTCGCCGATCGGTCCGCCGGAAGCGTGGACGTGGTTGGGCTCGCTCCAGGCCGGCCGCCGCCGGGCGTCGCCGACGGCCTCGGCGGCGATCTGGCGCGCATCGGCGTCGCGCACCTTGCTCCGGCTGCGGTACTCGATCGCCTGCGGGTCGTTGTGCAGCGCCGGAGGACGCGAGCAGGCCAAGAGGACGAGGAGCGGCAGCGCGCGGCGCATCAGCGTCCCGGACGGGGTTGCAGGTGCGAGAGAGGGCCGGTGAAGGTGAACGCGTAGCTGCCGTCCGGCTGCCGGGCATTCTGGATCAGCCCGAGCATCCCCTTGATCGAGGCGTTCGCGTCGAGCCAGCGGTCCCCTGGACGGAAGCGGAGGTGCAGGTCCGCCTGTGACAGGGAGAGCAGCGGGCGCAGGTTGACGGTCCCGTCCAGGTCGGCGTCGATGTCGCCGCCGCGCGCGGACGTCTTGTCCACCCGCGCCACGCCCTTGTCGACCGCGACCGCGCTTTCGATCTGTCCGAGGGCCGTGCGGGGGAGCGAGAACCCGGACACCGCGCCTCCGGTCAACGTGCCGGCGTCGACGGTGAGGCTCAGGTTGCCGCGCGCGGCTTCGGCGGGCAGGAGCGCCGGAAGGTCCGCTTTCATCCGCAGCTTGCCGCTGGCGGTGATGCCGGCCAGCTCGCGCAGCGGCAGCGCCGCGAGATCGAGATCCCCGGCGTCGATGCGGAACGAGGAGACGCCAGGCAGCCGGGGATCGTTGCTCAGCGCCACGTGTCCGCGAGCGGTCCCGCCGTAACCGGCCACCGAGAAGCCGAACGAGGTGCGCCGGAGGATCAGCGCGAAGAGGTCCGGGCTGAAGACGGCGCGTTCGAACCGAAGCTCGGGCCAGGCCTCCGCTCCCGACGCGGGCAGCACGCGGACCCGCACGTCCCGCGCCGCGAGCGAGGCGAGGCCTCCCGCCCCGGCGCTGCCGATCCTCACCTCGACGCCGGCGCTCTGCGCTTCCATCTCGATGCGCCGCGCGACCACGTCGTACGGGAAGGTGAGCACCAGGAAGAGGAGGAACGCGAGCACGGCGCCTGCGGGCCACAGCCACCGCCGCAACGTCGGGTGGCGGTTGAGGAGCGCGGCCGCCGGGACCATCAGGACCCCTGCCAGGCGCTCACGCTGAGGGACACGTCGAGCATGTCCTTGTTGTCGTACGCCTTGCGCAGGCGCAGCCGCCGAACGCGCACCACGCCGGGACTGTGCTCGATGTCGGTGAGGAGCTTGATCAGCTTGTCGAGCGGGACCTTGCCGAGGTTCACCTCGACCGACATCTCGCGGGGACGCCCGTCCTGGCCGCCGGCGACGACGCCGCGATCGCTCATCCCGCCGACCTCCACGCCGTCGTTGTGCGCCTGGGTATCGACGAAGCTCATCAGCGCCGGCGGGCTCTGCCGCAATCGCGCCTCGAGGAGTTGCCGCTCCTGCTCCAGCGCTCCATATCCCGCGGCCAGCCGGGAGATCTTCTCGAAGTCGGACCGCTTGTCGTCGAGCGCCGCCTCGGCGCCGCGGATCGCGGAAGAGAATCCCGCCCAGGCGATCAGGACCACGAAGAGGAACACGGCGCCACCGGCGAGGAGCAGGAGGCGCCGTTCGCGGGGTGTCGCCGCCGCCAGCCAGGCCTGGCCGTCGGCCCACAGCGCCCGGATCCGCTCGAGCAGGCGGCCCATCACGCGCCTCCCGGAGCTTCGCCGGAGCAGGTGTAGGGGAAATCGAGCGAGAAGGTCACCTTCGTGCCCTCGCGCGCCTTTTCCGTCCGCGGCTGCTTGATCTCTCCGAAGCACTTGTCCTTGCGCAACGCGGCGACGATCTCGTCCACCTTGCCGAAGCTGTCGGCGGTCCCTTTGACCCGGACCGCCGTGGTGGTGACTTCCACGTCCTCGAGCAACGGCAACGAGCCGTCGGGCATGTGCGCGACGAGCTCCGCGAGCACGTCCGCGCCGGAGACGCGGGGGATCCCGGCGGCGCGCGAGCGGCCTCCGGAGAGCTGGGCCACCGCCTGGCGATAGTCGGTCAGGCAGTTGCCGAGGATGCGCCGGGTGGCCGCGCAGACCGCCTCGTCGTATGCGGCGGCCTGGCGGTGCAGCGAGGAGAGCCGGGCGATCCCCAGCACGAAGCCGAGCACGACCAGGATCGCCGCGGCGCCCGCGAGTCGAAGGAGGCGCCCGCGGAGCTGGGAGAGGTCCTTGGTGAAGGCGAATTCGCCCTTGCGGAAGTTCACCCGTCCGCGCGGGAGCTGCGCCCGCAACGCGAGCCCGAGCGCCAGGGCGCTGGCGGCATCGCCCGTCGGCAGCGTCACGGGCTCGGTGGGAAGCTGGGTCTCCGCCTCGAGCTGCGCGGCGGCCTCCGGCAGCGAGGCAAGCGCGCCGGCGAGAAGCAGGCGCTCCGGCGAGGCCTTCCGGGCGCGCAGCGAGATCTTCAGGTCGCGGACGAGGGTTGCGAGCAGGCGCGTCCGCGCCGTCGCGTCCACTGCCGCCTCGTCCCACGCCTGGCTGTTGGCGGCGGCGAGCGCGCGGGCCATCACCGGGCGGCCGCCGTCGAGCAGCGTCAGATCCGCGCGGTCGGGGCCGGCATCGAGCAACGCCGCGGTGGCCGGAGCCGCGCCTTCCGCTCCGATCAATCCGCGCTCTCCGAGCGCCGCGAGCGCCAGCGGGGCAAGGGTGACCACCCGCGGCTCGATTCCGGCCGCAGCGAGCGTCTCGAGGTGTTCGCGGAGATCGCTCTTCTTCACCACCCCGACGAGCACCTCGGTCTTTCCGGAGACCTGCCCGAGGATGGCGGAGTCCCAGACCACCTCGCCGGGGTCGAAGGGGATCGCGCCTTCCACTTCCGCCGGCAGCACCTGCTCGATGCGCCGCGGATCGGAGAAGGGCAACGTGATCAGGTGCGTCGCGACCAGCGCGCCGGGCAGGGCGACGGCCACGGAGTCGTCGGGGCCGATCGGCGGCGTGAGGTCGAGCGCGGCCAATCCCGCGCGCAGCCGCTCGACGGCCGTCCCCGCGGCGGGCAGCCGGGCCGCGCGGACGTCCTGGACGGCGAAGCCGCGGAAGCCGCTCTCCAGCGTCGCCACGCGCAGCAGGTCCTGCGCCCAATCGAGGCCCACGTTCCGGTGCATCAGTCTTCCTTCCAGTACAACATCTTTCCCAGCCCGTCGTCATATCGGACGACGGCGGTGAGCTGCTTCTCGATCCGGCCCACCCGCCCGGTGGCGGTGATGCGGAAGGTGTCGCTGGTGGCCCCGAACAGGTTGGTCGGGTTCCCCCCCTGGCGCGAGTCGATCTCGGGCCGCAGGCGGATTCCGTTCGCCTGGAGGATGGCGACGAAGTCCTGCGCCGACAGGCCGAAGAAGGAGAACATCTTCTTCAGCTGGATCTCCTGGAGGATGGTCTGCAGGAGCCGTGGATCCCGCAGCGCGGGGTCATTGGCGTTGAAGGCCGCGATGAGGATGTTGGTGAGCATCTGCTGGGGATCGTCGGTGTTGACGTTCAGCTTGGAGTTGATGTCCGGCCAGATGGTCAGGCGGTCGCCGAAAGCCGCCATGTAGCGGTCGTTCACGCCCCGGACCATGTACAGCTCCTCCAGGCTGTCGAACCGGCCGTTCTTCGCCACGTACCGGGGATCGTACCGGGAGTACGCGGAGTTCTCGTCGCTGAACCCGTTGACGAACGGCCGCTGCGGGTTGCCGGGGTCCAGCGCCGTTCCGGTCTCGTCGATGTCGATCCAGTCCTTCATCGCCAGGATCACGTCGTCCCGGCGGACGCGGTCGTGGTTCGCATCCTCCTCGTCGAAGATGAAGTCGTACTTCGGGTCCGCCGTCATCGCGCGAAGCTGCGTGAGCACCGCCATCGGCGTGTTGCCGACGTTGTCGAGCGCCTGCACGTTGATCCGGCTGTTCTCGTCGGCG
>DASREU010000472.1:0-2014 GCA_035651935.1 Myxococcales bacterium | reverse complement strand
AACGGCGAATCCAGGGTCACCGACGACTCGGCCGCCAGCGCCGCGCTTCGCCTTCTCGAAGGGCGCGGACCTCTCGAGCCCGGCGCTCCCGAACTGACATCCGGCTATGGCGAGCTGCGCGCCGCTGTCGAGCGTGACGCTGGATCGATCGCCTATTTGTGCGGCGGCACGCTCGACGGCTGCAAACGCTTGTTGGCCGACCAGCTCGGTGCGGTCGTTCGCCTCGACGACAGCGCCGGTCCGCGGGGAGATGCCCAGGCGTTCCGCGCCCCCTGGCGAGCCTTCCTCGCTGCGCTCAACCTGTTTCAGCATCTACCGAATGCGAGCTTCGCCACAACTGAGCTGATCGAGACGTACGGCTCCGTCGATCTGAAGAAGCCCTTTCTCGATCTTGGTAAGGACAAGCGCGGTGAGGTTGCGGAATCCGCGGAACCCGCAGGAAGGGCCGCACTGTCTGACGAAGCGAACGCGTTCCTGGAACTGGTGTCCGATGCCTACCTGGAAAGTGCGTTGCGGGGCATGCTCCTGAGAGGGGCGCGCCTGCCCGAAGCCGGTTTCGAGCTGACGGACTCCGGGGGGCGGGTCGTCGGAGAAGCCGAGGTCGCCTGGCCCGATGTGCGCGTGGCGATCCTGCTTCCGGTGCAGATCGCGGACAGCAAGGAGTTTGAGCGTGCCGGCTGGCACGTCTTCCCTTCCGAACAGTTGATCGCAGACGTCGAGCCCGTGTGGTCGCTGCTGCGTGGTGCAAAGGGGTCAGAACGTGCCGACGGTCGCCATTTCGGATGATTTCCTGAGCGCCTTCGCCGCTCTCCCGAAGGCGCAACAGAAGAAGGTCTGGGAGTTCGCCCAGAAGTTCCGCGTCGATCCGACCACTGCCGCGATCAACTACGAGCCGATTCACGAAGCCAAGGACCCGAAGGTCCGAACGGTCCGCATCGGGCAGGACTACCGGGCGGTGATCGTCCATCCCCCGAAGGGCGACACGTACGTGCTTGTCTGGGTCGACCACCATGACGAAGCGATGGCGTGGACGCGGAACCGGACCTTCGACATCCATCCCCGGACGGGCGCGCTGCAGGTCGTGAGCGTCGAAGAAGCGCACGCGGCCGTCGAGGCTGTTTCCGTGGAGCGGAAGACACCCGCTCAGCATCGCCTCTTCGATACGTTCGATGACGACACGCTGCTCAGGTTGGGGCTGCCGGAACCGTTGCTGCCAAGTGTCCGCAGCCTTCGCGACGAGACCGATCTCGATCGGCTCAGGCCGCACATCCCGGCCGAAGCCTACGACGGCCTGGTCGGGCTGGCCTCCGGGCTGTCGCTCGAGGAGATCCTCGACGAGCTAGCGAGGGCCACACCGGCCGCGGAGCAGGCTGCCGAACAGGCCGCGCAGAAGGAAACCGAGAAGGACCTCGAAACGGCCCTTCTGCACCCCGATTCACGCCGTCGCTTCCGCATCGTCGAAGACCTCCGCGACCTGATGGAGATGCTGAACGCGCCGCTCCAGAAGTGGCGCGTGTTCCTGCATCCGAGCCAGAGGCGTCTGGTGACCCATCACTTCAAAGGTCCCGCTCGAGTGCTGGGTGGGGCCGGCACGGGCAAGACCGTCGTCTTGACCCACCGCGCGCGCGAGCTGGCACGCGACTGCACGGCGGATGAGAAGATCCTCGTAACTACGTTCACGCGCAATCTCGCGCTGGCGATTCGCGACAACCTCAAGACGATTTGCGGCGATGAGATCTCCCACATCGACGTCCTCAATATCGATGCACTCGCGGCGCGGATCCTAAAGGCGCACGGGGTCGAGTTCTCCGTCGCGACCCGTGAGGAGCTCGACGACTGCTGGAACGCTGCCGTCGCGGCGGCGGGAGAACTCGATCTGCCTGTCGGTTTCTATCGCGAGGAGTGGGACCGGGTCGTTCAATCGCAGGGTCTGGAAGACCGGGCCGGCTACCTGCTCGCCCCGCGGAAAGGACGCGGAACACGGCTCAATCGCGCCATGCGGGCGAAGATCTGG
>DASREU010000471.1:0-25155 GCA_035651935.1 Myxococcales bacterium | reverse complement strand
TCAGCTCCTCCAGCGCGCGGAAGAAGCGCGCCTTCTCCTCCTTCTCCCGCCGGACGGCGCCGAGCAGACGCTCCGCCTCGATGGCCCGGGTGACCTCGCGCGCCAGCGCCGTCAACACGTCCTGTTCCTCCGGCGAGAACGGCGTGGCCCGATCCGCGGCCAGCGCCCCGATCAGGGTCCCGCCGCTCTGCTGCAGCGGAGCGCCGCAGAACGAAGGGACGGGCGCGCGCTCGTCGTAATAGGTGAGCTGCGCGGCGCCGTCCTCGAGCCGCACCGCCTGCTGCGAGGAGAGCACCGCTCCGAGCGCCCCTTCCCGCGCCGACAACGGGCCGCGGAAGAGGCGGTCGCTCTGCGAGACGCACTCGCGCAGGCGCACGCTCTCGCCGTCGGGCGCGAGGAGGAAGACGGCGACGGTATGGGGCCGGAGCGCTGCCTCCGCGACCGCGAGCGCGCCCCGGAGCACCTCTTCGATCTCGGCGACGCCTGCGAGCAGGTGGCGCTCCCTTGCGTCGGGCGGGTCGGACGAGACCGCCACCAGGCGAAGCTCCCGGGCGCGGACCTCCGCATCCGCGACCCGCTTGCGGACCGCGAGACCCTCGGCGCGCCGCGCAGCCGCGAGCCGCGCGCCGAGGAGCGCGTGGTAGAGCGTGGCGAACAGCGCCGCGAACGAGGCATGGGCGAGGAACTGCGGCCACTGCGGCGTGAGCGCGGCATCGAGCCCGAGCAGCGCGCAGAGCAAGGGAACGGCCAGCTCGAGCGGGAGCGCGAGGACGTACGCGGCGGCGAGCAGGTACATGAGAGGCTGGAGCGGCGGGGCGAGCTGCGAAACCGCGAGCACCGCGACCGCGCAGAGAAGCCCGTCCTCCAGCCGGTGCCAGGGCTTGCGCTGCCCCGACAATCCCCAGCGCGCTGCGGCGCCGATGCAGGCCGCGAAGAGCAGCGCCCAGGGGACGGGGTGCACGCCGGCAAAGGCGCCGGCGAGGAGCAGGACGCAGAGCGCGGCGATCGCCGCCGGGAGCGCCGCAAGGGCCGCCCATCTCCGCGCTCTGCCGATTCGCGGCGGCATGGTTCACTCGAACTTGAAGAGCACTTCGTCCTGGCGAACGAATCCCAGCTGCTCGCGCGCGGCCTTCTCGAGCGCGGCGGGGTGGAGCGGAGGGGACAGCTCGCGCACGGTCTTCAGGAGCCGGGCGTTCTCCACGCGCAGGTCCCGGTTCTGCTGCTGCTGCCTCTCGATGTCGGCGCGCAGGCGCTCGAGGCGGCGCAGCCCTTTCGGATCCGCGAGCGACATCGCGCTCATGCCGAGCGACACCAGGAGCGCGCCCAGCACCAGCTTCTTGCGGGAGGAGAGCGGCCCCGGCATCTGCCGGCGACGCTACACCGGCAAGGGCGGCAGGCAAGAAAACATCAGCGCGACTCGAACGCCTGCTCCAGGTCGTCCATCAGGAGATCGTACACGCGGCCGGAGACCTCTTCCAAAAGCTCCTCGCCGTCCGGCGGCGCATCCTTGCCTCCGACCTCGTCGCCGCGGCTGCGGGTCCGCCGGGGCGTCGCGGTAGCCAACGCCGTCGAGCCGCCCTCGCCTTCCGCGGCGAGGCGGAAATCGGCCGGCGGGCGGCGCAGGTTCAGCGTCTCCATCCAGCGATCTGCCGTCTCGGCCGCGCGCCGGATCACCTCCGCCTTGTCCTCCACCCATCCGGCCTTGTCTTCCACCGATCCGGCGGCAGCGGCCGCCTTCGCAGCGGCGCCCGCAAGCTCGCGCAGGCCGAGGAAGTCGAGGAGCTTCTCTGCGCTCCCGGCGAACCCGTGGACCTTCTTCGCCGCGCTCTCTCCCTTCTCTGCCCAGCCGCCCACGCGCTCCGCGAATCCTTCCAGCCGCTCGACGAGATCGGCAAACGTCCCTCTCGAATCGCGAGGCTGCCCGTCGCCGCGGACGATCGCGCCCTCCGCCGGAAGGAAGGGGCCGAACACGTCGGAGAAGTCTTGCGTTCCCTCGCCGGAGCCGAGCCAGGTATCGGGCGCCAGGGCGTCGCCGCGCCGCCGATCGCGCTCCAGCAGTCGCTGGAGCGGCTCCACCTCGAACCGGCTGGCGGCGCTCGCCAAATCCAGACTCCCCCGAACAGGCCGATAGCCCGATCAGCTTATCCGAGCACAAGCGCGGGATTCAAGGCTTCGAAGGACCCTGCAAGTACTGGAGGATCTGCGCGCGCTCCTCCAGAGTCAGATGGGTCTTCTTCTCCGCCTGCATCTTGTCGACGACGGCCGGCCAGTCCTTGCGCTGCCCGGGATCGAAGGCGCGATGGCACGACGTGCACTTGGCGCGGTAGAGGCGCTCCTCTTCGGAGAGCGGCCGCGAGGGCGCCGACGAGCACGCCGAGGCCGCGATCAGGAGCGCCACCCAGCGCTTCACAGGTTGATCCCGAGGACCGAGCGGACGAAGGTCGCGCCAGAGGAATCGCCGACGCCGAATCCGGCGCCGAGCTGCAGCCAGATCTTGCTCGAGGCCCAGGAGACCGACGGGCCGAGGAAGTAGCTACCCGCGGTCGTCCCGTTGACGGTCTCCTGGATGGTCCAGAACTCCGCGCCGAGCCGGAGCTGCGGCATCACCTCGTAGCGCGCGCCGAAGTCGATCTCCCACTGGTGGCCATGATCGGAGGAGAACAGCTTCTGCTCCGCCACCAGATTCGCCACCAGCGCGAAGGCGCCGAACTCCTTCTCCAGGATCAGCTTCTCCTCGATCTCCCACGGCTCGGTGAAGGCCGCGGGCCGCTCGCCCTCGAGATACAGCATGATGTCGACGGGCAGCACGTTCTTCTCGAACAGGCGGTAGCGCGTCTCCATCCTCCAGGAATCGAAGCGGAAGGCGCCGGCGGGCTCCTGCGTGAACACGTGGTAGAGGGCCACGTCCCAGTGGTCGGTGAGCCCGTACTCCAGCTCCACCCGGTGCACGGTCGCGGCCTGGTCGAAGCCGCCGACCACGGGCGCTTCGATCTCGTTCCAGATCTCCAGCTCGAGATTCCCCTGCGGCTGCGTCATGTACTCGTAGGCCCGGATCAGGGTGCGCCGGTCGGCGCGCGCCTCCGGGGCGGCGAGGGCGGCGGCGAGGACGCTGAGAGCGAGTCTGATTCTCAATCTCAATTGCGGGCGAGGCGGCATCGTTCGTCTCGATTCCGGACGGTTCAGCGCGCCGGCTTGGGGTGGGACTGCTGCTGGTTGCAGCGGGCGCAGAGCCCGTACAACTCCAGCTTGTGGTGGGTGACGCTGAACCCGTGCTCCTGCGCCACCCGGTCCTGGAGCTCCTCGATGCGCTCGTTCTCGAACTCGACGATGTTGCCGCAGGAGGTGCAGATCAGGTGGTCGTGGTGGTGGCGGTCGAGCGCGGCCTCGTACCGGGTCTGCCCGCCCTCGAAATGGCGCGCGGAGGCGAGCCCCGCGTCGGTGAGGATCTTCATCGTCCGGTAGACGGTGGCCGCCCCGATGCTCGGATCGCGCTGCTTCGCCTTCTCCACCAGCTCTTCCACCGAGAGGTGCCCCACCTGGGAGAAGAAGGCGTCGACGATCAGGTCGCGCTGGCGCGTGGCCTTGAGCCCGCGGGCCGCGATCCAGCTGGAGAGGCGCTCGCGGGCGGCGGCGGCGGTGGTCGGCTTGCGTGGCGGGACGGCGCGTTTCATTTTGAAATTGATTCTCAGTCTCGAAACACTACCGGGCCGCCCCCGCCTCGTCAAGCGCTGCCCGGCGCGTCCTTTCAGCGCAGCCAGCCGCGGCTGCGCGCCAGCTCGCTCCACGCCTCCGGACTGGCGCCGGCGTCCGTCTTGAAGATTCGCGCCAGCGCCGCCCGCGCCCGCTCGCGGACCGCGGCGTCCGCATCGTCGAGGCGGTCGATCATCTCCCGCGCGTACCGTCCGTCGGCCCCGCGGTATCCGGCCAGCTCCACCGCGATCGCCCGGACCCGCGGGTCGGGCGACGTCATCAGCGCGGGGAGCTCGTCCACCTGCGAGGGGACCTGCGACGGAGGGGCGATCCGGTGGCGCGCCGAGGGCAGCAGCAGCACCCAGATCAGCGCCCCCAGCCCGACCTGGAACAGGCCCGTCGCCGCCGGATACTTCTTCGCGCGCATCAGCGCGAACCGGTACACCGCGAAGATGGCGAGGAAGATGCCGAACAGGGTGGGCGCGACGCTCTGGGTCCACGCCGGCAGCGTCCGCCCCGCCACCGGCCCGCCGGACCAGAACGTGAACAGCGCGGAGAGGACCAGGAGCGCATAGAGCGCCGGCCGCAACACCTGCACGAAGGCCAGCCCGGCGCGAACGCGGAGGCGGCGTGGATCGGCGGCGCTCTCGCCCACGCCGGGGTCTTTAACCCGATGCAGCCCCGGCGTCCAGAATGACCGCGATGCGATTCAGGCCCTTGTTGGCCTGCTCATACCGGCCGTCGGAGAAGGCGGAAGTCACGTCCTTGAGCAGCTTCTCCACCTCGGAGCGCTGCGCCTCCGAGAGTTTGGCGGCGCCGCGCGCGCTCTGCAGGCGGGTGATCTTCGACTCGACGAAGCGCTGGTCGACGTGCAGCTTCGCCACCGCCTTGTTCAGGTCGGTGAGCAGATCCATCGCCCGCACGAAGTCGCGCTGCCGGCGCGCGACGAAGACCTCGGCGTTGAGCGGCTGGTCCTCGGGCGGCAGATCGCTGATCAGGATCCCGCGCGCGTCCAGGTCCGCGAGCAGCTTCTTGTGCTTCTGCTCCACCGCCAGCGCCTTCGGCACCTGCTTGCGGTCGCGATACTCGGGCGGCGGCCCCTGCCGCTCGAAGGCGGCGACCGCTTTCTCCCGCAGCGCGACGTCCTTCATCCGCTGCGCGAGATCGCGCTCCGTCACGGCGAGCATTCCCTCGCGCTCGGCGACCTTCGCCTCGCGCGAGGCCACGGCGGCAGCCCGCGCCTCCAGCGCCGATTGCGCCGCACGCTGGACGTCGGCGTCCACCGCGCGCTTCTTCGCCTCCACCTCGATCTTCTGCGCCTGCAGCGCCGAGACCCGCACGCCCAGCTGCCCTTCCAGGGCCTGCGACTGGCGCAGCTCTTCCTCCAGGCGCCGCCGCTGCTCGGCATCGGCGGCGGCCTTCAGCCCGCGGGCCAGCTCGGCGATGCGCTGGTCGAGCTGGGACTTGTCCTTCTGCAGCGATTCCTCGCGCTCGCGCAGCGACTTCTCCTGCTGCTCGAGCTCGCGGCGGTCGCCCTGGACGACGATGGTCAGCTCGTCGGGCGTGCCGGCCTTGTCGTCGTCGCAGGCGGCGAGCGCGAGGAGCAGCGCGACGGCGAGGACGCGCTTCACGCGGCCTCCGTGGCGAGAACCTTCGCGCGCCGGATCTCCCAGAGCGGGACGGGCTTCGCCTTGCCCTTCAGCTTCACGGGCTCGCGCGGCGACGCCTCCACCTCGGCGGCCACCTTGTCGTAGACGGGCTGCGAGACCAGCACCTCGCCGGCCCGCGCCTGCGACTCCAGCCGTTGCGCCAGGTTCACCGCGTCGCCGATCACCGTGTACTCGAGCCGGTTGGCCGCGCCGAGGTTTCCCGCCACCGCCTCGCCGGCGTTGATCCCGATCCCCAGTCCGACGGTGGTCAGCCCGCGGCGGACGCGCTCCGCGGAGAGCTTCGCCGCCCGCGACTGGATCTCCAGCGCGCAGAGCACCGCCGAGCGCTCCGCCTGCTCCGCGAACTTGGGCGCGCCCCAGATGCACATCGCGGCGTCGCCGATGAACTTGTTGACCGTCCCGCCGTGGGCGCCCACCCGATCGACCACCACGCCGAAGTACTCGTTGAGCAGCGCCACCACCTCGGTGGGGGTGAGCTTCTCGGAGATGGTGGTGAAGCCGCGCACGTCGAGGAAGAGGACCACCACGTGCCGCACCTCGCCCCGGAGCGAGAGGTCGTCGTCCTCGGAGAGGATGCGCTCGGCGACGTTCTCCGAGACGTACCGTCCGAGCGTGCCGCGCAGGCGCTCCCGCTCCTTCAGGCCCTCGGCCATCTCGTCGAACGAGCGGGCCAGGTCGCCGATCTCGTCGTTGGTGTGGGCGCTGGGGGCGGCGGTGATCTCGAAGTCGCCTTCGCGGACGCGCCCCATGGCGGCGGAGAGATCGGTGAGCGGCTGGGCGATGCGGCGCGCGATGGAGAGGGCGCTGAGCACCGCGAAGAACAGGGTGCCCACGAGCACGAACGCGTCGCGGATCAGGCTCCGCCGCAGCTCCGCGTCGATCGCCATGGTGGAGAGGCCGAGCTCCAGGCGGCCGATGGTGGAGTGCTCTCCGCCGGCGGCGAGCTTGATCGGGAGCTTCCGGATCCCGGGCTGCCTGCGCCCCACCGCCAGCACTTCCAGCGCCCGCGCCCGATCGCGGTGGTAGAGCTGGGCGAGCGGCTCGCTCGCCTTGGTCAAGAGGATGGTGTTGACCGAGGAGGCCTGCGAATCGAGCTGCCCCTTGTCGTCCCAGAGGAGCGCGTAGACAATTTCCACACCTTGTACGCGGCTGGAGTTCGTCACCAGCGAGTGCACCCGCGCGGGGTCGAAGTGCGCCCCGTCGGCGCGCAGGTCGATCCCGAGCGGCAACGCCGTCTTCACCAGCTGGGAAGCGATGCGCTCCTGCGCCGTCAGCTTCGCCCGCCAGGGCAGGATGACGGTGAACAGCGCGACCAGCCCCGTCGCGAGCAGGATCAAGCCGGCGGCGAACCCGGCGATCTTCAGACGGAGCGGAAATCGACGCATGCCGGTGTACGAGCATCGTCCGCGGCGGCGGGTCTGCGCAAGTATTCGGGTTGACTTGTGACGACGTTTTCGTGAACGTGCGCCGCCCGATGCGCCGGGACCCCGCCACGATACCGGACGACCTGGTCGCGAGCGTCCGTGCACACACCGATGGAGCCGACGACGCCGAGGTCCGCGCCGCCCTCGCTCCTCTGGGGCCGGCCGAAGAGAAGCGCCTCCGCCGGCTCCTCGAATCTCCCCCGAAAGGCCACTTCGGCCCCCTCGCCTGGGCCGATCTTGCCCGCGGCACCGACGCGCAAGTAGCCGCCGCCAGAGAGGTTTCCGGTTACTACACGCTCCTGGCCGAACGCGACGCCCTCGCCGCGCTGGTGAGCAACCCGAATCAGAGGAAACCCCGGACCGCGAAACCGAAGCCCGAACCCGAACCCCAATCTGATCCTGAGCGCCGCCTGAAGCCGGATCGCCGGGCCAGGTCCGCGCGCTCCCAGGACCTGCTGGGCCTTTTCGCCTACCACCGCGACGCACCTCTGGTCGCGCGCTCCCTCCACCTCTCCCTGGAAGAGCTGAACGCGCAGCTCGACGACCTGGGCATCCGCCGCAAGGCGTATCGCCTCACCCGCGGAACCGACGCCCAGATGATGCCCCTCGCGTCTCCGGTCAAAGCCCCGAGCGGCCCCTCCGTCCGCCGCCGCTCCCGCGCGGCGCCCGCTCCCGAAACCCCTCCCCCTCCCCCGTCCAGCGACGCGGAAAAGCTGAAGGCGGCGCTCGCGGAAGCGGGCCCGCGGCGCGCGCTCCTCGCGGAGCGCCTCGGCGTGTCCGGCCGCGCACTGCTCGCACGATTCCGCGCCGCGGGCCTGGAGCGCGAGCTCGCGCTCCGCGAGCGCGATCTGATCCGCGCGCTCTTCGCCAGGCACCAGGGGTCGGAGACGAGGGTCGCCGCGGAGCTGCAGTCTTCGCCGGAGGCGCTGCGCGACATCGTCGTCGAGCGCGGGCTCTCGCGCGAGGTGGAGGCCCTCCGGCACCGCTTCCGCCGCGAAGCGCTGCGCCGCCGCTGGCCGAAGGACCGCATCGAGCAGCTCCTCGACCGGCGCGACGAGCTGGCCGAGCTGGGCGTCCTCGAAGGGCTCGAGCGCGAGGTCTCGGTCCGCGCCGGGGTGATCTGGAACAGCCTGCAAGGGAAAGAGGACGCCCTGGATCTCTTCGCGAAGAAGCTCCGGTTGAGCCGCACCGATGCAGTCCGGCTGCAGAAGCTGCTGCACCTGGGCTAGAGTCAGCGGGTGCCGATCTACGAGTTCGTCTGCGAAGCATGCGGCCGCATCGTCGAGCGCCTGCAGAAGGTCACGGACCCTCCGCCCGAGGCCTGTCCGGAATGTGGCGGCAAGATGGCGAAGATCATGAGCCGCAACTCGTTCCAGCTCAAGGGCGGCGGCTGGTACAAGGACCTGTACAGCTCGGGCAGCAAGTCCGAGGGCAGCGGCGTGAGCAAGCCTTCCAGCGATGCATCGCCTGCGGCGACTCCTTCGCCCTCGACGGGCGGAGCCGCCCCGAGCCACGCACCCGCGACCACGCCCACCAAGAAGCCGGACTGAGCGCTAGGAAAGCATCGCCTGCTCGCCGACCTCGGACTCGGCGCGGAGCAGCGCGGCGAGCCGCATGGCGCGATCGACGGCGACCCCGCGCCGGTCGTGCTTGAGGAAGGCGTACACGTCGATCCCGCGGCGCGCGAGCGCGCCCAGCCGCTCGGCCCAGGCATCGATCACGTGCTCGTCGTCACCCTCGCCGCGGATGCGCACGTAGGTGAAGCCGGCCGTCAGCGTCAGCGGAGGAGTGCCGTCGCCTTCGTCGGTGATCACCAGCGCCGCGTCGTGCGCGGAGAGGAGGCGGAGCGTCGCGTCCTCGCGCCAGGAAGGATGCTTGAAGTCGAACGCCACGCGCAGACCCTGCGGCAGCCCTTCGAGGAACTCCGCCAGCGCGTGCCGGTCCGCCCTGCGCGATCCCGGGATCTGGATGAGCACCGGGCCGAGCGCGGCGCCCAGACCGACCGCGCTCTCGAGGAAGGTTCCCATCGCCCGGGAGACGCCCTTGCCTCCGGCGAGATCCGCGACCACCCGGTTCGGCGCCTTCAGCGCGAACTGGAATCCCGGGGGCACGGCGGCCGCCCACGCGGCGGCGACGTCGAGAGGAAAGCTCGACACCTCGACGCCGGACAACTTCTGCGCGTACATCGGGAGCAGCTCGTGCGCAGCGGTCTCCGGCGGATAGACGTGGCCTACCCACTCCCGGTACGCAAAGCCGCTCGTCCCCACCCACGCTTCAGCCAGCATGGCGCCAAGATAGGCACCCGCCGGAAACTGCGCTCCGGCTGGCCGGACGAGCGCCTGCTCGCTCGCCATGGCTTGCGGGAGTCCGCGACTACGAGGCGGGGGCCTCGGCGGGAGGGCGCGGAGGCGGCGGGAGCGGCGGGTTCTTCCGGACGTGGGCCGGCTTGGGAGGAAGCGGCTTGCCGCCGTTGGCCTTGATCGCTTCCTTGATGCGCTTCTGCCGCTGCCGCCAGTGCTTGCGGCGCTGCATGATCGTGCGGACGTGCTTGCTCTTCGAACGCGCCATTTCTTCTCCACCGCCCCGAACCGGGCGGCGCACCTTCTAGCACGCCTCAGGAACCGGTGCCCGGCTCTTTGGGGAGAGGCACCGTCATCATCCCTTCGGCGCCTCGCGCCGCGCTGGGGGGCGCCTCCGAGACGCGCGGCGCTTCGGGCGGCGGAGGCAGAGGCGGACGGGAGGGCGGCGGCGGCGGCGGGCGTGGCCGGGCCGCCACCAGCGCGGAGCGCTGCACGATCTCCTTCACCTCTTCGAGCGGCAGCGCGGGGGCCGTGTTCCCGTTCACGCCCTCCATCTCCCGCGCCGCGCAGAGCGAATTGAGGATCGCCTCTTCGGTGGCCTCGATCGCCGCCTCGTAGAGGGGATTCAGGCGCTGATCGAGGAGGATCTTCATGTGGTAGATCATCTTCTGCGTGGTCCGCGGGATCTTGTTCGCGGTGGAGAACGCGAGGATGATCTCGCCCGAGCCGTGCGCGGCGATGCTGCCGGCCCGCCCGATCCCCAGCGCGACGTGCTTGGAGACGCGGCCCAGCTGGTGGCTGGAGAGCGGCGCGTCGGTGGCGAAGACGGCGATGATGCTGCCGTAGCTGGAGGCGCGCTTGTGCAGGTGCCGGTAGCGCGGCTCGAGCAGCGGTCCCACCGGCATTCCTCCGACGCGCAGGTCGCGGACGTGCCCGAAGTTGCTCATCACCAGGACCCCGGCCGTGTAGCCGCCGAGCGCCGGGCTCAGCTTGCGCGAGCTCGTGCCGATGCCCGCCTTGAAGTCGCAGCAGATCATCCCCGTGCCGCCGCCGACCGATCCTTCCGCGACCGGGCCGCTGGTCGCGGTCTCCAGCGCCTCGCGGACGTTCTCCGCCTTCACGTGCCGGCCCGCGACGTCGTTGAGCCACGAGTCGTCGCACTCGCCGACCAGGGGGATGAGCACGTCGTGCTCGTCGCCGATCCCGGGAAACTGCTCCACCATCCACTGCACCGCGGCGTCGCTGACCGCGCCGACGCTGAGCGTGTTGGTGAGGAAGATCGGCGTCTCCACCAGCCCCCACTCCATCAGCTGGGTGAGGCCGGAGACCTCTCCGGCGCCGTTGAGCACGAATCCGCCGCCCGTCACCCGCTGCTCGAAGACGTTCTTCTCGTTGGGGAGGATGGCGGTGACGCCGGTGCGCACCGGGCCCCGCCCGCGGCGGAGCGGACCGGCGCCGCGGATGATGGTGGAATGCCCCACCATCACCCCTTCCACGTCGGTGATGGCGTTCCACTTGCCGGGCTTGAACCGGCCCAGCGGAATTCCCAGCTCGCGCGCGCGCGGACGCTGCTCCATCACTTCCCCGACTCTGCCGCCTGTTCCGCCGCCGCGGGCGGCGGAACCGAGACGGCGCCATTCCCGTTCAGCGCCTTCGGCGCCTCCGGCGTGCGCGCCCCGCTCCGGCGCTCGCGCTCCCGCTCCTTGTACCGCCGGATGGCCCCGGAGAGGATCTCCGCGATCAGCGCGTTGTACTGGATCCCCGCGGCGTCCGAGATCAGCACCAGATCGCTCCATCCCGGCGTCAGTCCCGGCAGCGGATTGCACTCGAGGAAGTAGATCTTCCCCTGCTCGTCCATCCGGAAGTCCACCCGGGCCACGTCGCGGCAGCCCAGCGCGATGAAGCACTCGCGCGCCGCGCGCTCCAGCGCCTTGAGCTGCGCCGGCTCGAGCTTCGCCGGCACGTCGTAGCGGATCTTCGAGGACCAGTCCTGCTTGAAGGCGAAGGAGTACACCGGCCGCGTCTCGCCCTCGTCGAGGAACACCACCTCCATCGGCGGCAGCACCTTGGGCCTGCGCTCGCCGAGCATGCCGACGGTGAACTCGCGACCGCCGATGTAGTCCTCGACCAGCGCGGGCTGATCGTACTTGGCGATCATCTCCCGCGCCGCTTCGCGCAGCTCGGCCTCGTTCTCCACCACGCTGGTCGCGTGGACGCCCTTGGAGCTGCCCTCGGCGACCGGCTTGGCGATCAGGGGGAAGCGGAGATCCTTCGGCAACCGCTCCTTCCCGGTGCTCATGGTGAAGAAGTTCGGGGTGAGGATGCCGTGCTGTCGGACGATCTTCTTTGCCAGCGCCTTGTCGAGCGCGATGTTCAGCGCCGCGGGATCCGACCCGCTGTAGGGGATGTCGAGCAGCTCGAGCAGGGCCGGCACCTGCGACTCGCGGTTGCGCCCCTTGATCCCCTCCGCCATGTTGAACACCAGGTCCGGCCTGGTGGTCTCGATCAGCGAGGGGAGATCGGCGGTCGCCTCCAGGTCGATCACCTCGTGCCCCGCGGCGGCGATGGCCTCGCGCACCGCCTGGACCGTGGCCGGCGCGTCGTACTCGGCCTCTTCGTCGCGCGTTCCGTCGAGCGCCGGCTTCACCCGCTTGACGTTGTAGGTGAACCCGACCCGCAGCGGCCCGCGGCGCGGCGGACGGCTGCCGGACCTGCGCGGGTCCTTCAGGCCCCAGCGGGCCACCGCGCTCTCGACCACCTTCCCCAGCACGGCATCGGTGTGCAGCCCTTCCAGGGCGGCCGAGGCGTAGATCCCCGCCCCCGGCTCCAGCGAAGGAAGCGCGTTGATCTCGATGAAGTACACCTGGCCGTCGTCGGCGACGCGGAAGTCGATCCGCCCGAGGTCGCGCACCCCGAGCGCCTTGTACGCCTTGCGCGCCATCTCCTGCGCGCGCTCCAGCACCCAGGCCGGCACCTGCGCGGGGCAGCGGACCTGCACCGCGTCGAAGTGCACCGATTTCAGATCGTAGTCGTAGATCCGGTAGCGCCGCTTCGACAGCTCCGCCTCGGCGATCTCGTACTCCACCGGCGTGAGCACGCCGCCGCGCTCCGCCGCAGTCCTTTCCAGGAAGGGAACGGTCAGGTCCTTTCCGGGGATGTACTCCTCGACCAGCACCCCGGCCGGGAACCGCGCGAGCTGCCTCTCCACCTGGGCCCGAAGCTTCTGCCGGTCCTCCACCACCGAATCCTGCGTGATGCCCTTCGAGCTGCCCTCGAAGTTCGGCTTCACGATCACCGGAAAGCGCCACCCGTCCAGCTTCAGCTCCGAGGCATCCTCGATGAACTGGCCCTTCGGCGAGACCACGCCGTGCTCGCGCAGCACCAGCTTGGTGAGCGACTTGTCCAGCGTGACCGCCAGCACCCAGGCATCCGATCCCGTATAGGGAAATCCCAGCTCGTCGAAGAGCGCCGGATAGAACGCCTCGCGGAACCGGCCGCGCCGCCCTTCGGCGGTGTTGAACACCAGGTCCGGCGCATACGCCTCGAGCCGCGCCGCGGTCCGGCTGGCGGGGCCGCTCACCTCGATGCGCTCGACCCGGTGCCCGAGGCGCTCCAGCGCGCTGGAGAGCGCATCGATGGTCTCGCGGGAGTCGAACTCCGCCTCGTCTTCCGAATCGGTGAGCCGCAGGTTGTGCGTCAGCGCGATGCGCATGCGGTGGTTTCCTCTTCGCGGGCTGCTCTGGAGGCCAGAGGCGCGGTGGCCCGGGCGCCGTTCGTCACGGGGCGTTCGGGCAATCCGATGGCGACCCGCCCGTCGATCACCTGGGTGCCGGCGACCAGATCGCCGAGACGGCGCTGGCCGAAGTCGCGCGTGAGCGGGCGGAGGGCGACGCCGGCTTCGAGGATGATGATGCAGAGCAGCGCCACTGCGGAGGTCTGCGGCGCGGCGCCCGCCAGCTCCGGCGCGATCCCGATCACGAACAGGCCGTTGCGCAGCACCGACTCGCGCATCCCTGCGGGACGCCGGGTCGCGACCACCACCACCCGCAACCCCGCGAGGCGCTTTCCCAGGGATCGGCCGGCGCCGAACAGGGAATCGCTGAAGAAGAGGATGGCTCCGGAGAACAGCGCGGCGGCGATGGGATGGCCGCGCGGGACCAGCCACAGCGGAGCGAGCGCGACCAGCAGATCGATGGCGCGGGCGATGCCGCGGCGACGGAAATCCGCCGGCGGCAAGGGAAGCGGCTGGCCCGGAGGCTCGGTCAACCCTGCAGCCAGCGCGCGGCGTCCGCGGCGGAGTACGTGAGGATCAGGTCCGCCCCGGCGCGCTTGATGCCCGTGAGGATCTCCAGGCAGACGCGCTTCTCGTCGATCCACCCGCGCTCCGCGGCCGCCTTGAGCATCGAGTACTCGCCGGAGACGTTGTAGGCGGCGATCGGCAGATCGGTGGTCCGCTTCACCTCGGCGATCACGTCGAGGTACGGGAGCGCGGGCTTGACCATGATCAGGTCTGCGCCCTCGCCGACGTCGAGCAGCGCTTCCCGGCGCGCCTCGCGGACGTTCGCGGGATCCATCTGGTAGCCGCGGCGGTCGCCTTCCTTGGGGGTGCTCTGCGCGGCGTCGCGGAACGGGCCGTAGAAGCCGCTCGCATACTTCACCGCGTAGCTCATGATCGGCGTGTCGGTGAGGCCGTTCTCGTCGAGGCCCTTGCGGATCGCCGCCACCCTGCCGTCCATCATGTCGCTCGGGGCGACGATGTCGGCGCCCGCCTGCGCGTACGCGACCGCGGCACGCGCGAGCAGCGGCAGGGTGCGGTCGTTCGCCACCGCCACGTGCCCGTGCGCATCGCGCTCCAGCGGACCGCAGTGGCCGTGATCGGTGTACTCGCACATGCAGACGTCGGCGGCGAGGACCATGTCGGGCAGCGCATCCTTCAGCGCCCGGAAGGCGGTGCACACCGGGCCTTTCGGATCCCAGGCGGTGGTTCCCTCGGCGTCCTTCTTGTCCGGGATGCCGAAGAGGATCACCGACCGCACCCCCACGTTCCAGGCGCTTCGCGCCTCCTCCACGAGGTTGTCCACCGAGAGCTGGGCGACGCCGGGCATCGAGGCGATGGGCCTTCTCACCCCCCGCCCGGACACCGCGAACAGGGGAAGCATGAAGTCGTTCGGGCGGAGATCGGTTTCGCGCACCAGGCCGCGCAGCGTGTCGGTGCGGCGCAGTCGGCGGGGGCGGTCGGCTGGAAAGGCCATGGCGAGCGCACGGTAACCCCCGCGCGCGCCCTGTTCAAGGCTTCCAGCGAATGCCGAAGGTGATCGCGTGCTCCCGCGCTTCGAGCAGGAACGCCTGGTTGGCGCCGGCGACGGGATTGAGGACGTTCGAACCCGAAAAACTTGCGTGCCAGCGGGTGAAATCGTACCCGAAATCCACCGCCGCGTCGGGGCTCACGTCGAGGGAGAGCTGGAGACGGATGCGGAACTCGCTGGCATCGGACAGGTCGCCGAGATCGCGCTGCGCGGCGTACGGCAGCGGGGCCAGCGCGCCCTCCAGGTACCCGGAGATGGTGAGCAGCGGGGCCACCCGGTACTCCAGCTCGATGTTGGAGCTGATCCCGAGCATCCCGATGCGCGGAGCGCCGCCGTGGGCCGCCCCCCACTGGTAGCGGGTGATCGGGCCCGCGCTGGCGGTGATGGTGAATCCGGGCAGGATGCGGGTCGCGGTCCCGAAGAGGAACCGGGCGGTCAGGTCGACGCCGTTCGAGCCCAGCTGCGTCCCTTGCGTGTCGCTCTGGAACTGGCCGCCCTCGATCTCGGCGCGCGCCATCAGCTTCTCGCCGAACAGCGTCGTGGTCCAGCAGCCCAGCCCGCGGAGGAGCTGCAGCTTGTCGGACCCGAACTGCGCGCCCGAGCCGCTGTCCACGCGCACCGAGAGGAGCGTCGGCTTCCAGGCCACGAGAAAGCCCACCGGGACCGGCGAGGGGACCACGATCGGCGTCTCCGCCGGCTCCTCCGGAGCGGCGAGCGCGGGCGCAGCGAGGAGCGCGGAGCAGAGGAAAGCGAGAGAGCGCACGGCCGGACGATATCAGCGGTACGTGCCCGCGTCGCGAATGGCTTCCAGCACCGGGCGGGGGACGAAGGGCGAGGCGTCGCCGCCCGATTTCAGCAGCGCCCGCACCTGGGTGGAGGACACCTCCGGGAGGGACACACCGGAGCCGTCGTAGCCACCCCGGCGGACGGTGACGATCCGCGCGAGCTGCTCGATCCGATCGAACCGCTTCCACTGCGGTTTCTCCGCGTCGAGATCGCTGCCGAGCACCAGCGCCCAGCGCGTGCCGGGGTGCTTTCGATGAAGCCATTCGAGGAGGTCCACGGTGCGACCTTCTCCGGACTCCTCTTCGGCGCGCGAGACCCTTGCCCGCGCGAGCTGGCCGGCGACCCGCTCGCAGAGCGCCACGCGGTGATCGTACGAAGCCAGGAGCGGCTTGGCGAACGGATGCTGCAGCACGGGCACGAACCAGAGCTCGTCGACCGGCTCGGTCGCGAGCACGTACGCCGCGGCGAGCAGGTGCCCGACGTGCGGCGGGTCGAAGCTGCCGCCGAAGAGGGCGATCTCAGGCATACAGCAGGAACCTCTCGCGCTCGGCGACGAATGCGGCCCGCTCGGCGTCCCACATCGCGCACAGCTGCGAGACGGAGCGGCCCGCCTCCACCCCCGCGCGGAACCCGGCGCCGCCGGTGAGCAGGTCGATCGCCGGCTTGTCGTCGACGAACTCGTACTTCTCCGTCCGCCAGCGGAACTTGCCGGGATCCTGCGCCCGGGCGTGGACCAGGGCCGCCACCCCGATGCGCACCGCATCCATCCCTCTCGGGTAGACGAGATGGATCTGCACGCCGTGGCAGCGCTGACCCTGGTGCTTGTCCCAGGTCGGCGTGAACGAGCAGGGACGGAAGCGCACTCCTTCCAGGCGCTCGCGCGCGAGGTCGTCGGCGAGGCGCTGCGCGTCGAGCCACGGCGCGCCGAACAGCTCGAACGGCCGGGTGGTGCCGCGGCCCTCCGAGAGGTTCGTCCCCTCGAGCAGGCACATCCCCGGGTACACCAGCGCCGTCTCCTCGCTGGGCATGTTCGGGGAAGGGATCACCCAGGGGAGCCGCGTCTCGTGGTGGAGGAGATCCCGCCGCCACCCGCGCATCGGGACCACGTGCAGATCGGCGCCCACGCTCTGGTTGACGAACCGCGCGTACTCGCCGGCAGTCAGGCCGTGGCGGGCGCACACCGGGAAGAGCCCGACGAACGACTCGAATCCGGGCTGCACCACCCCGCCCTCCACTGCCACGCCGCCGATCGGGTTGGGCCGGTCGAGCACGAAGAAGCGAAGCTTGTTCCGGGCGGCGGCCTGCATGGCGAGGCCCATGGTGGCGAGATACGTGTAGTAGCGGCTCCCGACGTCCTGGACGTCGAAGAGGAGCGCGTCCAGCCCGCGCAGGTGCTCGTCGCGCGGCGTGAGCGAGGCGAAATCCTTGCCGTAGAGCGAGTACGCAGGCACGCCGGTGCGGGCATCGCGCGCATCGACCACCTCTTCGAGATACTGCGCGTCACCCCGCACCCCGTGCTCCGGCCCGAACAGCGCGTGGACGAGCTTGCGGTCGTGCAGCACGTCCGCGAGATGGCGCAGGTCGGGGGTGACGCTGGTGGGGTTGAGGATCGCCCCGAGCTTGAGCCCTTTCACCGCCTGGAGCAGCTCGGAGATCCCCAGCATCAGTAGGCGTTCCGGGAGAGGAAGCCGAACGCCAGCGTGCGGGCGAGGATCTTCAGATCGAGCAGCAGCGACCAGTGCTCGATGTAATAGAGGTCGTACTCCACCCGCTTCTGGATGCTGGTGTTTCCGCGCAGCCCGTGGATCTGCGCCCAGCCCGTCATCCCGCTCTTCACCATGTGCCGGAGCTGGTAGCGGGGGATGCGCCGGCGGAACTGGTCGATGAACACCGGGCGTTCCGGCCGCGGGCCCACCAGGCTCATGTCGCCGACCAGGACGTTCCAGAGCTGAGGCAGCTCGTCCAGCGAGGCGCGGCGCAGCCAGGCGCCGGAGCGGGTGGCGCGCGGATCGCCCTCCTCCGCGAACCGGGGGCCGTCCAGCTCGGCGTCGGCGCGCATGGTGCGGAACTTCAGCATCCGGAAGGCCTTGCCGTCGAGCCCGACGCGCTCCTGGGCATAGAGCACCGGCCCGCGGCTGCCGAGCTTCACGAGCAGCGCGACCGCCGCGAGCAAGGGCGAAAGCAGGAGGAGGAAGAGGCTGGAAAGGACCACGTCGAAAATCCGCTTCGCGATCGCGTTGATCCCCAGCACGCCGCTCGACTGGAGGTTGACGATGGGCAGCCCGCCGAACTCCTCGAGGCCGCCGAACAGGGTCGCGTACTGGTACACGTCGGGCACCAGCTTCACGTCGACGGTCGTGTCGGCGCACACCTCCATGATCCGGGGCAGGTGGTGCATCGACCGCGACGGGAGCGCGACCAGCACCTGATCGACGACGCGCGACTCGAGCACGCGCCGCAGATCGCGCAGCGTCCCCACCACCTCCACGCCGCCGAGGCTGGTCCCGACCCGCTTGCGGGTGACGCTCAGGCATCCCACCGGCCTGAAGCCCAGCTCGCGGTGCAGATCGATCTGCTCCATCACCTGGCGCGCCAGCCGTCCGGCGCCGAGCACCAGCACGTACCGCAGGTTGTACCCGCGCCGGCGCAGGGCCTGCAGCAGCTCCTTGAAGAACACGCGCTCCAGGGAAATGCCGAGGAAGCTCAGGGCGGTGAAGAGCGCGAGCGTGCCGCGGGAGTAGCGGGCGTCGCGGATGAAATAGGTGAGCGCGACCAGCAGGAGGCCCGCCACGAGCGTGGCCTTGAAGACGCCGAAGACCTCGTCGAGCGGCGTCTTCTGCCGCTGCGGGCGGTAGAGGCCCATCGCCCGGAGCGAGAGCGGCCAGAGGATCAGCGCCAGCGCCGCGACGGCCAGCGTCTCCTGTGGCTGCGGCAGCTCCGGATACGGCCAGGTCCTGGGCGACCCGAAGCGCAGCGCATACGCGCCCCAGAACGCGGCGCCCACCAGCAGCATGTCGAGCAGGACGCGCAGCGCCGTGAAGAGCTGGTTGTGCCGCTTGAACATCGGGGGTTGCGTAGCAGCGAAGAACCCGCCGCGCAAGCAGCCGCTTCTCCTGCCCGCCGGGCGGGCTCAGGCGCCCGAAATCGGGGTCACGGTCAGCTCCAGGATGGAGACGCCGCGCAGCACCTTGCAGGCCAGGGGGCGTCCGATGGACGACGCGCCCAGGCGCTGATGGACTTCGTCCACCGTCTGCAGCGTCACGCCGTCGATCGAGAGGAGGATGTCGCCCTCCCGAAGCCCGGCGAGGGCGGCGGGCTTTCCGGGCTGGACCTCCATGATCTCGATCCCGCTGCGCTGCGAAAGCGCGTGGTGGCGCGCGATGCGGCGATCGAGAGGCCTCGTCTGCGCCGCGAGGCCGAGCACGCCGCGGCGGACGTGCCCGTGCTGCATCAACTCGGCGAGCACCCAGCGGGCGGTATCGACAGGGACCGAGAACCCGATCCCTTGGGCGCCGAGGATCACCGCCGTGTTGATCCCGACCACGCGCGCGTGGCTGTCCACCAGAGGACCGCCGCTGTTGCCCGGATTGAGGGCGACGTCGCTCTGGATGATCGCGTCCATCAGCCGCCCGTCCTGGGCGCGCAGCGTGCGGCCGAGCGCGCTGACCACGCCGGCGCTGACGGTGAAGGAGAAGCCGAGCGGGTTCCCGATCGCCACCACCAGCTGTCCGACGCGCAGCTTCGAGCTGTTGCCCAACTCGGCCGCGGGAAGGTGCGAGCCGTCGATGTGGACGACGGCGAGGTCGGTGGCGGGGTCTGCGCCGACGACGTTCCCCTGGTGCGAAGACCCGTCCGGCAGCGCGACGTCGACGGTATTCGAACGGCCGACCACGTGTGCGTTGGTGAGCAGGTATCCGTCCGGCGTGAAGAGCACGCCGGAGCCGCCGCCGCGGGGCAGCGAAACGCGCGCGACCGCCGGGCCGACGACATCGACCACGGACGTGACCGCGTGGGAATAGGCGTCGAGGATCTCCTCGTCCTGGCTGGAGGGGAAACGGACCATCGCGGCAACGTGGTTACCGCCGGGCGCTTGTCAAGCAACGCTCGATCGCCCGCCGGACCTCCGGGCCGAAG
The DNA here is from genome assembly GCA_035651935.1 of Myxococcales bacterium. Lineage (GTDB taxonomy): Bacteria > Myxococcota > Myxococcia > Myxococcales > 40CM-4-68-19 > 40CM-4-68-19. The sequence continues at coordinate 5,845 of DASREU010000471.1, read as the reverse complement.
CGGGCGACGTCGAACTGCGCCGCGTGCTGGTGGATGCGCAGCGGGTCGGCGGCGAGCCCGTCGATCTTCTCGATCCCCTCGAGGAGCGAGGCGACGGTGGGCAGCGGGAAGAACACGCCGGTCTCTCCGTCCACCACCGTCTCCAGCGCTCCCCCCCGCCCGAGAGCGAGCACGGGGCGTCCCGCGGCCTGCGCTTCGACGGGAGCGATCCCGAAGTCCTCCTCGCCGGGGAGGACGAAGAATCGCGCGCCGGCGTAAAGCTTCGGAAGCGCGTCCTGCTCGACCGCTCCGAGGAAGCGGACGGACGGGCCGGCAGCCCGCTCCAGGCGCGCGCGCGCCGGGCCGTCGCCCGCGATCCAGAGCGGCCGCTTGAGCCGCGAGAACGCGCTCACGGCCAGCTCGACGCGCTTGTAGGGGACCAGGGCCGAGACGATCAGGGCATAGCCTTCCGGCGCCGGACCCTCTGCCGCGGGCACGAATCGGCCGGTGTCCACCGGCGGGTACACCACCGCGTCCACCTCCCGCGCCCAGAAGCGGCGGATCCGCCCGGCGACGAAGCGGCTGTTCGCGATCAGCCCTTGCACGCGGCGGGTGGATCGGACGTCCCAGCGGCGCAGCGCCGGAGCGAGGGCGCGGGCGGCGATGCGCGTCAGCACGTCCGCCCGCCCGTGCCCGAAGTAGGCGTCGAACTGATCCCACACGTACCGCATCGGCGTGTGGATGTACGCGACGTGGACGGCGTGCGGGCCCGGCCGCGCTCCCTTCGCGACCGCGTGGCTGGTGGAGATCACCAGATCGTAGGCCGAGAGATCGAAGCTCTCGATGGCCGCGGGGAACAGCGGGAGGTAGTGCCGGTACGCGCGCTTCGGCAGGCGATCGAGGAAGCTGGTGCGGATGGGATGGCTCTCGATGATCTCGCCGCACGATCCGGGGACGTGGACCAGGGTGAAGATCTCCGCATCCGGATAGAGCAGGCAGAGCTGCTCGAGAACGCGCTCCCCCCCGCGCAGCCCGGTGAGCCAGTCGTGGACCAGCGCCACTTTCACCGGGCGGCCTCGCGGTACACCTCGAGGTGGCGCGCGGCGCTCTCCGCCCAGCGAAAGCCCCGGGCGCGCTCGACTCCGCGAAGCGAGAGCTCGGCCCGCAGGCTCCGGTCGCCCAGCACCCGGCGGAGCAGCAGCCGGAGCGCGCCGGCGTCCCCTCGGGGAAAGTGCAGCGCCGCCCCGCCGGACACTTCCACCAGCGCCGGATCGTCGCTGGCGATGCACGGCGTGCCGCAGGCCATCGCCTCCACCAGCGGAAAGCCGAACCCCTCGTAGATCGAAGGCAGCACCAGGACCGCCGCCGTGCGGTACAGCGCCAGCAGCTCCTCGTCGCCTACGTATCCGTGCCCCGGTCCCGCGAGCTTGAGCTCCGTGCCCTCCGGCAGCGCGGCGCGCAGCGTCGCGAGACCTTTCCGCGGCCCGTCGTCGCCGGCGTAGAAGACGAACTCCTCCCGCGGCGCCTGCCCCGGGGTGAAGCGCGCGTCCACCCCGTGGTGGATCACGCGCACGCGCTCCTGCGGGACGCCGAGGCGCGCGACGACCTCGGCGGCGATCGCGGCCGTCGGGACGATCACCCGCGCCGCCCGGCCCGCGTGCCGGAGCTTGCGCGCGAAGTGCCGCGCGCGCGCGGCGTCCTGCGTCTCCGGATAGAGCAGGGTCGAGAGATCGTGCACCGTCAAGACCAGTGGGCCCGCGAACGCGGGCGCGGCGTGGTTCGTCTCGTGGTACACGGTCGGCCGCTCCCGCCGGAGGATCGCCGCTCGCCTGGCGTCGGCCAGCGGGTACGCGAAAGGAAGGCGCCGGACGAGCCCGCGCACCTGGCGCGCCGCGGGGCCGGGCAGGAAGATCGGGCGGGTGCGGATGCCGTCGGGTCTGGCGGCGGCAAGGGCGTCGAGCAGGCCCGCGATGTAGCGTCCGACCCCGGTGCGGGCGGCGGCGAGAGGAGCGGCGTTGATGGCGACGTCGAGCAAGGGAGCCGAGGATGTAGCACCGGCGGGGCCGCTGGTGCACGCCGTCGTGCTCACCTGGAACGGCGCGCATTTGATCTCCGATTGCCTCGCCGCGCTCCGCAAGCAGGACGCCGCGGCGCGGCTGCGCGTCGTGGTCGTGGACAACGCTTCGACCGACGAAACGGCGGAGCTGCTCGCCCGAGAGTTCCCGGAAGTGGAGCACGTCGTGCTCGCGGAGAACCTCGGATTCGGTCGGGCGAACAACGAGGCGATGCGCCGCGCGCTCGAGGCGGGGGCGGACTTCGTCGCGCTGATCAACAACGACGTGGAGGTCGCGCCGGACTGGCTGCGGCAGCTGCTTCTGGCAGCGCGCGAGCATCCGGAGGCAGGCCTCTTCGCCGGCACCCTCCTCTTCCGCGGCGAGGAGGTGGTGAACTCCACCGGGCTCACCATCGATCGGTTCGGAAGGGCGCGCGACCGCGACTTCCGCCTCCCGCTCTGGCAACTGGCGCGCACGGACGGGCCCGTCGGCGGAGCGAGCGCCGGCGCCGCCCTGTACCGCGCGCGGATGCTGCGCGAGGTGGGGCTCTTCGACCCCGCGTACTTCGCCTACTACGAGGACGTGGACCTCTCGCTCCGCGCCGCGCGCGCCGGCCATCGCTCCTGGTACGTGCGCAAGGCGATCGCGCGGCACCGCTTCGGCGCCAGCTTCGGTCCCGGCTCGCCGCGGCAGCGCTACCTGCTCGGCGTCGGCCACCTGCGCACGGTCGCGCGGCACCAGCCGGCGCTCAAGGCAGCGGCCCTGGTGCCGCTGACCATGCTGTACCGGGCGGCGGTGAAAGCGCCGCTGGAGATGCTGCGCGTGCGCCCTTCGCTCGCCTGGGCGGAATTGCGGGCCGCGGCGGCCGGGGGCGCGGCCGCGCTCTCGGTGCTCACCGGTAGATCACGGCGGCTGCGGTGATTCCCCAGCCGAGGAGCGCCACCCAGAGCGCGCGATCCTGGAACAGCAAGGTCCCGGGGTCGCCGCCTGCGTCCTGGCGAACGACGTGGTGCTGGTAGCGGAAGAGCGCGTAGATCACGAACGGAACGGTGTAGAGCAGGTGGGTGGTCCCGAAGTGCTCCACCGTGCGCGCCGATTGCGTGTAGAGCGCGTAGCAGACGATCGCGGCGGCGGAAAGAGCCGTCAGCCACGCGTCGAGCAGCGGCAGGCTGTAGCTCCCGAGCGCCACCCGGTGGGTGCTCGCTCCGCCGCCGAGCAGCACCATCTCCGCCCGCCGCTTCCCCAGGGCAAGAAAGAGCGCCAGGAGAAACGAGCAGAGCAGGAGCCAGGGAGAGATCTCCGCGTCGATGCAGGCGGCTCCCGCCGCCGCACGGAGGACGAATCCAGCGGCGACGATCATCACGTCGAGGAGGAAGATCCTCTTCAGGCCGAAGCTGTAGGCGAACGTCGAGGCGAGATAGGCGGCGGTGAGCGCCAGTGTCGCCCCGTTGAGCAGCGCCGCCCCGGCCAGAGCGGCGGCGCCGAGGAACACGGAGGCGGCGATCGCCGTCGCGGGCGCGAGCCGCCCTTGGGCGATTGGCCGCAGCCGCTTGAGCGGATGCTGCACGTCCGCGGTGCGGTCGGCGACGTCGTTGGCGAGATAGACCGCGCTGGACGCCGCGCAGAAGACGACGAAGCAGGCGAAGACGCGGCCTTCCGCGCCGCGCTCGAAGAGCCGGCCGGAGAAGACGATCCCGGCGAAGACGAAGACGTTCTTGCTCCACTGTCGCGGGCGCATCGCCTCGAGCAGCGGGGGAAGGGTCATCGCTCAGAACTTGAGGCGCTTGAAGACGCGCTCCGGGAGCGCCTTGATCACCAGCATGATCAGGCGCCACCACCAGGGCAAGTAAACGACCCCGTCGCGCCCCGAGTCGACCGCGCGGACGACGCCGCGGCCGATCTGCGCAGGCGTGGCGAAGAGCGGCGTCTTCGGCAGGGCGGCGGTCATCGGCGTGTCGACGAATCCGGGCTTGAGCGTCAGCACGCGGACGCCCGCCGGCGAGAGCCGCTGGCGGAGGGCGGAGAGGAAGGAATCGAGGCCTGCCTTCGAGGCCCCGTACACACCCACTTTCGCCCGGCCGCGGTCGCCCGCCACCGACGAGAGCGCCGCGATGCAGCCGCCGCGCGCGAGGCGCGGGGCGAAGAGCGTCATCAAGCGCACGGGCGCCACCAGATTCGTCGCCAGCACCAGCTCCGCCGCGTCCGGATCGGTGTCGCGCCGGCTGGGCTCGCCCAGGAGCCCCTGGGCAAAGAGGATCACGTCCGGGTTGCCGGCGGCCTCGACCACCGCATGCGGGTCCTGGTTGAGATCCTGGACGAGCGTAGTGACGGTGCCGCCGCGCGTCCGGAGATCGTCGGCGACGGCCAGAAGCTTCGCCTGGTCGCGCGCCACCAGCAGCAGCTCGTCACCCCGCTCCGCCCAGAGCCGCGCCGTGGCCTGGGCGATCGCCGAGGTGGCGCCGAGGACCAGCACCTTCACCGCGCCACCCGCCGCCAGAACGACGAGGAGAACGCCGGATCCATCTGCCGGGTGAACTCCGCAAGGCGCGGATACGAGCGCGCGAACGTATCGGCGGACATGCGCGCATCCTTGGCCGGATAGAGGGCGCCGCCCGCCTCCATCGCGATCGTCTCCAGCCGCGCGAATCGGGCAAACGTCTCCTCGCCGCGGTTCGGCAGGTCCATGGCGAGGGTGAACCCCGGCCGCGGGAACGAGAGCATCCCCGGCGACTGCAGCGCGCCGAACCGCTTGAGCACCGTCAGCGGCGAGGAAGGCGCATCGCGGAGCAGCTCGCGAAGCGCGTCGGCGGTGGGGACCACGCACTGGAACTGCAACAGGCCGCGCCGCCCGTAGAGCCGGTTCCAGCGGCCGACCCCGTCGAGCGGAAAGAAGAACGCATCCCAGTGCTGCAGCCGCGACTGGCCGGCCAGCTTCTGCGCGGCGTAGTACGCGGCATTGAACGCCCGCACCGTCACCGCGTTCACCAGCGGCAGATCGACCGGAACGGTCCCCCGCGCGCGCGGCGCCCGCACCGCGCCCTCGGCATGGTCGCCGCGGAAGAAGATCCCGCGCTGCGAGCGGGCGACCACGTCGAGCCAGGCGACCGTGTACTCGCAGCGGGCATCGCTCTCGTCCGAGAGCGCGATGAACTCGTCGAGCCCGTGAAACGGGATCGCCTCGGTGCGGATGGCGGCGACCGGGATCGGCCGCAGGGTGATCTCCGCCCAGGCGATCAGGCCGGTGAGGCCGAGGCCGCCGACCGTCGCCTGGAACAGCTCGTCGGCCGGCGTCACCTCGACGCGCCCGCCGTCGGAACGCAGCAGCTCCATCCGCAGGACGTGGCGGCCGAAGCTGCCCGCCCGGTGATGGTTCTTGCCGTGGATGTCGTTCGCGATCGCGCCGCCGACGGAGACGTGCTTGGTCCCGGGAACGACGGGGAGGAAGAGGCCGCGCGGCGCCGCCAGCCTGAGGATCTCGCCGAGGGTGACGCCGGCCTCGCAGCGCAGCACGCCCGACGCGGGATCGAGGGAGATGAAGCGATCGAGCCCGGCGGTGCGCAGCAGCTTGCCGCCGTCGTTCAGGCAGGAGTCGCCGTAGCTGCGGCCCTGCCCGTACGCCAGCATCGGGCCGAGCACCGGCAGCGCCAGGCCGGGGAGCCAGCTCAGTCGGATTTCAGCGGCGTGCGTGGCCTGCGGGTACCGTCCCCACGACTCGGTCACGCCGCGTACTTATCACGCCGCCTTGGCCAACGGCTCCGGGAAGACCGCGCGCTGCGGAGTGCGGATGGTGACGATGCGCGCCGCGGCGAGCA
>DASREU010000470.1:0-6061 GCA_035651935.1 Myxococcales bacterium | reverse complement strand
CTGGCCGGGTGTGCATTATCTGGTCGTTTCCGTCCGCGAAGGCCGCGTGGATGGCGCCCGGATCTATACCTGGGATGACGCATCGCGCGATTTTCACGAGGCCGATGTAGCTGAAATTACTGACTGTTCCTGATTGACTCGACAATCGGTAAACGCCTTCAGCATATTCCTTGCCAGAGTAGGTCCGGGTCGGTATTGTGCCCCGACTTTTTCGAAGGAGATTCGCGTCCATGAACCTGGGCACCATGGCGACGAGCGGTTTCACCGTCTGGTTTACGGGCATGGCCGGCGCCGGTAAGTCGACGCTTGCTCAGGGACTTGCCAACCGCCTGCGGCGGCTGGGGAAAATCGTCGAGGTCCTCGACGGCGGCGAGCTCGGCCAGATGCTGGGCATCGGCGGCTCCTCGACCAAGGACGAGCGGAATCTCGAGGCCCGCAAGCTCGCCTGGATCTGCCGGCTGGTGACGCGCGGCGGCGGTATCATCATCCAGTCGGCGATCGAGAGCCCGTATCGCGAAGCGCGCGACGAGGCGCGAAAGAGCATCGGGCGTTTCGCGGAAGTGTTCGTGGAATGTCCGACGGAAATACTGATTCAGCGCGATCGCACGGGCAGGTACAAGCGCGCGCTCGCCGGCGAATTGAAGACGCTTCCCGGCATCACCGAGCCCTACGAGCCGCCCACCCACCCGGAAGTGGTGGTGGACACGAGCAAGCACACGGTCGACGAGGCGGTGGAGCACATCCTCGGCCAGCTGGTCGCCCAGCGGCTGCTCGACCCGAACGTCGCCGCGATGAAGGGCCGGCCGAGGGTGCAGGCGCGCGCCGCGGCTCCGCAGCGGCAGCCCAAAGAGGAAAAGAAGATCATCAAGATGCCGGCGCGGAAACCGGCGAAGCCCGAGAAGGCGAAGCACGCCGCTCCCGCTCGCAAGGTGAGCTCCGCCAGGACTGCGCACGCCGAACGGCCCCGCATGGCCGCCGGCGGCAAGCGCAAGCGGTAACCGCGCTCGCCTACATCCTGTAGGCGAGCAGCAGCTGCATCACGAAGCCGAACGCGCTGCCGCCCGCGGTGTTGACCACGGTCCCGAACCGCGTGTTCACGCCGAACGCGAGCCGCGGATCCACGTGGTACTCGATCGCCGGCCCGAACATCGGCGAGATCAGGAACGTCACCGGGCTGGGCGAGAGATAGAGCGTCATGGGCAGATCGACGCCGAAGGCGACGATCATCTCCCGCGTCGCCGCGTAGCCGAAGACTGCGCCGACGGGAAAGGAGAGGCCGAACGCCGCCGGGCTGGTGGTGAAGATCTTCATCCCCGGATCGAAGTGGAGGAGGACCGAAAAGCGATCCCTGCGCATCGCGGTCATCCGCAGCGGGACGCGGAACCCGACGCCGAACTGGTTCGCCGTGCTCGCTCCCTCGATGCCGAAGAGCAGATCGAAGCGCAGCCCGATGTCCGTATCGCGGCTCAGGCCGTGGGTGTAGCCGAAGGAGACGCTCGGCCAGCCGAACTCGCCGCTGACCACGTTCGTGTTCGCGCCGACCGTATCGCCGCCGAGCAGGCTGTAGCGCCCGGAGGGTGCGGCGTCGAGGCGCCGCTGGGCGGCGGCCGGCACCGCGATCGAGAGCAGGAGGAAGAGGACCTTGAGCGTCACGCGCATTCGTTCACCTCGATGCGCGATGCGTACCATCGCCTGCGCGCGGTCACAAAAAAAGGGCGGCGGGTCCGCGGGCGTGGACCAGACGGGAATTCCCCGCTATTCAACCGTGCCCATGGCGAATCCGCTCCAGTCGAAGCGCGAGCAGGCGGTCGCGCGGCTCCGGTCCCTCGGGAGCGCGCTCGTCGCCTATTCCGGCGGGGTCGATTCCACGCTGCTCCTCGCGCTCGCGCTCGAGGCGCTGGGCGATCGCGCCGTCGCTTTCACCGCGCTGTCGCCGGCCGTCGCCGCCGACGAGCTGGAAGGGGCGCGCGCCGTCGCCCGGCAGCTCGGCGCGCGGCACGTGGAGAAGCGGTCTTCCGAGCTTGAAGATCCGCGGTACGCGAGCAACCCGGTGAACCGCTGCTACTTCTGCAAGACCGAGCTCTACACTCTCGCTGCCGCGGAAGCCCGCGACCTGGGGCTTGCCTTCGTCGTCTCCGGAACGAATGCCGACGAGCTCGCCGACTACCGTCCCGGGCTGCGGGCCGCCTCCGAGCACGAAGTGGTGCAGCCGCTCGCGGAAGCCGGGCTGACGAAGGCGGAGATCCGCGCGCTCAGCCGCGAGCTTCGGCTCCCCACCTGGGACAAGCCCCAGCAGCCCTGCCTGAGCTCGCGGATCCCGTACGGCATCGAGGTGACGGCGGAGCGGCTGGCGCAGCTCGCGCAGAGCGAGATGGCGCTGCGGGCGCTGGGCCTGCGCGAGTTCCGCGTGCGGTACCACGGCGAGATCGCGCGGATCGAAGCCTCTGCCGCGGAGCTCGACCTGCTGGTCCGCGTCCGCGCGGACGCGGCCGCCGCGTTGAAGGCGGCCGGCTTCAAGTTCGTCACCATCGACCTCGAGCCGTTCCGCTCGGGCCGTCTCAACGAGGCGGCAGGTCTCGTTCCGCTGCGCCGCTGAACGGGTCGAGGCCGGGCGGGTAGAGCACTTCCACGAGCGTCAATCCGTCCGCAGGCGCCCGCGCGCCCATCCACGGCCGCGCGCGCACCGCCAGGTCGCGCAACGATTCCGGGGGAGCGAGGCCGAGCGCGACCGCGCCGAGATGGCCCGCGAGGTTGCGCACCTGGTGCTTGCGGAACGCCGTCCCGCTCACTTCCAGGATGCCGTCGTCCGCCAGCGTCCAGGCGGTGAGCGGCGGCGCGGGCCGGCGATCGGTCGCGGGAGATCCCAGTCCCGGGAGCTGCGGCAGACCGTCGAGCCCGCGCATCGCGGCGCGCGCGCGATCCCAGTCGGGAGCGCCGCGCACGAAGGCGTCGAACCGATACCGGTACCGCTTGCCGATCGCGCTGCTCCGCGCATGGAAAGACCGCGGCGCGGCGCCGAACCGCCGCAGCCGCAGGCCGTGTGGAAGCTGCAGGCGGTCGAAGTCGGGGGAGCGTCCGCTCTGCAGCGACGCCACCTGTCCGAGAGCGTGCACGCCGGCGTCCGTCCGCGACGCGCCGTGCACCGCGTACCGCTTTCCCAGCATGGCCCGCAGCGCGTCCTCGAGCGCGCCTTGCACCGTGGGCATGCCGGGCTGCTTCTGCCAGCCGCGGAACGCCGCGCCGTCATACGCGAGCAGGAGCGCGAACGTCTCTTTCAAGTGCGCGGGCGCGGGGGAGGAGGCGGGATGGGGCAGTTCAGGTAATCGCGGCAGATCACGCGCATCGCCGCGACGCCGGAGTTGAACGCCGAGATGATGGAGCCGCCCTTCTTTCCTGCCGTCAGGTCCCCGGTGAGGAAAAGTCCCGGTACGGAAGTTTCCCCGCCTTCCTTGAGAAGGGGCTCGCCACCCCGCAGCTCGATTCCGGTCGCCTGGAGGAACCCGGCCGGGGTGGAGCCTCCCAGGGCGTAGACGACGTGATCGTAGGTGCGCGCGGGAACCTGCCGGAACACCACCCGTGGGCGCCCCTGGTCGACCTCCAGGCGCTCCACGTCCGTGGGCATGAGCAGCGACAGGCGTCCGGCCTGCTGCATGCCGTGGATGTCGGCGATGTTGATCTGGTTCATGCGGGTGATCTCCGGCTGGCGGTACGAGAGGTCGACCTTGAACCCGCGCGCGACCAGGTAGTGCACGTAATCCGCCGCCGAATCGCCCCCACCGACCACCAGCGCCGACTCGCCTTCCAGCTTGTCGGAGGTGACGTCGAAGTGCACGCGGCCGCGCAGGCCCGCCTTGGGGATCTCGTAGTCGGGCAGCTTCGGCTTCCCGAGGATGCCGATGGCCACCACCACCACCTTGGCCTCGTACTTCTCCCTGCTGGTGATCACCTCGAAGAGCTCGCCGTTCTCCAGCTTGCGGATGTACTCCACCCCTTCGTCATGGTGAACGTTCAACTGCCAACGCTGGATCGTCTCCTCCAGGAAATCGAGCGTCTGCTGCTTCGTCCCGTCCTGGAGCGTGATCCGCCCCTCCGAGATGGCCGGGATGCCCTTGTAGACGGCGTCCACCCGCTTGTTGTCCGGGTAGTACTTGCGGATGGCGTAGGAGTGGGCAGGTCCCTTCTCCAGCACGAGGATGCGGTCAGGGGCGATTCCAGCCTCCCGCGCCTCCACGGCCGTGGAAATCCCTGCCGGACCGGCACCGACGATGAGCAGATCGAGCATCACGGGGCGATGTTGACGCTCGGCGGGCCGCTGCGCAACCTCACCCGGCGGGCGGGTGCGTTCCGAACGTATTCTGGCGCGCAGGGCCCACCCTCTATAAGTTTACCTACGTCCAGGGACGGACGAGGTTGCCCGGCCGGCAGCCCTCTGCGTAGACTGTGAATGGAGGTGACATGAGCCGGAAGGACAGCCATCACCACGGCAATCTCTCGTGCTCTTTCTGCGGAAAGGGTCAGAGGGAAGTCCGGAAGCTCATCGCCGGCCCCACCGTCTACATCTGCGACGAGTGCATCAAGCTCTGCAACGACATCATCGCCGAGGAGAGCGAGCGCGAGGAGAACCGGCCGGCGGTGGCGCTCCCGGCGCCGATGGAGATCAAGAGCTTCCTCGACGACTACGTCGTCGGGCAGGAGCGGGCGAAGAAGATCCTCGCCGTCGCCGTCTACAACCACTACAAGCGCATCTACTCGAAGAAGCCCGCGCGCCAGCGCCCCGGCATGCAGGCGGCGCGGCAGCAGGGCGACGCCGACGTCGAGCTGCAGAAGTCGAACATCCTCCTCCTCGGGCCCACCGGCTCGGGCAAGACGCTCCTGGCGCAGTCGCTGGCCCGCTTCCTCAACGTCCCGTTCACCATCGCCGACGCCACTTCGCTGACCGAGGCCGGGTACGTGGGCGAGGACGTGGAGAACATCATCCAGAACCTGCTCCACGCCGCCGACTACGACGTGGAGAAGGCCGCCCGCGGCATCGTCTACATCGACGAGATCGACAAGATCGCGCGCAAGGGTGACACGCCGAGCCCCACCCGCGACGTCGGCGGCGAGGGCGTGCAGCAGGCGCTGCTCAAGATCATCGAGGGCACCCGCGCGAACGTCACTCCGCGCGGAGGCAAGAAGTACAACCAGCAGGAGTACATCCAGGTCGACACCTCGAACATCCTCTTCATCTGCGGCGGCGCGTTCTACGGGATCGAGAACATCATCAAGCGGCGCGCCGGCGAGAAGGGGCTCGGGTTCGGCGCCGCGGTGCAGCCCAAGGACAACCGCGGGGTCGGCGAGATCCTCCAGCTGATCGAGCCGTCCGACCTGATCAAGTTCGGGATGATCCCCGAGTTCGTCGGACGCCTGCCGATGATCGCCACCCTCGACGATCTCACCGAGGAGGATCTGGTCACCATCCTCACCCAGCCGAAGAACGCGCTGGTGAAGCAGTACCAGAAGCTCTTCGAGATGGAGCGCGTGAAGCTGACCTTCACGCGGGAAGCGCTGCGCTCCATCGCCCACGAGGCCATGCGCCGGAAGGCGGGCGCGCGCGGCCTGCGGGCGATCATGGAGAACGCGATGCTCGACATCCAGTACGACGTGCCGTACCGGGACAGCATCAAGGAGTGCAAGATCACCGAAGGCGTGATCCTGCGCGGCGAGGAGCCTGCGCTGCTCTTCGAAAAGGATCGGAAGACGGCGTAATAAAGTCGCAACGTCCCGCGGTGAACAGATACTGGTGGCGGCAGTCCAAGCTGCAGGGAGGCCGCCATGAACCGCATCCTCATCGCCGTTCTGCTCGCCGCCGCGCCCGCGTTCGCGGATCGCTACGATCGACCCAACGACGACCCGTCCCTGCGCCAGGGGGACTGGTCCGGCGGCTACGACGAGGAAGTCTCCGAGGCGCCGCCGCCCGACGAGGGGAACTATCAGCCCGCGGAGGATCCCGCCTACACCGAGGATCGCGGTCCCACCTTCGACGACTTCCGCAACGACCGCGAGCTCTCCTGGAACGGCG
>DASREU010000469.1:0-20543 GCA_035651935.1 Myxococcales bacterium | reverse complement strand
CCCCGACCTTGGTGGGGTGGAGGCAGTCCGTCTTGATGTCGTAGATGGTGAATCCCGGCCCCGACTTCTGCGCTCCGGCGAGCAGCTGCCGCTGCGGATTGACCTTCAGCGACTCCCAGGGATCGAGCATCGCGTTGTCGTTCAGCCAGGCGGTCGGCTTCGGATTCGTCGGATCCGACACGTCCATCACCACCGTGCCCGGGTGCGCCTCGTTCGCGTTCAGCGTCTGATCGAAGTACGCGCAGTTCTTCCAGGCGGTGAGCTGCCAGCTCGCGCCTTCACCCTGGTACTGCCCGACGATGTCGGCGTTGCAGTTGAATCCTTGCGTCGCCTTTCCCGCGGCGATCTCCGCAGGCGTGGTCAATCCTTGAACCCCGGCCTCCGTCTTGTCGCCCTGGCGGCAATGCGCCAGAGGGATCGCCGCGAAGGCGGTGACGGGCATGAGGATCAGCAGCGCCAGGCCATGGCGAGTCGACGTCGTCAGAGTCATTGTTGCCCTTCCTCCCGATGAAAATGCGAAGCGCGCGGACCGTCTCAGTGCGTCATGATCGATTTCAAGTCGTGCTGCGTCAAAACGACGCACCGCCGCGTTATCGACGCGCGATGTTCCAGCGGAATTTCCCCCGGTGTTTCGCATTTTTTCGCAGCGCGAACGCGAGAAGAAGAAGGAGAGCCGCCGGATCCGCACCGACGCTGCCGCACGATCCTTTGCTGGATCCGCCTCCCCCTCCCCCTCCGCCCCCTCCCCCTCCGCCCCCACCGCCTCCGCCGGCGTCGGGAACGCCGCCGATCCCCAGAACGCCCTGGATCCGCTCCCAGTGCGCCGCGCAGTTCGTCTGCACCGGCGAACAGGTCAGCGGCCCTTTCAGATCGGTGAACTTCATCACCGGCGTGAACGTGTGACCGCCGTCGTCGGTGTAGAACAGGCTGTAGCCGTCGAGCACCATGTCGCCGCAGGCGTAGATGCGGGTCGGCTCGCCGAAGCGTTGCCCGAGGCAGCGCAGGTGCGGAGCCGGCAGCGGGGTGGTCTGGAACTGCGTCGCGGCCGGCGGGCGAACGTAGAGGGCGCCGGCCGCGGTACCCGCGTAGAGCGCCCCGTCCGTCGCGCGGACGAACGAGGTGAAGTTGCCGTTGACGGTGAACGGCGTCTGGAACGTCTGGCCACCGTCGACCGTGACCATGATCGCGTCCGTGATCCCGGTCAGCAGCCGCACGTAGACGATGTCCGCGTTCGCCGGATCGATGGCGAGGATGCGGGCCTGCGTTCCCGAGGGCGTGAAAGCCTGCGGGATGTCGTGCGATGTCCAGGTTCCGGCCGCACCGGAGCTGTCACTTCGAAGCAGCCTCGCGCCCGTATTCGAGACGGCGGTGGCATAGACCACCGCCGGCGCCGAGCGAGCGCTCTCGATCCCGCTGAGCAGGTCGTTGGTGACCGTATCCAGCAGGTGCGTGGCGTCGAAGGTCTTCCCGCCGTCGTGCGAGGCGAGGACGAAGGTGGAGTTGTTTCCGGCGGCGAGGATGGCGAAGACCAGGCTCGCGTCGGCCGGCGAAGCGAAGATGTCGACGACGATCTGGTCGGCGATGGCGGCTCCGCCAGCGACCGGCCAGGTGCACGCGACGTCCTCCGAGCGCGTGATCTCGATGGCGCTGGCGATGAATGCCTTCCCGTCCGCGGTCACCTGGTAGAAGTTGACGGGAACATCGGAGAGCGCGGCCGAGGACCCGAGGACCACCCACGGCTCACAGGCGTACCGCCAGGTCGCTCCGTTGTCCTCGGACACCAGCATGCCGAAGTTCGCGCCCATCAGGATGCGCGAGGGCGCCCCGGCCGGGAAATGGATGCTGAACTCGTCCGGAAACGCGCCGTTCGCCCGCGCGGCGCCCGCCCCCGTGAGGAGGACGAGCGCCGCCAGAGCGAACCCGGTTGCTGCCTTCATCTGCGATGCCAAGCTACCCCGGTTGATCCTGCGACGACCTCAGGCCGCCGCGCGCGCCTTTCGCCGCCGCAGCAGCTGCATGAGGCCGAGAGCGACGAGAGCTCCGAGGCCGGCATCGACGCTGGCGCACCCGCCTCCGACGGATGCGGTGGCGTTGGGGGAGAGCTTCACCACCATGAAGCCGTTGTCCTGGCTGGTGATCCAGATGTCGCCGCTGGTCATCCCGCGATCCTTGGGGAAGCTCGCCTTCGACGTCGCCCAGTCGTAGGGGCGGACCCAGGTGGCTCCTGCGCTGTTCGCGTACTGCGAACCAAGGAGCACCTTCGTCCCCTGGGCGGGCGGCTTGAGGTAGGCGATCTCCCGCACGTTGTTGGGATCGCTGATGTCGAAGAAGCGCCATCCCGCGGAGAAATAGCTGCAGGCCGCGATCTTCGCGTCATCGGCGTCGTCGACGTTGCAGTAGTGCGAGGAGAACCCGAAGCTCGGTCCGTTCGCGGTCACTCGCGTCGCCTGCCCGGCGGCCTGCGACGCCGCCATCTGCGTGCAATACGAGGGATCGTTCACGTCGAGGATCAACTTCGCCGTGGTGGTCGGCTTCGTCGGATCGCTGATGTCGATCAGGCGGGCGAATCCGTTCGCGGACATCCCCGCGGCACAACCGGCGGCCTGCGCACCGGACTCGTCGCTGAAGAGGATGAACGGCTTGCCCTTGATGAGGATCGGCAGCGCGTTCTGCGCTCCGCGGCTGCCGTCGTTCCAGCCGAGGCTGCCGATGATGCGGAACCCCGGGTTCGGCTTGCGCTGCTGGAAGTCGCTGACGTCGAGGATGACGAGGCCGTTGGGCGTGCCCGTGGTGGCGAGGTACGCCGTGTTGCCGTCCTTGCTGAACTCGAGGTCGTGGACCACCGGGCTGATCGCGTTGCCGTTCGGGCCCGTGGCCGGGTTCACGTAGAAGCCCTGCGTGTTGCATCCCGGCGTGCCCTGGCCGCAGGGGATGAGCTTCGCGTTCGTCTCGTCGCTGGTATCGATGACGATCACGCTCGGGCTCGCCCGCAGCGGGGTGACGTAGTACGTCTTCCCGTCCGGCGCCCACTGGCCGGTGTGGCCGATGTTTCCGACGATCGGTGCGGAGAACTTGAGCACCGGATTCTTGCAGTCAGCGGAGATGTCGTAGATGGCGAACCCGTTCCGCCCCTGCTCCGTCGCGGCGAGGAGCTGGCGCTGCGGATTGACCTTCAGCGACTCCCAGGGGTCGAGCATCGCGTTCTCGGAGAGCCAGACCGTCGGAACGGGGTGCGCCGGATCGGTCACGTCCACGACCGCGGTTCCCGGATGCGCCAGGGTGGTGACCCTGCGCTGATCGAAGTACGCGCAGTTCTTCCAGGCGGTGAGCTGCCAGCTCGCGCCTTCACCCTGGTACTGGCCGACGATGTCGGCGTTGCAGTTGAATCCCTTCGTCACCGTGCCGTTGTCGATCTCGGCCTGCGTCACCGATCCCTGGATCCCCGATTCGGTGGTATCGCCGGGACGGCAGTGTGCGATCGGAATGGACGCGCTCGCCATCATCGGCAACAGCGTCACGAGCGCCAGCGCACTTCGCATCGATGTCGTTCGCGTCATGTTCCCTCTCCCGATCCGTAAAATTCGAGTGCGACAATGTGTCCTAGCGCTCGCGGATCGATTTCAAGTCGCAGCGCGTCAGTGGCGATCACGGAGCGTTCACGGCGGTGGCGCTTGGATCGCACCGCGCTGGTACGGTAGGTTGCGCGCCGCCATGCGGACCCGCGCAGCCGCCGCCCTCGTCCTCACTGCCGCCGCCTGCGGCGGATCGAGCGCCGATCTCACGGATCTCGCGGGAAATACAGGGAAACGCGAGGTGATCGGGCGCGCGTACGGCGACGCCTTGCCCGACCTTCCGCCCGACCTGAAACAGCGGCAGCTCGACGGTCACGCGGAGTTCGTCCGCAATCGCAATCCCGCGAGTGGCCTGGGCCCGGTGATGACGGGCACCGGATGCCAGGGCTGCCACGACGGACCGCCCGCCGAAGGCGGGACCAACCAGCGGCTCGAGCTCAGGTTCGGGCGCCGCGGCGCCGACGGCGTCTTCGATCCCCTCCTCTCGCTCGGCGGTCCGCTCCTGCAGGACCAGGCGATCGGAAACGTGAACGGGGTGAACTGGGTGCCGGAGAAGGTGCCTCCGGAGGCGAACGTCGTCGCGCAGCGGAGGACCACTCCGCTCTTCGGGCTCGGCCTCGTCGACGCGACCGCCGACGCGACGTTCGTCGCCGTCGCCGCCTGGCAGCGCGCGCGAGACCCGGCGACCGCGGGACGCGCGGCGATGGTGCCCGAGGTCGGCGCGACGGAGTTGCGCGTCGGGAAGTTCGGATGGAAGGCGGCGGAGCCGACGTTGCTCCAGTTCAACGCCGACGCGTTCGTCAACGAGATGGGGATCACGACGCCGATCTTCCCCGACGAGAACTGCCCGCAGGGAAATTGCGCGGCGCTTCTGCAGAACCCGGCGCCCGGAGTGAACGATCCCGACGGCACCGCCCTCCACCAGGCGGACGACTTCGTGCGCTTTCTCGGCCCCCCGCCACGGAACCCCTATTCGGGAACCGGCGCGGGGACGTTCGTCGCCATCGGCTGCTCGTTCTGCCACGTGCAGACGCTCGTCACCGCCCCGAACACCGTCGCCGCGCTCGATCGCGTCGCCTACCATCCCTATTCGGACTTCCTGCTGCACGACATGGGCGCCCTCGGCGACGGCATCGATCAAGGCGATGCGAACGGGTCCGAGATGCGCACCGCGCCGCTCTGGGGCGTCTCCAAGCAGACCCGCCTGCTGCACGACGGCCGCGCGCGCAACGTGCACGACGCGATCGTCGCCCACGACGGCCAGGGCAAGGCGGCGCGCGATCGATTCCTCGCGCTCGATCCCGGCGAGCAGGACATCCTGCTCGGCTTCCTCGAGAGCCTCTGAGCGCGCAGAAAACGCCTTTGTAGGATCGCGAAGGCGTGTCGTATGCTCGCCGGCCCCCGAGGTCCAGCCATGTCGAACATCCAGCTCGAAGCCGTTCCCCGCGCCCCCGAGACACGGCGGTTCGACTTCCGCATCCTGATCACCGGCGCACTGATCGCGGTCCTCTGCGGGATGTTCTGGATCGGGTCGCGCTACCCGTCGCTGCAGGGCAAGGCGAGCGCGGATCCCAACGAGGCGCTCTCCACGCCGCTCGGGTTCGAGCGCTACTTCCCCGAACCCTCGCACGACCAGACGATCCGCCACCTCTGGTGGACGTCCGTGGAATGGGCGCTGACGAACCGCCAGGGGATGACGTTCGGGCTCCTGCTCGCCGGGGCCATGCTCACCATCCTTCCCCTGCTGCGCCGCGCGCGCGGCGGCAAGCTCGCGGGCGCCATCCAGGGGATGCTGGTGGGAACGCCGATGGGGGTCTGCGTCAACTGCGCCGCTCCGATCGCGCAGGGGATGCTGAAGGGCGGCAGCCGGGTGGAGGTCGCGCTCGCGGCCCTGTTCAGCTCGCCGAGCTTCAACGTCATCGTCCTCGGGATCGTGGTGGCGATCTTCCCCTGGTACCTGGCGGCGCTGAAGATCTTCGCCGGCGTGGTGATGGTCCTGATCGGGGCTCCGCTCCTGGCCCGCCTCGCCGAGCGGCCGGGCTGGACGCGGCCGGCTCCGGCGGTCGCGAAGCTCCCGGGCGTCGGTTGGTTCCAGCGCGTCGAATCGTTCCTCGGAGCGCCGTCGCTGGGCGAGGGCGCCGGGACGGCGCAGCCGAAAGGCTTCTTCCGCGCGCTGGGCTGGGTGCTTCTGCACTATCCGCGCAACCTCTGGCGGGTGACGGTGATCGCCCTTCCCCTGATGCTGCTCGCCGGATTTCTCGGCGCGGTGCTGGTCGAGATCCTGCCCTGGGACATGCTGACGCGCATCTCGCACGTCCACGGCTGGCTGCCGTTCGTGGGGCTGCTGATCGTCGCCACCGCGTTCGGGGTGCTGCTGCCGGTGCCCATCGCCTTCGACGTGATCGTCTGCTCGGTGCTGCTCAACTCCGGCCTGCCGGTTCCGATCGTCGCGGCGCTGCTCGCCACCCTCGGCATCTACAGCATCTACGCCTGGAGCCTGCTGGGCGCGACGCTCTCGTGGAAGGTGGCCACGGCAGCGGCCGCCGCGGTGTTCGTGCTCGGCCTCGGCGTCGGCGGCGCGGCGGCGGTCCTGGAGAACTGGCACGACATCGGGCAGGCGCGCGAGACCGCCCAGCTCGCCGGCCTCGCGGCCCCTGCCCCGCAGCGCCCGGCCTTGCCGATCGGACTCTCCGGCGCCGAGCTGCGCGGGATGGCGCGTCCGCTTCCGGCGGCGCAGCGCCGGCCGGCGACGGCCGACGCGGAGGTCTGGTACACGCCCTTCGAGAGCGCCGGAGCGCAGGGCGCGAAGTTCACGCGCATCGACGGCGCTACCCTCGGGTTCAAGCGCCTGCCGCTGCCGCGCCCGTACCAGACCATGCAGCCCGGGCCGATGCACTTCAGCGCGCTCGCCGCCGGCGACTACAACGGCGACGGCTGGCCCGACGTCGCCGCGGGCACCTCGCACGGCGTGTTCCTCTACGCGAACATCGGCGGCAAGTTCGCCCTGCAGCAGGTCGACTTCCCCGCCATGCGCGACTGGATCGTCTGCGACGTCGCGCTGGTCGATCTCGACGGCGACGGCGCGCTCGATCTGTACTTCTCCGCCTGGAAGCACGGCGCGCACGTCCTCTTCAACCGCGGCGGCGAGTTCTCCTCCGCCGCGCACACCGAGCTGCCCGGGTCGGGAGAGATGTGCGCCGCCTCCACCGCGTTCGCGGACGTCGACGGCGACGGCCTGCTCGACGTGGTCACCGGCGCGGCGACGTTCGAGTCCTGGTTCTTCTACCCGGCGCCGGCGATCAACCGGCTCTGGCACAACGAAGGTGGGGGACGCTTCACCTCCGAGGCCCTGCCGGGGCCCGAAGGGGACACGCTCAGCCTGCTCTTCACCGACCTCGACGGCGACGGGAAGCCGGATCTGCTGGTGGGGAACGACTTCGACGAGCCCGACCGCGTCTTCCTCAACCGCGGTGGCCGCCTCCATCCGGTGACGCGCAAGGAGAGCCCGCTTCCGTACTCGGCGATGACGACGATGTCGTTCGACACGGCGGACATCGACAACGACGGCAAAGCCGAGCTGTACGTCGGGCAGATCGCGATGGGCCGGATGAACGACCTTCCCCGCCGGCTCGCTCCGCCCGTGCGAAGCTGCGGGGTGTACACCGAGGTCGCGGACCTGGCGCGGTGCGACGCCTTGGCGCGCTTCCAGGCGGCGGTGACGCGCGGCCGCGACACCTGGAGCATCGAGCTCTGCAAGGAGCTGACGGATCCGGTGGAGCAGCGGGACTGCGCGGTGGCCGCGCACTACTGGACGCGGATCCTTCTCCGCTTGCCGGCGACGGGCGCCGACAAGGCGACGGTGCTGGCCGAGTGCGAGAAGATCCCGGCCGACTTCACCACCATGCACGACGTCTGCACGGCGATGGCCGAGAGCCCCATCGACGGCAACACGTCGCACAAGGTGTTCACCGACGAGATCCCCTCCGTCGGCCACGCGAACCTGCTCTTCGCCCGCGACGCGAAGGGGAGCTTCCGCGAGGTGACCAAGGAGTGGGGCGTGGGATACGGCGGGTGGACCTGGAATGCGAAGTTCGCCGACCTCGACAACGACGGGTGGCAGGACCTGTTCGTGGCGCAGGGCACGCGGCTGCGCCTGTACAACCCGTCGAACGTCTACTACCACAACAAGGGCGGCACCACGTTCGAGGAGCAGACGAAGGAGGCGGGCCTCGAGGATCACCTGCCCACCGCGGCGTCGCTCTTCATCGACTATGACCTCGACGGCAGGGTGGACGTGATCACCTACCCGTTCCAACTCACCCCGGTCGTGTGGCGCAACGACGCCAAGGCGGGGCCGGCGTTCGAGGTCCGCCTCGAGGACCGCCGCACGCCCAACCGGTTCGCGGTGGGCGGGCGCGTCGATCTCCGGGCCGCGGACGGACGGCGGCAGATGCGGGAGATCAAGGCGAGCGGCGGGAACCAGTCGCACGATCTGCTGGTGGCGCGGTTCGGGCTCGGCGATTGGGGCAAGGTCGCCTCGATGACGGTGCGCTGGCCGGATGGCGTGCAGACCGAGCTGAACGGGCCTTTCGAGCCGGGCCGCTATCGGGTGGTGCGGCCGGCGCTTCCGCAGCCCGTCGCCGGCACGGCAAAGGCGGACTGATCGGGCATGACGGCAGTCCGCCGCCGGCGGGAAAGGCAGCGCGCGGGCAGCGCGCCGAAGCCGCCGAGCGCGCCGCAGATCCGTCCGCGCCGCAAGCTGCCCTGGCGCCCCGTCGCGCTCGTCGTCGCGGCCGCTCTTGCGCTCGGCGCCGGCGGGTTCTTCGCCAACCCGCTTCTGCAGCGCTGGTGGACCGGGCGGCACTTCGCGCGCGCCCGGCAGATGGTCGCCTCGGGCCAGGACGTCGCGGCGGCCGCCGAGCTTGCCGTCGTGCTCCGGCGCGACCCGTCGCATCGGCAGGCGCGCTGGGCGCTCGCGCGCCTCGAGCGGCGGCAGGGACGCATCGAGCATGCGTTCCTCGATCTCGTCTCGTACACCGAGCTCGCGCCGGAAGACGCGGACGGGTGGATCGAGCTCGCCGATCTGCACGCGAGCATCCCCCAGCCCGCGGAGGCGGAGGCGGCGCTCACCCACGCGCTCGAGATCGACCCGGCCCGGCCCGGACTGCAGCGCAGGCGGGCAGAGCTGCGCCTTGGCCTCGGGCGCATCCGCAGCGCGCTGGCCGATGCCGAGAGCGCGGTGCGCCGGGATCCTTCCGACGTGGAAGCGTGGGTCGTCCTCTCCAGGGCCGTAGCCACCATGCGCGGCCGGGGCGCTCGCGACGAAGCGATGCGCAAGGCGATCGCTGCCGCCGGCCCCGACCCGCGCCTGCTGTCGCTCTCGAAAGAGCCGGTGCCGCGCGAGGCGCCACGGCCCCCGGCGCAGCCGCGCGCAGTCGGGCAGACGGAGAACTGGCCTGGCGATCTGGGCGTGAGCGCGCGCGAGTTCCGTTCCCTCATCCAGCAGTCGAACTGGAGCGGGGCTGCCGCGCTGGTGCGCGCGCTGCGCGAACGATATCCCGGCACGATGCTCGGGCCGTGGTTCGCGGGGATCCTCGCGCTCGGCGAGCGGCAGCCGGAGCGGGCGGAGCAGGCGCTGCTCGAGGCGCTCGCCGTTTCTCCCCGCTCGCACCGCGCGGTGACCAACCTGATCCCTTTCTGGTCCCGGCAGCACGGCCCGGAGGGCGCCGGCGATCGGCTGGTCGCGCTGGCGGCGCAGGATCCCGGCTTCACCTACCCGCTCCCGATCGCGGCCCGGGCCTATCTGGAAGCGGCGCAGCCGGCGAAGGCGGAGGCGACGGTCCGCAAACTCTTCACCCTGCTGCCGGCGTCGCCGGTCCCCTTCCGCGAGATGGCGGACTTCTTCCTCGCGGTCGATCGCGCCAGCGACGCCATCTCGAGCTGCGAGCAGGGGCTGGCGAAGTTTCCCGGCAACGCCGATCTCGAGCTCCTGCTGGCGCGCGCCGCGCTGCAGCTCGGCGACCGCGAGCGCGCGATCGCGGGGTACGAGAACGCGCTGGCGGCCCGGCCGGACAGCGAGATCGCCGCCGCCCAGCTCGCGCGGCTGCTCGCCGGCGCGCGGAAGGATCCGGCCTCCCGCTCGCGCGCGCTGCAGCTCGTGCGCGAGCTGGAATTCGATCAGCCGGCCGACGCCGACGTGCTTGCCGCGATGGGCGCCGTGCTCCTCGGTGGCGGGGGAGACCCCGCGCAGGCGCGGCCCTGGCTGGAAGCGGCGAGGCAGGCGGCGCCGCAGGAACCCGGGGTGCGCTACCAGCTCGCGCTCGCGTACGCGCGCTCGGGCGAGACCGCGCTGGCGCGGAAGGAGCTCGGCGAAGCGCTGAGCTCGGGGCGCGCTTTCGCCGAGGAAGCCGACGCGCGGCGGCTGGCGCGCGAGCTCGGCGCCGTCGCGCAGTAGGGACGCGAGCAGAAGAACGGGGATCCTGTCCCCGGCTACAGTCCGAGGTAGGCGCTGCGGATCTTCGGATCGTTGCGCAGCTCTTCCGCGGTGCCCTGTAGCTTGACCTGGCCCGTTTCGATCACGTAGCCGCGGGTGGCGATCTCCAGGGCTGCGGCCAGGTTCTGCTCGACGAGGAGGATGGTGATCCCGGTCGCGTGCAGCTGGCGGATCACCTCGAAGACCTGATCGACGACGATGGGCGCGAGGCCCAGGGAAGGCTCGTCGAGCAGGAGCAGGCTGGGCTCCGACATCAGCGCCCGGCCGATGGCGCACATCTGCTGCTCGCCGCCCGAGAGACTGCCCGCCATCTGCGACTTGCGCTCCAGCAGCCGGGGGAAGAGCGAGTGCACGTGGTCGAGGTTCTGCTTCACCCGGGCGCGCGCGCGGCCGTGGTAGGCGCCGAGCTCGAGGTTCTCGCGGACGGTGAGCTGCGGCCACAGCTCGCGTCCCTCGGGGACCTGGGCGATCCCGAGGCCTGCGCGATCGGCCGGCGGCGTCCGGGCCAGCGACTTTCCCTTGAAGAACACCTCGCCCTTGCGCGGGGCCACCACCCCCCCGACACAGCGCAGGGTGGTGGTCTTGCCCGCGCCGTTGCTGCCGAGCAGCGTGACGATCTCCTTCTCCTGCACGCTGAGGGAGAGGCCGAAGAGCACCTGCACGTCGCCGTATCCGGCGTCGATCCCGCGCACCTCAAGCATGTTTCTTCCCCAGGTACGCTTCGACCACGGCCGGGTCCTCCACGACTTCCCGCGGAGAGCCGGAGGCGATCAGCTTCCCGGCCTCCAGCACCGCCACGTGCTCGCAGAGGCTCATCACCGCCGCCATCACGTGCTCGGTCATGAGGATGGAGATCTTCCGCTCGTCGCGGATGCGCCGGATCAGCGTCACCATGTCGCGCGCCTCCGACGGGTTCACGCCGGCGATCACCTCGTCGAGCAGGAGCGCCCTGGGCATGCAGGAGAGCGCGCGCGCCATCTCCAGCTTCTTCCGTCCGGCGAGCGTCAGGCCGCCCGGATACTCGTGGCGGCGCTTGTCGAGACCGACGAACTGCAGCATCTCGCGCGCCAGCTCCCGCGAGCCGGCTTCGGCGTGCCCGGAGCACTGCGCCGCCGCGACGGTGCAGTTCTCCAGCAGCGTGAGGTTGGTGAACGGCCGGACGATCTGGTGCGTGCGCACCACGCCGGCGCGGGCGACCTTGAAGCCGGGCAGGCCGGTGACTTCGCGATCGCCGACGAAGATCTTGCCGGAGGTCGGCGGGATCGAGCCTGCCAGCATGGCGAAGCAGGTGCTCTTGCCGGCGCCGTTCGGCCCGATCAAGCCGAGGATCTGTCCTTCCTGGAGCGAGAGCGAGACGTCGTCGTTGGCCTTGAGGCCGCCGAACCGCTTGGAGAGGCCTTCCGCGCGCAGGACCGCCGCCATCAATCCTCCGCTGCCATCCCGGTCACCGAGAGATCCGGCCGGGCCCTGCGGACCAGGCGCAGGAAGAGCCCGGTCAGCCCCAGCGGCTCGAAGAGGATCACCAGCACCAGCAGCGTCCCGTACAGGCCGAGGTAGAGCTGGGGATACGAGGCGATCAGGTTCTCCTTCACGAAGACGAAGATGATCGCGCCGAGCGCCGGACCGAAGATGGTGCCGATGCCCCCGATCACTCCCATCAGCACCCAGGAGATCGAGCGGTCGAACCCGAACATGTCGCCGGGCTCGATGTAGCTGAAGAACGAGGCGTAGAAGCTGCCGCAGATGCCCATCGTCGCGCCGGAGAGAAAGAGCACCAGATCCTGGAGGCGCGTCGGGCTGACGCCCACGTCGCCGGCGGCGTCCACGTCGCTCTTGATCGCCAGGAGCGACAGCCCCATCGGCGAGCGGCGCAGCGCGTAGGAGGCCGCCAACGCCAGCGCGGCGAGGACGATTCCGTACCAGTACAGCTCGTACTTCAGCCCGCTCTTCATCGGCAGCGAGAGCCCCGAGGACCCGCCGGTGAACCAGTCCCAGTAGGTGCAGACGAGGCGCGTCGCCTCGCCGACGCCGATGGTCGCGATGGAGAAGTAGGGGCCGCGCAGCCGGAGGGTGGGATGCCCCCAGACCAGCGAGAACGCGCCCGCGACCAGGGCTCCGACGAGCCAGGCAAGGAGCATCGGCATGCCCAGGGAAAGCTGGACGCGCGCGGCGACGAAGCCGCCGATGCCGAACATCGCGGCGTGGCCGAAGCTGACCTGGCCGAGATACCCGCCGAGCCAGTTCCAGGCGAGCGCGGCGGCGATCCCGACGAAGGTGAGCGTGAGCAGGTTGTGGATGTAGATGGCGGTGTTGAAGATGGGCACCAGCGCCAGCACCACGCACGCGGCGAGGAGCCCGATCGCCGCCCGGGGCCTCACCCAGGAGGGGAGCCAGCCTTTCATCCGAGCACGCGCTGGCCGAACAGACCGCCCGGCCGGATCACCAGCACCAGAACGAGCAGGACGAATCCCACCGCCGCGGTGAGGTACGCGGGGATGACGAGGATCGCGAACACTTCCACGGTGGCGAGGATCAGCGCGGCGATGGCCGTTCCGGCCACGCTCCCGAGCCCGCCCAGCACCACGACGACGAACGACTTGAGCAATTCGGCGGCGCCGAAGCTCGGATTGAAGGGGAAGAGCGTGGCCCCGAGCAGCCCGGCAGCGGCGGCGAGCGCGGTCCCGAGGCCGAAGGTCAGCGCGTAGATCCGCTCGACCGGGATCCCCACCAGCGTGCAGCTGTCCGGGTTCTGCGCCACGGCCCGGATCGCCTTGCCCACGTACGTCCGGGTGAGGAGCAGGTGGAGCACGATCAGGATCACGATGGCGACGCCGAAGACGGCGATCCGGTTCAGCGAGACCAGCGAGTTCCCGATGGCGATGGCCCGCGTCGAGTACGTGGTGCGCAGCGTCTGATCGTTGCCGCTGAAGAGCAGATACGCGGCGTTGCGCAGGATCAGCCAGACGCCGAAGAGCAGGAGCAGCGACTGCACGCCGCCCGCGGCCCCGCGCGGAAGGCGCCGGACCAGGAGCCGGTACGTGAGGATGCCCACGAAGAAGGCGGCGACGGAGACCAGGAGCAGCGCCAGATACGGATCGAGGCCGAGCGCGGTGTGCAGGTACCAGGCTGCGTAGGCGCCGGCCATGATCATGCCGCCGTGGTTCAGGTTGACGATCCGCAGGACGCCGTAGATCAGCCCGAGGCCGTACGCCATGGTGGCGTACAGGCCCGCGAGCAGCACCGCGGCGATCACCAGATCGACCAGGCGGTCCACGGTCTATTTCGCGCAATTCGGGTTGGGCGCGATCCCTTTGCCGGTCGCCGAATCCGGCGGCGCCACGATCGGCGACGACCCGTCCGGCAGGTTCTGCTGGACCACGAAAGGCGCATGGCTCTGCTGCCCGAACTCGGCGGGGAAGGTCAGCTCTCCCCCGGGCAGCACGGACGGCATCTTCAGCGCCGCGAGCTTCTCCCGGACCGCGTTGCGGTCGAGAGAGCCGGCCTGCTCGATCGCCCGGAACAGCGCGCGTGCCGTCTCGTACCCGAGCGCCTGGTACCACTCGGGCACCCGGTTCTGGTACTTGGCCTTGAAGGTGTCGACGAACTTCTTCGCCTCCGGGTTCTTGTCCGCGAGCAGCGGGCTCCACCAGACGGCGCTGAGGATGTACTCGACGTTCTTCTTTCCCAGCGCGTCGGCCGCCTGCTTCTCGCTGCCGCGCGCGCCATAGCTGAGCACCTTGTTGCAGAGGCCGGCGGTGACGTACTGGCGCTGCATGGTGATGTAGTCCGGCAGGTGCGCGTCGGCGAGGAAGAGATCGGTCTTCGCCGCCTTCACCTGCCCGAGCAGCGCGCTGAAGTCCTTGCCGCCGAGCTCGAACGACTCGTCGACCACCACCTTGTAGTTCTTGCTCTTGTCGGAGAACTCGGTGACGCCCTTGCGGAAGTCCTTGCCGTGGGAGGTGTTCTCCCAGAGCAGCGAGATGGTGGCCGGCTTGGGGATCTTCCCGGCCTGCTGCTCGGCGTCGATCCACTTCATGATCGATTCCGCCAGCAACTCGACCGGAGCGAGGAGGCCGAACACCCATTTGTAACCGCGCTTGTAGATCGCGGTCGCGGCGCCGCCGCCGTTGACGTAGGGGATGGCGTTCTGTTCGGCGACCACGGTCTGCGCCTCGACCAGGTTCGTGGCGTAGGTGCCGAGCAGGAACTGCACCTTGTCGCTGTTGATCAGGCGGTCGGCGAGCGACGCCGCGGTGGCCTGCGAGCTGGTGTCGTCGAGGAGGGTCAGGCGCACCGGCATCTTCTTGCCGCCGACGGAGACGCCGCCGGCCTGGTTCGCTTCCTCGAACGCCAGGTCGTAGCCCTCCTTGTAGAAGCCGCCGATGCGCGACTCCGCGCCGGTGAGCGGCAGGGTGGCGCCGATGAGGATCTCGGTTCCGGAAGGAGCCGCCGCGCCGGAGCTTCCTTGCGCCGCTTGTTGCTTCTGGTCGGTGGAGGACTGCTTGCACGCGCCGAGCGCCAGCGCGCAGAGGGCGAGAACGAGATTGGCAGTTCGCATGGCGCGCTACCAAAACCACTTCTCTGTGGAATGTTCAAGCTCCCGTGGACGCTCCTGCGCAGCGTCCGCCATCGGTGCTCCGCAGGCGACCGCCAGCATCCAGGGCGCTGCCACGCGAGCAGGATGTTCGACGGCGCACAGGCGGCCATTCAACCGGATTTGATCTTCTGTAAACCGCGCGCGGCGACGGATCGCGGCTCGGCGGTCGAACCGGTCGTTGGTAACGCAGCGCAGCGGGCGCGTATCGCCACGGAACGCGACACGAAACCATGACAGGCTGGCCGCCACCCCGCCCGGCGGGGCGCCACCTGCCCCGCTGCTCCGTCCGCAATCCCCGGAGCACCGGGACCGACGGTGGATCGCGGCAGGGATCCTCCGTCAACACGACCCATTTGAATTAATTTGTAGCCTCGTGCTAAGGGACCCTCCACCTGAGTTTTTACAGCCACTCAACTCTCAACACACCCTTTCGCGATCCCGCAGACCCACCTTTCCACGCTGAATCCAGAGGAGGACGGCATGAGCTCGGCCACCGAAGCAATGCCCGTCGGAGCAACCGACACCATCGATGCAGCGGCAGAACGACGGGTCATCGTCGCGTCATCGGTCGGTACCGTTTTCGAATGGTACGACTTCTACCTGTACGCGATTCTCGCCCCGTTCTTCGCCGCCGTTTTCTTCCCTCCCGGCAACCAGACCGCAGCGCTGCTCGGCGCGTTCGGCGCCTACGCGGCGGGCTTTCTGGTCCGCCCCTTCGGAGCGCTGATCTTCGGACGCATCGGCGACCTGGTCGGCCGCAAGTACACCTTCCTCGTCACCATCGTGACGATGGGTCTCTCCACCGTGCTGGTGGGCTTTCTCCCCGGGTATAAGACGATCGGCTTCGCAGCCCCGGTGATCCTCGTGATCCTCCGCCTCGCCCAGGGCCTCGCGCTCGGTGGCGAGTACGGCGGCGCCGCGACGTACGTCGCCGAGCACGCGGCCGACCAGAAGCGCGGCTACACCACGGCCTGGATCCAGACGACGGCGACGGTGGGGATGCTCTTCTCGCTGGTCATCATCGGCGTCTGCCGCTCGTTCATGGCAGGCCCCACGTTCAACGACTGGGGCTGGCGCATCGCGTTCTGGATCTCCATCCCGCTCCTGGCGATCTCCGTCTACATCCGGCTCAAGCTCCAGGAGTCGCCGGTCTTCCAGCGCATGAAGGTCTCCGGGAAGCGCTCGAAGTCGCCCATCCGCGACAGCTTCTTCAAGTACCCGAACAACAAGTACGTGGCGCTCGCGCTGCTCGGCGCCACCGCCGGCCAGGGCGTGGTCTGGTACACCGGCCAGTTCTACGCGCTGTTCTTCCTCCTCATCTACCTGAAGCTGGAGTTCATCAAGACCTACTGGCTGGTCGGACTCTCGCTGGTGATCGGTACGCCGTTCTTCCTCGTCTTCGGCGCTCTCTCCGACAAGATCGGCCGCCTGAAGATCATCCTCGCGGGCTGCGCGATCGCAGCGATCACGTACATCCCGCTCTTCAAGGGGCTCACGCACTACGTCAACCCCGCGCTCGAGGCGTACCAGGACCGGACGCCGATCGCGGTCTACGCGTCCGACTGCAACTTCCACATCTTCATCGGCCCGTGGTCGAGGCAGTCGGCTTGCGACAAGGCCAAGGACTTCCTCGGCAAGGCCGGGCTCTCGTTCGAGTCGCACCCCGCCGAGGGGGGCCAGGACGTGATCACGAAGATCGGCAACACCGAGCTCCGTGGCTGGGACAACGCCAAGTACACGGCGGCGCTGAAGGACAGCGGCTACCCGCCGAAGGCGGACAACAGCCAGGTCAACTGGGTGATGGCCGAGATCATCCTGGTGATCATGCTCATCTACGTCACCATGGTGTACGGACCGATCGCCGCCTTCCTGGTCGAGTTGTTCCCGACCCAGATCCGGTACACCTCGATGTCGTTGCCGTACCACATCGGCAACGGCTGGTTCGGCGGCATGCTGCCCCTGCTCGCGACGGCGATCGTGGCGAAGGAGGGGAACATCTACGCGGGTCTCTGGTATCCGATCATCGTCTCGATCATGACCGTGGTGATCGGCGTGCTCTTCATCCGCGAGCCGAAGCACGTGAAGATCAGGGACCAGACGTTCTAGGCAGGCCATGCGGCCTGGTCGTGTTCAGCCGGCGGATGCGCGTCCCGCATCCGCCGGTGCTGCTTCAACGGGGACGACGTCCGGCGCACCTCTTGCACCGGACCTGGCGCGGAATGCTCTCACCCGGGAGATTCGTGCCTTGACCGCGAAAAGAGGAGACTCTTCCCAGCTCTCGCTCCGGCCAGGCCAGACCGCAGCACTTGCGCCGGAGCTGCCGGCGCGCGAACGGGTTGCACAAATCCTCCAACAAGCCCTAGACGTGATCGCGCGCCTGTCACCGGAGCCCTGAAATGGCCGTTCTGCTGCAGTCGATCCTGAGCGGCATGCTCATCGGCGGCGTCTACGCGCTGATCGGCATCGGGCTCACCCTGATCTTCGGCGTGATGCGGGTGATCAACTTCGCCCAGGGCGAGCTGGTGATGGTCGGGATGTACTGCACCTTCTGGGTGTTCGTCCTGTTCGGCATCGACCCGTTCCTCTCGGTGGTGATCACCATGCCGGCGCTGTTCATCCTCGGCGCCCTGCTCCAGCGCACGCTGATCAACCGCGTGCTCGATGCGCTCCCACAGAACCAGATCCTGCTCACCATCGGCATCGGCCTCGTGCTCTCGAACGTGGCGATGCTGGTCTTCACCAGCGACTACCGGATCCTCTCCACCAGCTACTCGTCCTCGAGCGTGGGGATCCTCGGCATCCACCTCTCCACCCCGCTCCTCTATTGCTTCCTGATCACGGTGGTGATCACCGCCGTGCTCTACTGGTTCCTGGTCAAGACCGACATCGGCCACGCCATCCGCGCCACCGCGCAGGATCGCGACGCCGCGCAGCTGATGGGCGTGAACGTGCGGCACATGGGTATTCTCGCCTTCGGCCTGGGCGCAGCGCTCGCAGGCGCCGCGGGCGCGCTGGTCGCGCCGACGTACTACATCTATCCGCAGGTCGGCGGGGCGTTCACCCTCAAGGCGTTCGTGGTGGTGGTGCTCGGCGGCATGGGCAGCATCATCGGCGCCACCCTCGGCGGCATCCTGATCGGGGTCGCCGAATCGGTCTCCGGGACGTACATCGGCTCGGGCTGGAAGGATCTCTGCGTGTACGTGATCTTCCTCCTCGTGCTGCTGCTCAAGCCGTCGGGCCTGCTGGGAAAGAGCCGCTTGTGAAGACGCTCGTCGCCTGCATCGTCGTCGCGCTCGCCCTGGCGGTGGTCCCGCTCTTCATCGAGAGCCCGTACGCGCTGCACATCTTCATCCTCCTCTTCATCGCCGTCGCCCTCGGCGAGAGCTGGAACGTGCTCGGAGGATTCGCCGGGCAATACTCGGTCGGCCACTCCGCCTGGTACGGGATCGGCGCGTACGGCGCGTTCATCCTCCTCCAGCAGAAGCAGATCGCCCCCTGGTTCGGCGTCTGGGTGGCGGTGGCCCTGAGCGTGATCGCCGCGCTCGCCGTCGGCTGGATCACCTTCCGCCTGCGCGGGCCCTATTTCGTGCTGGCGAGCATCGCGGTGGCGGAGATCATCCGGCTGCTCTCGCTGAACACCAAGGACCTGACCAACGGCGCCGAAGGGATCCTCGCGGCCGACCTGCCGCCGCTGAAGTTCGGCAATACCGTGATCACCGACTGGATCAGCAAGACGCCCTACTTCTACATGGGCCTCGCCATGGCCCTCTTCTGCATCGCGGTGAACTTCTTCGTCAAGCGAAGCAAGCTCGGCTACTACCTGCAGGCGATCCGCGAGGACCAGGACGCGGCGCACTCGCTGGGGATCCCTCCGACGTTCTCGAAGAACGCCGCCCTCGCCATCTCCGCCGCCTGCACCGCGCTGGTGGGAAGCTTCGCCGCTTTCTACATCGGGTTCATCGAGCCGAACCAGGTGTTCGGCATCGACGTCAGCATCCAGATGGTGCTGATCGCCATCATCGGCGGCATCGGCACCGTCGCGGGCCCGGTGCTCGGCGCCGTGATCCTGGTGCTGATCTCGGAGGGTCTCCGCACCACCGTCGCCCAGGCCCACCTGCTGGTCTACGGCGTGCTGGTGATCGTGGTGATCCTGGTCATGCCCGAAGGGTTTCTCGGGTTCATCTCGCAACGCTTGCGCAGGAAGGCGGCGACGCGATGAACGCGCTCCTGGAAGTCCGCAACGTCAGCCGGTTCTTCGGCGGCGTGAAGGCGAACGTCGACGTCACCTTCTCGGTCGAGCCGGGCATCGTCCTCGGCCTGATCGGCCCGAACGGCGCCGGGAAGACCACGCTCTTCAACTGCATCACCGGCTTCTACCCGCCGTCGCGCGGCGACATCTTCTTCGACGGGCAGCGGATCAACGGGTTCTCCCCCGACAAGGTCTGCAAGCTGGGGATGGCGCGGACCTGGCAGAAGGTGCGCCCGCTGGCGAAGCTGACGGTCCTCGAGAACGCCGTGGTCGGCGCGCTCTGCCGGACGAATTCCGTGGCCGAGGCCAAGGAGATCGCCTTCGAGCAGTTGCGGGTGGTGCGTCTGGACAAGCGCGCCGGCGTGCTGGCCGGCGGCCTCCCCATCGGAGAGCGCAAGAAGCTGGAGCTGGCGCGGGTGATGGCGACCAGGCCGCGGATGATCCTGCTCGACGAGGTGATGGGCGGCCTGAACGCGCGCGAGAGCGAAGAGATCATCGAGCTGATCCTGGAGGTGCGGCAGCGCGGGCTGACGCAGGTGGTGATCGAGCACGACATGAAGGCCATCGTCCGCACCTGCACGCGCATCGTGGTGCTGAACTCCGGCGAGAAGCTCGCCGAGGGCAGCCCGCAGGAGATCGTCAACGATCCGCGGGTGATGACGGCGTACCTGGGCGACGCCGGAGGGGCGAAGGCATGACTCCGCTCCTCGAGGTGCGCGATCTCGACTTCGCCTACGGCGACGTGCAGGTCCTGCGCGGCGTCTCCCTCGCGGTGAACGCCGGCGAGATCGTGACGCTGGTGGGCAGCAACGGCGCCGGCAAGAGCACCACCTTGCGCAACATCTCCCGGCTGCTCCGTCCGCGCGCCGGAAGCATCGTCTTCGACGGCCACGACCTGACGAAGCTCTCTTCCCACCAGGTGGTCGAGCTCGGCGTGGTGCAGGTGCCGGAAGGCCGCCGGGTCTTCCCGGAGATGACCGTCCTCGAGAATCTCCGGATGGGCAGCTACATCAAGAGCGCCCGCTCCGACCGGGAGAAGAACCTGGAGCGCGGCCTCACCCTCTTTCCGCGGCTGAAGGAGCGGATCGGCCAGCTCGCGGGAACGCTCTCCGGAGGCGAGCAGCAGATGCTCGCGATCGCGCGCGGCCTGATGGCCAAGCCCCGGCTGCTGATCCTCGACGAGCCGTCGCTGGGGCTGTCGCCGCTCCTGGTGCGGACGATCTTCGACACCATCGCCCGGATCAATGCCCAGGGCACCTCGGTCCTGCTGGTCGAGCAGAACGTCTACCAGTCGCTGCGCATCGCGGCGCGCGGGTATGTGCTCGAAATCGGACGGATCGCGCTCTCGGGAGCGGGCTCCGACCTGCTCTCCAACGACCAGGTGAAAGCCGCGTTTCTCGGCGCCTGACGCTCCGCGGCCCCACCCCGCTGCGTCGGGGGACGGATCCGGGGACACCTTACGACAAGTTACGTATGGTGTCCCCGGATCTCCGGATCTCCGGTGTCCCCGAAACGCTAGAGCGAGCGGATCTGGGTCAGGGTTCGGGGGATCGCGATCACTTCGCGGTCGGCGACTTCGCGGAAGCCGTCGACCGGATCGGCGCCGGAGAATACCAGGGCGGCGCGGAGTGT
>DASREU010000468.1:0-3224 GCA_035651935.1 Myxococcales bacterium | reverse complement strand
GCCGGTCGGCGGCGAATGCGAGACCAACGCTGCGCCGTGATCTCGTGGTTGGTTGGGCGGACATCCTGGACGGGCGCAGTGCGTCTGGACTGGGGAGCTCCCCGCAACGTGTGCCGCGGGGCGCGGCGCGGGCGAGGTGCGGGCGCCAGCAGCCGGTCACCCGGGATCAGCCGCAGGGCGCAGGAGTCAGGTGCCGGTCGCGCGAGCTGGGACGGGAGATGCGCCGGCGGTTCGCGGAGGGTCGGCGATTCGCGCGCCGCTGGCCGCCGCACGGTCGCTGGGCGCGCACTGAGCGCTCGAGCCCGCGCGCGAGCGCCAGGTGCGATGCTTCGCGGTCGGTTGCTGCGACCTCTCGCTTGCGCTCCGCAGATCAGGCGGCGCGGCGCGCATTCGCGCGTTCCACTCCGACACAGAGCATCCACCAGACGGGTTCGGCGACGAGTGGAGGACTGTGATCGCGCCACGAATCCGAGCACCAGGGGTCGCGGCCGTCGGGAACGGTCCAGCCCTCGCGCTGGCCGTGCACGCGCCAGTTCTCCAGGACGTAGCGGACCGCCTCGGCGGCTTCGCGTGGCGAGGCGAGGAGGTGCGCGTGGTAGCGGTCCGCGAAGACGGCGCCCCGGCGGTCCATCACCTTGTTGAGGGCGCGCGCCATGCGCACCTCGAGCCCCTTCATCGCGCGCCCGAGCTGTACGGCGTCGGGCGCCTCGACGATCAGGTGGATGTGGTTCCCCTGCACGGAGAAGTGGATCAGGCGGTAGCCGAACCTCTGGCAGCCGCGCTCGAACGAGCGCCGCAAGGCGCGGAAGCAGCGGTGCGTCCGCAAGTTCCAGGCTTCCCGCCGGAGGCGCAAGGTGACGTGCAGGGCGCTCTTGCGGAACTTCTTCCGCGGCCGATGCGGAACGTTGCGCCTCGCCGAGCGGCGCTTCCGCCCTGCCCCTTTTCGCGCCCCGCCCCATTGCCGGAACGGAAGCTCTTGCTGCAGCTTCTTCATGAGCCGCACCGTACAAGGGGGGTCTGACATTCCACCCGGTGCGCCAGAGTCGTCGCCGTCGCTCCTGCGACAGCGCGGAAGCATCGCGCGCGGCCCGCGCGGGGCGACCCCTCTCCATCGCGCCGCCTCTCGCGGGCGTCGATGTCCGCTCATTCAACGCGCCCGGGTTCTCGTCCTGCCGCCGCGCGGACTCGATTGGGCGGACATCGGATCGGTGGGTGCGGTCTGGAGGATGGCGCTGGTGTGCGGCGGTGAGTGCGCTCGAGGGCGGCGTGGTCGGCGGAGTGGTGGGGGGCCTCGCGCCGCCTCTCGCGGGCGGCGATGTCCGCTCATTCAACGCGCCCGGGTTCTCCACCTGCCGACGCGCAAACTCGATTGGGCGGACATCGGATCGGTGGTCCGGTCTGGAGATGGGGCTGGTGGTGCGGCGGCGAGTGCGCGGGACAGCGGGCGCGGGATCGCCGCCGACGGCTACAGGTTCTGGAACCGGTACGTCAGCCCCGCGGAGATCAGATGCACGTGCGTGTCGTACGAGCCGGGGAATGCGTCGGGGCCGGTCGCGGTGACCTTGTCGAAGAAGGCGAACTGGTACCCGATGTCCGCGCGCAAGTTCGAGATCACCTCGTACCCCGCGCCGACCGACACGGCCCAGCTGCTCGCGTCGGTCAAGGTCGGCGAGATGGTGTTGGTGGGCTGATCGGAGATGCTGCGCTGCAATCCGGCGCGGAGCGTGAGCTTCGGGAGGAACGAAGGCTTGGTGTACTCGGCGCCGAATCGGAAGAGGTAGGAGTTGTGGTAGTCGCGAGGAACGCTGATCACCAGCCCCTTGTCTCCGATGTACGTGTCCGACCCGTACACCCTCCAGCGCTCCAGGTTCCAGCTGCCCATCACCTTCAGATTCGGGATCACGTCGTACGCAGCGCCGACGTAGACGATGTTCGGCACCGTCACTTTCGCCGTCGCCGCCTGATCCTGCAGGACCGAAGCGAAGCTGGGGGGCACGTTGTCGAAGTGCGCGTGGCCCTCGAGCGTGATCGGCGCCTGGTGGCTGTAGGTGACCGCGAGCGTGAACGGGATGTCCCGCGGGGCGCGGAACTCGCCCGCCAGCGCGAAGCTGGGCGCGCCGCCGGCCAGGCCGAGCGAGGCGAGCGACTGCGGACCCGCGTAGTAGATCCGCTGCGAGAGGGACTCCACGATCCGGTAGTAGAGGAACGACGCGCCGAGCTTGAGCAGCGGGTGCGGCTGGATCGCGGCGCTCAGCTGCGTCTCCCAGACTTTCTGGTCGACCTGCTGGATCCGCGCCGCGCCGGGCCAGTTCTGCGGCCAGAACAGCGACCCTCCGGCGGGGACGAGCACCGCCGCTCCGAAGCCATATCCCATGCCGTTCGGCAGCGTGTTTCCGTAGGACGCGGCGAGCTCGGGCGGGAAGTTCGATCGCGGGCGCAGGGTCGAGGACCCGAGCGTCGGATCCGACCAGGTGGTCACGTTGTAGAGCAGCTCCCCGCTCGCGGAGACGGCGAGCCCCTTCTGGCCGGCGAGGGCCGCAGGGTTGGCGTGGGCCGCCTCGGGCCCGTTCTGCGCCGCGACGTTCGACTGGCACAGCGCCAGGTCGCGCGCGTTCTCGTTGGGGATGAGGTACCCGCCGGCGAAGGCCGCCGCCGGCGCGAGGAGCAGGACTGCGATCAGGGAGCGCATCGGTTCGGCCTCGCTAGAAGGTGTGGAGCGACAGCTGCGGAGAGCCGTCGAAGAGGAAGTTCGCAGCGTCGCTCTGCGCGATGGACGTCGCTGCCGTCCAGTTCGTGAAGAACCCGTGCGGGATCGCGTTCGGCGAGGTGCTCGACGGTGTCGGGCAGGAGGCGAGCGCCGACCCGGAGGGCGTTCCGGTGAAGAAGAGCTGGAACGTGCCCGGGCCGCCGAATCCCGCCTGGCCGGGGAACGGACCCGTCCCCGCCGTGGAGTCGAGGATGAGGTTCCACGGATTCGGCACGGTCTGATCGCAGAACGCCGCCTGCGTCAGGATCCCCTTCGCGGCCTGTGGAACGCTGCCGTCGGGATTCCCTCCCAGCGGGGGGAGGAGGTTCGGCAACGTCTTCTCCTGCAGGTGCCCGGCGAAGTTCACCGGATCCGCCGGGTCGAGGATGGTCTTCGCCACCACCAGGAACTGGAGATAGGCCGAGTTCGCTCCCGGCTGGACCCCCAGGCCCGCGAGGAGCGCGTTGGTGGTGGAGAC
>DASREU010000467.1:0-3428 GCA_035651935.1 Myxococcales bacterium | reverse complement strand
CGGCGATCGCGCGCAGCCAGCTCCTCACCTATGCCGGCTGGAGCACCTGGGACAACGGCGAGACCGCGAGCCTGGGCGGCCCCGATCTCGCCGAAGCGCACATGCTCCTCGGGACGTCGATCGCGTACGACTGGATCTACGAGACGCTCTCCGCCGCGGATCGGGCGACCATCGCCAACAAGATCGGCGCCGAGGCGCAGCGGGTCGCTGCGTACCTGCCCAACGCGTGGTGGGTCGACCAGTACCTGCAGAACCACAACTGGATCGATACCGCCGGCCTGGGCATGGCGGCGCTCGCGCTGCAGGGCGAGGACGCCCGCGCGTCGGGCTGGCTTTCGCTGGTGCAGAACGATCTGGAGAAGCTGAAGGTCACCATCGGCCAGATCCCCGACGGGTCGTGGCACGAAGGGCTGCCCTACGAAGGCTACGGGCTCGCGATGGCGCTGCCGTTCTGGCAGGCGATGCGCCACGCCGGCGCCGACTACACCGACATGGGTCTGCTCCGCGGCTACGGGACGATCCTGCTCTACGCGGGAACGGCGGACGATCCGAAGCAGGTGATCCTGCCCTTCGGCGACTTCACCCACTGGCCCGGGTGGCAGGCGGTGCAGATCGCGCGCTTTTCGGCCTCCCGCTTTCGCGACGGGTTCGCGGAGGCGGCGGCGCAGCGCTACATCGCTGCCGTGGGCCGGGGCACGTTCCTGCCGGAGGCCTGGTACGACGTCTTCGAGTTCATCGGCTACGACCCGACGGTCGCGCCCGTGGACCCGCATACCCTGCCGCTCGACGCCGCGTTCAGCGACATTGGCGCGGCCACGCTGCACAGCACCTGGAACAGCGGCGATCTCGCGCTCGGGTTCAAGGCGACGGTCTACGGCGGAGTGACGAACTTCAACCGGCTGGCGGTGCAGGGGTCGCCGGCCGGCGGCTGGATCGACTGGGGACACGACCACAACGACGACATGAGCTTCTGGCTGTTCGGCAGGGGCGTGTGGCTGGCGCCGGAGGCGATGGGCTACGACGCGGGCAGGAGCACCGACTACACGTATCCGGCGAGCCAGACCGCGTACCACAACGTGCTCCTCGTCGACGGAACCGGGCAGCTCGGCGACGTCCGGATCTCCGACTCCAACTGGAACAATCCCTGGTTCTTCAACCGCATCTCGCAGCCGCTGCTCGCGCCGACGGGCACGGCGGACTACGCCATCGCCGGCGGCAAGGGCGCGCAGCTCTTCGCCTCCACGCTGGGGATCTCGCGCTGGGACCGCATCGTGGTGCTCGCGCGCGGCCGGTATGCACTGGTCCGCGACGACGTGGAGGCGACCGCCGCCCACGACTACGACTGGACCTGCCACTTCAACGACGGCGTCTCGGTCGACACCGCGTCGGGGTGGGTGCAGGGGACGGGAAAGAGCGGGCAGTCCCTGGGCGTCCGCGTGCTCTCGCCTTCCTCGTGGTCCGCGACCACCGGGACACAGACGGCGGAGCTGATGGATCAGTTCGATCCGGACGCGAGCGTGTCCTGGGTCCGGGTGCGGCCGACGGCCAGGGCGGCGGCGGCACAGTTCCTGACCGCGCTGATCCCGGTGCCGACGGCGCAGTGGGCCGCGCGAACGCCGGTCAATCCGCTCGACGCCAACGACGTGGGCGCCGGCGCGGTGGTCGCGCCGGGGTCGGCGCTGGAGGAGCGGTGGATCTTCGCGCGCGCAGGGGCCGCGGGGAAGACCGCGGGCGACCTGGTGCTCGCGGGATCGCAGGCGGGGATGGCGGCGCGCGACGCTTCGGGAGCGCCGATCCGGGCCGTGCTCTTCGGGCAGGGCAGCATCTCCGACCAGAGCGGCGCGCGGCTGCTCCTGGCCACGCAGAGCGCAACCGCGATCGAGACGAAGCTGGCCGGCGGCGCGCTTCTGGTCACGGGAAATCCGGTGCGGGATTTCCAGGCGTACGCGCCGGGCGTCGCGACGGTGACCCTGAACGGCGTCCCCGTCGACGTCACGCTGCAGTCCGGGATGGCCACCTATCCGGCGCGGCCGCCGCCGCTCGACGCCGGCACGCCGGATGCCGGGGCTCCCGATTCGGGAGTGCCGGATGCCGGCGCTCTCGACGGCGGCGCCGCGGACGCGGGCGCTCCCGACAGCGGCTCGGACGCGGGCGATCTCTGCGGCAACTGCGAGCCCTCGCCGGACGGCGGTCCGAATCCGGGCCTCGATGCGGGGTCGACCCCGGATGCCGGCTCGCCGCTGGCCGACGCCGGCGGCACGATCGACCCGCGCCTGCCGGACACACAGCCGCATGGCTGCTCCCACTCGGGCGCGGCGCTCGGCTGGTCCGCGATGTTCGCCGTTCTCGCGCTGCGCCGCCGGAGCAGGCGAACCGGAACTTGAGTCGCACGGCGATGCCGGACAGACTGGGGAGCAGGAGCCTGTCCGGCCGGCTGCTGTGTGGTACCGTGTGGGTGCCGCCCGGTCTGGCGGTCGGGAAGGCGGAGGCCAAGCCCGGGTGTTGCACAAGCCAGCGATGACCGACACGCTCCGTGGCCACCGACTGCTGCTCGTCGCCGCGATCGCCGGGGCGATCGCGGCCTGCCACAAGCAGCCTGCCGCCGTACCGGCGACCATCCCGGTCCAGAAGGCCTCCGCCGGAGGCGGCCCTTCCGCTTCCGTCGCGAAGCTCGACGCTCCGTCCGCGGAGGAGCGCCGGCAGCCGCACCCGCCCGCCACCCCTTGCCTCCCGGCCCTGGACGGCCGCGACGCCGCCCTGCCGGATCTGCTCGACCAGGCCGCGCGCGACTTCGACAAGGGCCGCTACGAGGATGCGCTGGAGTGCGCCCGCGAGGCGACGCGCACGGACCCGGCAAGCGTGGCGGCGCACCACTTCCGCGGCGCCGCGCTCGCCGAGCTGGGCCACATCGAGGAGGCGCGGACGGCGTACGCCCGCGCGCTGGCGCTCGATCCCGACGATCCCGAAGTGCTGCGCTCGTCCGCCGACCTGCACGTGCGAAGGCTCGGGTCGCGCGACGATCTGGAGCTCTCGCTGCAGTACGTGAAGCGGGCGCTGCCGCGAGCGCAGAAGGGCCACGACAAGGAGCTCCTCAAGGACCTCCACCTGCTCCAGGCCATGGCGCTGGACGATCTCGGCCGGCCGGGCGATGCGCTGGCCGCCGCGAGCAAGGCGCTCGAGTACGAGCCGAAGGACCGCGAGGCCCGGCGCGAGAAGGGCGTGGCGCTGTTCGAGCTCTGCCGATTCGAGCAGGCGAAGACGGAGCTGTCGCGGCTCTCCACCGAGGCGCCCGACGCCTGGGCGGAGCACTACCTGGGATTGATCGCCGAGCGCGCGCAGGACGACGTGGCCGCGGCCGCGCACTTCGCCCGCGCCCGCACGCTCGATCCCGACGCCTTCAAGGCCACCGCCCAGGCGCCCCGTCCTCT
>DASREU010000466.1:0-23626 GCA_035651935.1 Myxococcales bacterium | reverse complement strand
TGAGCGTTCCGTCGTCGGAAAAGGCCACCGGTCCTGGACCCGCCGCGCCCGAAGCGACCGTCTTGGCGCGGCCCGAAGCCACCTCTACGATCCTCAATCGCGCCTCATCCTGTCCTGCCTCGCAGGACAAGATCGACTTGGCATGCAGGCACTCCGTCTCCCAGAAGGCGACGACGCGTCCGTCTTTGGAGAGGGCCGCTTCCCCCAGC
This sequence comes from Myxococcales bacterium, assembly GCA_035651935.1. GTDB lineage: Bacteria > Myxococcota > Myxococcia > Myxococcales > 40CM-4-68-19 > 40CM-4-68-19. The sequence continues at coordinate 23,417 of DASREU010000466.1, read as the reverse complement.
CCGGAGTCCAGCAAACCCTGGTCGGGCGTGTACAACGCGCGCCTCTGGGCGCTCGCGGCATCCGTCAGATAGACGCTCCCTGGCGAGAGGGCCACGGCTTGCGCGCTGGTCCCATTCCAGCGCAGCGCGCGCCAGGCGGACGAGTCGGTATCGGGCAACGCTCGCAAGGAGCCGTCTGCGAGCGTGAAGACACTTGCGGACTCGCCGGCGCAGAGGAGCTGATCTCCGGAGGGTGAGAATACCGGCGGCACCGGCCAACCGGTGCACGTTGGAACGGAGAACGATACGCCGGACGCGTCCAGCACCGATGCGGCGCCGGCCGCCCAGTACAGTACGCGGCGCCCATCCGGAGAGATGGAGGGGCTCGCGGGCGTCACCTCGCCCACGGGGACATCCTTGTGCGCGAACGCCTCGCGCAGGGTGAAGCGAGGAGCTGCAGCAGGATCGTACGCGATGAAGTAAAGCGCGCTTCCGTCGGGGCTCGCGGTCAGGCCGGCGGCGAAATAAGGCGTCGCGTCATCGAGCTGCCGCCGGACGCCATCGGCGATGCGCACGCCGACGAGCTGGGATGCCGTGGAGACGTACGCGACCTCCGCTCTGCCCGAAAGCCAGGCGAAAGTGGAAGCGCCGGAGGTCGCGACATCGCCCACCAGGACCCTGCCGCGATCCTCCACGACCGTTCGTGGGCCACCACAGCTCGCGACGGACAGGAGCAGCGCGACTACGGCAGCGCGCCTGCAATTCAACGCCATGGCGTCACCCCTGATCAGACTCGCGACACCTGATCGCCTCGCCGAGCATTCCTCGACCTCTGGACTCGCTTGGCCAGCTCCCGACCACCAAGGGGAAAAGAAGCGGCCGCGGCTCGACGAGAAGAGATTCGGGGACACCATACGTAACTCGCCGTGCAAGCTGCGACCTGCCAGTACGAACCGGGCACATCGGTAACAGAACAAACGGGCACATCGCTGGAGCGCAGGAGGGCGCTCCGTGAGTTGCCGCGTCGCGGTTGGCATCGACCGACTTACGTATGGTGTCCCCGAATCTCTCCTCCCTCTCATGTGGTCGACGCACGATTTGTTCCGGAACAAGTCGATCGCTGGAATCCGCAACTCGTCCCGGGACGGGCCGCATCGCGTCAAGACAGCCGGAGCTCGCCCGCGCGGCGTGCCCCACGCGAGACATCGTTCCGGAACGAGTTGGACTGCCGAACCACATGCGCCATGCAGCGCTGGGCACAGCCGGCGCGCGGATGCCGCGTTCACTCGGCGTTGGCACGCTGAATTAAGTATGGTGTCCCTGGATCTCCTCAGCTGGCGGCCGGGGTCTGTCGCCAATCGCTCCAGGTCGGCGTGCCGTAGCTGCGCGCCCGTCCGATGGCGGCCACCCTGGGCTCTTTCTCGAGCCGATAGAAGTCCTCGTACCGCATCTCGATCGCCTCGACGTGCGAACCCGCACGGACGATGATCCTTTCTTCGTCGGCGAGCGCGGAGTCGACCACCACGGGCAACCCATAGAGGCCGCCAAAGGGCGGTTCCGCTCCGGGCTCGCACTCGGGAAACAGCTCCTCGAATTCCCACTCCCGCATCACGCGCACGATGGTGGCGCCCAGAACGGACGCGAGCCGGTCCTCGTCGATCACTTCCGTCGCTGGCAGCACGGCAATGAAGACTTGTGCGTCTACCTGGACCAGCACCGATTTCGCCACTCGCCGCGCGGTAACATGGAGGGTCGCCGCCAGTTCTTCCGCCGTCACCGCGAGCCGGTGTTGTCGCTGCTGCCAGTCGACACGGTGAGTATGCAGGTAGTCGGTGATGTCTTGCGGGATCATCGCAAGCTCCTCTCTGCCACGAGAGTGGCCCTTGCATTCCCTGCGCCGGGGAGGTCCGTCGTGATGTCGCACGCATCCGCAGGAATCGATCGCAGAAGCTGCGCACGCGTGCAGAAAATGGGCGTGTCGAAGGCCGAAATTCTCACGCCATTTTCATCGCGAAATCATGCGGAGGATGCGAGCGGCGTGGTTCGAGGGCGACGTAGCTTACGCGACCGCTACCGTCTATGCATGGTGGGGGCACTGCGCGCGGACCCCCGCTATCGCACGCTGGTGCGGAAGGTGAACTTGCCCGCAGATTGAGCGGCGCCAGAGATTCGGGGACACCATACGTAACTCGCCGTGCAAGCTGCGACCCAGTACGAACCGGGCACATCGGTAACAGAACAAACGGGCACATCGCTGGAGCGCAGGAGGGCGCTCCGTGCGTTGCCGCGTCGCGGTTGGCATCGACCGACTTACGTATGGTGTCCCCGAATCTCGGCAGGACGATGTGCGGGCGAAGGGCATTCGCGACCCTCGCCGCGCGAAGGCGGGAAAGAGGGGAAACGCGGCTATGATCTACATCTCGTAGCTTTGTCCGGAGGCCTCCTCAGAGGGGCCGGGGGTGGCGCTCACGTTGCACTGGCCCCAGGCGCATGCACCGCGCCCTGGCCCTCGCCCGCACCGCGCTGGAAAGCACCGGCGACTTCGGTCTCGCCCTCTCCATTTCGATGCTCGCCCTCCAGTACCTCTGGGCGCAGGCGACCTCGCGATGACCGCGACCGAAGCCGCGGCGCTTGGTCTCGCACTCTGCGCGGGCCCGTACTTCGCCGTCGAAAGCTCGAGCCGTTCCCGCCCCTTCGCCGCGCTCTCCGACGTCTCCTCGCTCTGCGCCGCAGTCGCGGCGCTGATCGCCGCCGCAGCCATCACCATCCAGCTCTCCGCGCTGCAGGCGCCCTTCGCCGTCCTCGCGCCGCCCTCCATCGCCGCCGCCCCCTGGGCAGCAGGAGAGCTCTGCGCCGGCCCTTCCGCGCGCCAGGATCAAGCCTTTGCCGCCGCGCTGCTCGCCGCATATCTCGCTGCCATCCTGACGGAAATCGCCTCCGCTTCCCTGCTCGCGCGCGCGCTCCTCACCGGGGCCGCCGCGCTGGGCGCGTATCTCTCCACCCGGGGAAGCGTCCGGTGAACCCGCCTGTTCTCCACAACCGAAGCAGCAGGAGGCGGCGATGATGCTCGCATCTCCACTCGAATGGGCGGTCGGCGTGACCTTCGCCACGCTCTGCTCGACGGCGCTGTTGACCCTTCCCGCGCTCCTCGCCGTGCGACACGTCGTCCGCCTCCGCGCCGCGGCGCCCTTGACGCGCAGCCAGCTCGAGTTCGACCTCGTGATGGGCGCCGCGCTGCTCGGCGCCAGTGGGTCGCTCTTCACCTCCGATGTGTTCGCGTTTTCGCTGTACGACGGCAACTCCTCGAACACGGCAGGCATCCTCGCGCTCTTCGTCGCTCCCGTGCCTCTCGCCGCGGTCCCCTGGGCGGCCGGCGAGGTCCTCTCGGGCGCGTCGTTGCGGCCGATCGCGAGCTTCGTCGCGGCCGCTGCGGTCGCCGCTGCGAGCAGCTGGATCGTCTACGCCCTGCTCTGGTCCGGTGAGCCTTGGGCGCCGCTGACGCCCGCAACCGTCCTCCTGCAACTGCCGTCGGTGTTCCTGCCCGCGCTGCTCGCTGCCCGGACCTATCTGGCCGTGCGAGGCGAGTCGATGCACGCGCTTCCGCCTGAAGCGGTCGCGCTCGAGGGCCTCTGAATCACTCGAGCTCGATCAGCGAGAACCGGTCGTTGCGTGGCTCTTCTTTCACCTGCGGCTGCGGAGCAGCCGCAGGGGGCTGCGATCCAGCACGCTGCTGCGGACCGGGCGCCGCGGGCTGCACGACGGCACCCGGCCGCGGATCCGCCGCCCGCGCGGGCGCCGGCGGGACCTCCGGCCGGTACAGCTCGCGGTTGTAGATGCTCCCCGCCGCCCCCGGAGCGCCCCCCCTTCGCTGCACCGCCTGCAGCGGCGCTCCGGGTCCTGTGGGCGGCCCGACGGGCCTGCGGTACTCGGTGATCGGCAACACTCCCTGCCCGTCGATCCTCACCGAGATGTTCTCCCCGTCGATGATGAACCGCTCCAGGACCGGGTCCGCCTTCGCCGCCTTCAGCCGCTTCAGCATCTGCGCGAAGCTCTCTTCACCGGCCGCATCGGCGGCCAGCTCGCGGCTTTCGCCTGCGCGTGCCAGCGGCACTACGCCTTCGATCACGTACGTCGTGAGAAGCTGCGCACACAGTTCCACGAGCTCGTCGCCACCCATCGCCCGCAGCCGAGCCTTCAACTCCGCGGCGACCTGCGCGGCGGGATCCTGATCATTCCGCTCGCTCATGTCCCGAACTCCGCGGGCAGCTTGCACCCGATGGTGGTGGCGCCGGAGAAGTCCGCCCCGGTCAGCGCGGCGTCGCGCAGGTCGACGCCGATTAGCGTCGCCCGCGCGAACGAGGCGCCCATCAGATTCGCGCCGCGCATCGAGACGTCGATCAGCCGCGCTCCGGAAAAGTCGACCTTCTCCATCGAAGCCGCGCCGAGCCGGGCGTCGGCGAACACCGTCCGGATCAGCAGCGCGCCGTCGAACTTCGCCCGGTACAGCTTGGTGTCCTCGAACCGGGTCACGGCGAGCTGCGCGCCGGAGAAGACGGCGTTCATCGCCTCGCAACCGTGGATCTTCAGCCGCCGCCCGCTGATCTGGCCCGCGTCGAGCTCGTTGAGATCGCAGAAGTAGAGCTCCACCCGCTCCAGCCGCGCGGCGCGCAGCCGCGCCTTGCGCAAGGCCGTGTGCGCGAAGGTGGTCTCGCGGATGCGCGTCCCGGCCAGGTTGCCCTCGGCGAGATCGCTCTTCTCCACCACCGTGCGCAGCCAGTCGGACCCGCCGGCGAACACCGTCGGCATCGCGCAGGACTCGATGCGGTCGCCGTTGAAGCCGCCCTGGTCCTTGAGCCGCTGCAGCGCCATCGGCGCCTGGTGCGCGGTGAAGTCCACGGCGAGGACCGTAACGCCAACGCATCTGGCGCCGCAACCGCCTCGAATTTCCACGTGTTCGCGCCCGTGCGGACGCGCGCCTCCGGTTTGCCCGCGCCGGAGGGCGCATGCTAGCCTTTTCGCCTCCATGGCTCCCGTCGAAGCCGACCCGTTCGGCGCGCACAAGAAGGTTGCTGCCGCGCCGGCCATGGCGCTCTCCAGCCAGCCCAGGGAGGTCGCCGAGGAGGTCCAGCGCCAGGCGCAGCTGCGCCGGGTCGACAAGGACATCGAGCACCTGATGCGCGCCCGCTACCCGCTGATCTACATCCTCTCCAGCGAGGAGAAGCGGGTGGAGAAGAGCATCGCCGACGTGCTCCAGCTGCGCGAGCGGGAGAAGAACTACAAGACCCGGATCTATACCTGGAGCATCACCGAGGGCATGCGGCTGGGGAAGGAGGCGCAGGGCGACTCGAAGGATCCGCTGAAGGCCCTGCGTTTCGTGGTGGAAGCGAAGCACGACGAGCGCGCGGTCTTCATCCTCCGCGATCTGCATCCCTATCTGAAGAACCCGGAAGTGGTCCGTCTCCTGCGCGACGTCGCCCGCAAGCTGAAGGAAGAGGTGAAGACCGTCTTCCTCATCTCGCCCTTGCTCGCCATCCCGCCCGAGCTGGACAAGGAAGTGGCGGTCGTCGAGTACCCGCTGCCGGAGCTTGCGGAGATCGACGCCATCTTCGACCGCGTCTCCCGCAACACCGGCGCGAAGATCCCTTCCGGCCAGGATCGCGAGCACGTGGTGGAGGCGGCGCTGGGCCTCACCGCCGACGAGGCGGAGGGCGTCTTCGCCAAGTCGCTGGTGCAGACGGGCGGGGCGTTCGACATCGACGTGATCCTCTCCGAGAAGGAGCGCATCGTCCGCAAGAGCGGGGTGCTGGAGTTCTTCCGCACCCACCAGAAGATGGACGACATCGGCGGCCTCGACGTGCTCAAGGGATGGCTGCGCAAGCGGCAGAGCGCGTTCAGCGAGGAGGCGCGCCAGTTCGGGCTGCCGCGGCCGAAGGGAATTCTCATGATCGGAATTCCCGGCGGCGGCAAGTCGCTCACCGCCAAGGCCGTCGGCGCCGCCTGGCGGCTGCCGCTGCTCCGCCTGGACGTGGGCAAGATCTTCGCCGGGATCGTCGGCAGCTCGGAGGAGAACATGCGCCGGGCCATCCAGATGGCCGAGGCGGTCGCCCCTTCGATCCTCTGGGTCGACGAGCTGGAGAAGGGCTTCTCCGGGACGGGATCGTCGAACAACTCGGACGCAGGCACCGCCGCGCGCGTCTTCGGCAGCTTCATCACCTGGCTGCAGGAGAAGACCACCCCGGTGTTCGTGATCGCCACGGCGAACAATGTGGACGAGCTGCCGCCGGAGATGATGCGCAAGGGTCGGTTCGACGAGATCTTCTTCGTCGATCTGCCCACCCTGCCCGAGCGGGAGGAGATCGCCTCCATCCACGTCAAGCGGCGGGGGCGCGATCCGGCGCAGTTCGACCTGAAGCTGATCGCCGAGAAGAGCGAAGGGATGACCGGCGCGGAGATCGAGCAGGCCATCGTCTCGGCCCTCTTCGACGAGTACGACCGGAACGGCAAGGCGGGCGTGCTCTCCACCGAGGGCGTGCTCCACTCGCTCTCGGAGACGGTGCCGCTCTCGCGGACGATGAAGGAGAAGATCGCGGCGCTGCGCACCTGGTGCAAGACGCGCGCGCGGCCGGCCTCTTCCACCTGGCAGGGCGATGGCGGCGCCGAGGGGGGGCGGAAGATCGAGATCGACGTGGGAGGCAAGACCGCGTGAGCCACTTCACGCAGGTGGAGACGAAGATCAACGATCTCGTCGCGCTAAAGGCCGCCCTCGCCGAGCTGGGGATGGAATTCGAAGAGGCGACGGAGAGCCAGCTGGTGAAGGTGCGCGGCTGGAAGGGATCCACCCTCACCGCGGAGGCGCGGATCAAGGCGACGAAGAGCTACGACATCGGCCTCCAGCTCACGGAAGAGGGCACGTACAAGCTGGTCGCCGACTGGTGGGGCATCGAGGAGGAGACCAACGAGGAGGCGGCGAAGCTGCAGCAGAAGATCATCCAGTGTTACGCCAAGCACAAGGTGAAGGCCGAGGTGGCGAAGCAGGGCTTCACGCTGGACGAAGAGCAGGTCGAGGCGGACGGCACCATCCGGCTGGCCGTCTCCAAGTGGTAGCCGAGGTCAAACGCGATGGCCGACAAGCAGAAGATGGAGATCACCATCCTTCCCAACGGGGAAGTGTCGATCAAGGTGCTCTGCGTGCCCGGCCCCTCCTGTGAGCAGGTCTCCCGGGCCCTGGAGGAGTCGCTCGGCGAGGTGAAGGCGCGGGAGAAGACCGTCGAGTACTACCAGGAAGAGCTGGAGAAGACGGACATCACGCAGAAGAGCGGGACTTGATCCGGCTGACGCATCTCTCCGGGAGCCTGCAGGGAACGGCGTCGATGTCGCCGAAGGCCGTGATCCGCATCGGCCGCGCTCCCGAATCGGACGTGCGCTTCGACGCCCAGCGCGACACCCTGGTCTCCAACCACCACGCCGAGATCCGCTTCCAGGACGGGCAATATGTGGTGGTAGACGTCGGCTCCACCAACGGCACTCTCTTGAACGGCAAGCTGGTCCGCACCCACGCGCTCCGATCCGGCGACAAGATCGGCTTCGGCGCGCAGGGCGGTCCCGAGGTGCGCTTCGAGATCGAGGAGAGCTTCCGGTCGACGCGCACCAACGGGATCGCGGTCCCGCTGCAGACGCCGATCGCGTCGGTGCGCAGGCCTCCGCCGCCCCCGATGCGGGCGCCTGCGCCGGACACCGCGGCGCTCGCGCGCGAGGCGCAGCTGAAGATCTCGCAGGCCCGGGCCCGGACGGGCGGACAGGCCTCGGGTCAGACCATGTTCATCATGGCCGACACCCTCAAGCAGGTGGAGGCGGCCACCGAGAAAAAGGGGCGGAAGAAGAGCGGCCGGATCGTCGCCACCATCGTCGCGCTCTCGCTCGCCGGCTTCGGCGCGCTCGGGTTCGTCATCTGGCAGCAGAAGAAGCAGATCGAGGAGATCGTCCACAAGAAGGACAACCTCGACAAGCAGATCGCCCGGCTGCAGATCGCCATGCAGGTGGAGAGCGATCCGGAGAAGCTGGCCCTGCTCGAGGACCAGATGACCGCCCTCACCGGCAAGGCGCAGGCCGCCATCGGCGAGCTGCAGAAGAAGGACAAGGGCGAGGCGGAGAAGATCGAGCAGTCGGGCGACGAGCTCGACCGCGAGATCCGGCACATCCTCTCCAAGTTCAACGCGAACACGTACGCGATTCCGCCCATCTTCAAGGAACGCCTGAAGCACTACATCGACCGGAACGTCCGGCAGTCGGGGACCCGCGCCATCTACCGGCGCAAGCAGCAGTACTGGCCCTTGATCGTGAAGGAGTTCAGCGCGCTGGGGCTGCCGGAGGAGATGGGTTACGTGGCCTGGCAGGAATCCGGGTTCGACCCTCTGGCCGAGAGCGCCGCGAAGGCGAAGGGGATGTGGCAGTTCATGGACTTCCGCGCGCGGGAGTTCGGGATGCGCGTGGATCCGAAGCGCGGGATCGACGACCGCACCGACGTGCTCCGGAGCACCCGGGGCGCGGCGAAGTACCTCGCCAACCTGCTCGCGGAGTTCGGCGAGGATTCCTTCATGCTCGCGATCGCTTCCTACAACAAGGGCGAGAACGGGATGCGCCGGGTGCTGCACGAGATCGCCCAGCAGCCCGGCGGATTCCGCAAGGACAAGCGCGATTTCTGGCACCTGTACCGCCTGAAGAAGCTGCCGCAGGAGACGCTGGAGTACGTGCCGCAGATCCTGGCGGCCGCCATCATCGGAAACAACCCAAAGAAGTACGGTCTGGAATAGGGATCGGGTAAAGGACTCCCATGCAGAGAAACCGCCGCGCCTTTCTTCTCCTCGCCGCCTTCGCCGTGGCCGGATGCCACGTGCGCGCCATTCCCTTCTCGACGCCGCCCGGGTTCTCGGTGTCGAAAGAGTCGGTGGACGGCACCCTCGGCAAGAAGCAGGACGTGACGCTCTCGGACGAGGACAACCACTACATCGCGGCCTTCCGCTACGAGCTGCCCGCCGCCGGGGCCCTGATCGCGACCGCGAAGCCCGTCAATCCGCAGGCGCAGATCAGCGTCGGCATCTTCTCCGAAGGGAGCGGGAACGAGCCGATCGCGAAGGGTGAGCCGGGGAAGAAGGCGGAGGCGAACGACCTGCAGGCCGGCGTCTACTACGTGGCCGTGAGCGAGCCGTGGAAGGACGCGGTCCGCACGCGCGTCGAGCTGCGGACCGTGTACAAGCCGCAGGATCCCGACGCCGCGCAGCAGGCGTGCAAGACGCAGGGGACGGCGCGCGAGCTGAAGGACACCGGGTCCGTCGAGGACAGCGTCGACTACTCGGCGCAGCGCCGGACCTGCTGGTGGAAGGTGCCGCTGACCTCGGAAGGGGCGCTGGCGGTGAAATTCGACAACAACGGCGCGAATCTCTCCGCGGAGCTGGTCCCGCCGCAGGGCGCTCCGGAAAAGATCGATCCCGTCGCGGGGCTCTCCAAGCCCGACCTCGCCGCCGGCGACTACTTCATCAAGGTGTACGCGAACGATGCAGGCGACGCGGGGCGGTACCGGCTGGCGACGAGCTTCAAGCAGGGCGACACCTGCAAGAACGGCGGCCCGCCCTGCTCGCTGGAAGGCGCCGAGGAGCTGAAGCTGCCTTCCGACTCGAAGACGGCCGACGTGGATTACGCGAAGAGCAAGCAGTTCCACTTCTACAAGGCGAACTTCAAGGAGAAAGGCAAGCTGACCATCACCTTCAAGGTGCTGCAGCCGCCCCGCGGATCGAAGGTGGCCGCGTACTTCATGAAGACGCCGGACGACGAAGGCGACCGGATCAGCGGGACCTCGGTGACCAAGGACATCGACCAGCCCGGGGACTTCTGGATCCGCGTGCAGGCGCCGGACTCGGGCGACTACGGCAAGTACGCCATCGCCACCATCTTCCAGCCCTCGAACTTCATCCCGGCGGACGTGGTGGAGATCGGCCGGAGCCCCTGCCTCCTCACCGTGAGCGCGGGGACGAACCAGGGAGTGCGGCCGGGTCTCGGCTGCACGGTGATGAGCGCCTCGGGCCAGGCGATGGATTCCTGCGTGGTCGACCAGACGTTCCCGAATCTCTCCAAGGTGAAGCCGGCGAACGCGCGCTGCAACGTGGCGCCCAACGCGAAGGTGCAGATCAGCGCGCAGTAAGCCGGCCGGCGCGGCCGTTCAGAGCCTGGCCTTGAGGGTGACGACCAGCGCGCGCTTGCCGGCGTCGTCCCTGAATTCGACCTTGCCGCCGCAGCGGTGTTGCGCAAAGCCCTTCACCAGGCGCGATTGCGCGTCGGGCGGCTCGCGGTAGCGCTCCTTCGCCGCGGCGTCGACGGGCGCGATCGAAAAGGTGACGGTGAGCCCGTCGGTGTTCACGTTCACTGTCGCGGGACCGCCCTCCTCGGGCGAGAGCTGCCGCGCTTCCCGCAGCAGGGCAAAGCAGAAGAGCACCGCCTCTTCCTTCCCCGCGTCCACCGCGGGGAGCACCGCCTCGATCTTCACCGGCACGTCGGCATTCGGGTCCGTGGCGTGCAACAGGCCCTGCGCCCGGGCCAGCGCCGCCTCCACCTCGACCGCGGCGTCCTCCTTCCGGAACGCGTCCGAGTAGTCGAGGATCAGCTTCTTCGCCTTGACGATGCTCTCGGCGTTCTCCTCGCCGATGCCCTGCATGTTCTTCACGATCACGTCGGGCTGGGTCTGATCCACCAGCTCCACCAGCATCTGCTGCTGCTCCCGCTCGAGCCGGGTGTAGTCGATCTTCCGCACCGCGTTCGCGAGCAGCCCGCAGTCCTCGACGTAGCCCTTGAGCAGCTCGGCATTGCGGCGCAGCAGCGAGACGGAGTTGTTCACCCCCTCGAGCATCTGCGCCACCAGCGTCTCGTGCAGGTCGGCGCGGGCGCGCGCGAAGGTGAGGAGCCCGTCGTCCACCGGCTGTCCGTCGCCGGCGCGCGGCGCTGCATCCTTCGCTTGCTGCAGCTCGCTCCGGGCGCGGGCGAGCTGCTGGTTCAGATCCGCCACCTCGTCCGCCGCGCTCTTGTACCGCGCCTCCCAGTCACCGCGGCGCTCCTGGCCGGTGGCGGCCATCCGCATCTCGGACTCCATCGACGCGACGGTCGCCTTCAGCTCGTCGCGCTCGCGGACGATGTCGTCGAAGGTCCCGCGGATCTTCGCCAGCTGCTGCTCCGCCTCCGCGCGGGCCTCAGCGGCGGCCCTCGCCTCCGCACCGCGAGCGTCGCGGTCCGCCTTCAGCATCGCCAGCTGCTTCTCGTGCTGATCGCGATCGCCGGACTTGCGCAGCAGCTCCGAGAGGTGGCCCTCCACCTTCATCCGCGCGTCCACCGCCTCGGCCGTCTCCGCCTGCGCCTGTTCCAGCTCCTTGCGCAGATCCCGGATTCCCGCCTCGCTGGCGTCGAACTTCCCGCCGATCACGCTGGCGGCATCGCGCGCCTTCGCCACCTCCGCCTCCAGCTGCGCGATGCGGTCCTGCGCCTGTTGCGCCGCGCGCTGCTGCTCCTCCACCGCCGCGGCGGCCTCTTCGGCGCCGCCGACCTTCGCGATGATCTGCCGGGCCTTGGCCAGCTCCTGCACCAGCTCGCCGCGCTCCTTCCCGAGCTGGGCCAGCTGCGCGTTCTTCTGCTTCAGCTTGTCGCCGAGCTCCTTCTCCTTGCCCGCGGCCGTGTTCAGCTGTTCCTTGGCGGCGTTCACCTCTTCGTGCGACTTCGCCACCTTCTCCTCGCGCGCCTTGAGCTCCTTCTGCAGCTCGTCCTCGCGGTCGGAGAGCATCTTGATCAGGTCGTCCTTCTCCCGGATCTGGCGGGTGACGGTGTCGCTCTCCGCCCCGCGGATGGCCACCCGGTGCTCCAGCTCCTTGATCTGCCGGAGCAGCGTCTCGCTCTCGCGGCGGCGGTCGGCCTCGATCGCCGCCTCCATCCGCTTGCGCTCGCGCTCCAGCTCCGCCGGAGAGTAATACGTGTCCTTCTCGTCCAGCTCCTTCTGGACCTTCTTCAGCTCCTCTTCGCGCTGCTTGAGGAGGGTGCGGATCTTCTCCGCGTCGGCGCGGGCGGACGCCGCGGCATCCTGCGCCGCCTGCTCCTGCACCTGCTTGATCTGCGCCTTGAGCTTGCGGTTCTCCTCCTCGTAGAAGGAGATCTTCCCCCGCAAGGTGGCGATCTCCACCTCGTCCTGCGTCTTCACCTCGGCGCGCAGCGACGGGGCGGCGTTCCTCCGCGGCTCGTCGGTGACGATGCCTTCGATCGGCGGCGCCGACGCGCCGGCCCGGACCGGGTTGCGGCTCGGCGGAATGATCACCCGCTGGTTGGCCGGCGCGCGGGCAGCAGAAGCGTGCGGCCGCACCCTGGGCTTGTCGCCCACGAAGGCGGCCTTGGTCATCCCGAAGGTGATCACGTCGCCGTCGTTGATCTGCTCGCGGTCGACGTCCCGCTCGTTGACGAACGTGCCGTTGGTCGACCCCAGGTCCATCAGGAAATACTGCCCGTCCTCGCACCAGATCTTCGCGTGCTTGGAGGAAACCCCGGCGTCCGCGATGCGGATGTTGCACGCGGAGGCGCGCCCGACGGTCATCGCGTCGGGGGTGAGCTCGATCTCCTGGCTCTCCAGGGACCCGTTGAGGATTCGCAGCAACGCCATCTGGACCGCGGACGTTAGCCAAGGCGCGCGCCTCGCGTCAAAGGGGCAGGGCGCCAACCTTGACCCGCGTCCGAGGCGCACGCTACGCTTTACCCCTTTTCCGACGAGGGTTTCTTCAATGCCCGAAGCAGCCGCATCGAGCGACGTCGGAACCTCTTTCGGCAAGTTCTTCCTGCTGAAGAAGCTCGCCGCCGGCGGCATGGGCGAGGTCTTTCTCGCCCGCCAGCAGGGCCCTGCCGGATTCCAGAAGGTGCTGGTGGTGAAGAAGATCCTCGCCCACCTCACCGAGAGCAAGGAGTTCGTCGAGGCCTTCCTCGGTGAGGCGCGCCTGGCGGCGCAGATGAATCACCGCAACATCGTGCAGGTCTTCGAGCTGGGCGAGCAGGACGGCGCGTACTTCATCGCCATGGAGTACGTGCAGGGGAAGTCGCTGCGCGACCTGATCGACGCCAGCGTCCGGCGCAAGGAGAGGATCCCCGCAGAGCTCTGCCGCACGCTCGCCGAGCAGATCTGCGACGGCGCCTCGTACGCGCACAACCTGACCGATCTGGCGGGACGATCGCTCAACCTCGTGCACCGGGACCTGAACCCGCAGAACGTGCTCATCTCGTACGGCGGCGACGTGAAGATCATCGACTTCGGGATCGCGAAGTCCGAGCTGAGCACGGTGAAGACCGAAGCCGGGATGATCAAGGGCAAGTTCGTCTACATGAGCCCGGAGCAGTCGCTGGCGAAACGGCTCGACAAGCGCTCCGACGTGTTCGCCATCGGCATCTCGCTGTACGAGATGCTCACCGGCATCAACCCTTTCCACAAGGACAACATCGTCCTCACGCTCGAGGCGGTGCAGCGGCACGATCCCGCGCCGCCCTCGGAGTACGACCCGTCGTATGCCCCGTTCGATGCGATCCTCTCCCGCGCGCTCGCGAAGGATCGCGACCGCCGCTACTCCGACGCCGCCGAGATGCAGGACGATCTGCGGCGGCTGGTGCTGCCGCGGCCGCCGGAGCGGCTGGGCCCGTACCTGTGCCGCCTCTTCCGTGCGCAGCTCGAAGAGGAGCAGCAGCTCCTGATCGAGAGCGACAAGGCCCAGGTGGGGGGCAGCTCTCCGAAGCGGACGCCTTCGCGCGCCACTCCGCCGCGGCCCTCGGGACCAGCCTCCATCACCACGCTCCCGGATCTTTCCGGCGAAGGCGGCGGAGGGGGCACGCTGCTCTTGCCGAATGCCAAGGCGGCGAAGCCGACGGCTCCTGCCGAGAAGAAGGACGTCCGCGCTCCGGCCGCGCCCGATTCGCCGGGAGACACGCTGGTCGACAGCGATGGGGGCCGACCGCCGCCGCGAGCAGCGGTGGCCGACGAGAGCCCCGGCGGGACGTTGATGCTCGATGCCGGCCAGGCCGCGCTGGCGCGAAAGGCCGTTCCGCCGGCGACCGCGGGCGTCGCGGACAACACCGATGAGGTGACCGCGCCGGAAGCTCCGGGTGGCACGCAGATCCTCGGACCTTCCGCGGCCGCCGCCGCGAAGCGGCCGCCCAAACCGCCTCCTCGCGAGCAGGCCTCGACGAACATCATGACCGAAGAGGAGTCGGCGGAGGCCCAGCGCGCCGCCCAGGCCAAGCTGGAGCAGGCGGCGAAGGGGGTCGTTCGCACCCGGACCCGCGCCGACAAGCGCGCCGAGTTGAGGCAGGCCCGGAGCAGCAGGGGCATGTGGATCGCGCTCGGCGTCGGGACCCTGGCCGCGGTCGCCATGATCGTCGGCCTTCTCTTCCTCTTTTTCGCCGACGAATCCGCCGTGTCCACCCGCCGGCTGCACCGGACCGAGATCCCGGCGGCGCGCTCGGCCCCGGTGGCGGACCCGCCCGGGACCCCGCGCAGGTAGCGGTCCGGACGCACCGCGGCGCCGCGCCGGGGCTTGATCGAACCCCGTTTCGCGCGATATGCGTCGGCCTCCCGAGAGCGTGTTCAGTCCTTGCAGCGTCAAGCTGAGATGCTCCGGTGCGTCGAGAGGGGGCTCTTCTGGACATGGACGAGCACGCCGAAGATCGCCTCGCGGCACTCGAATCCGTCTGGTACGAGGTCATCGAGGCGGTCACCGCCGGCCGCACCAGCGGGCTGATCTGCCCCGAGTGCAATGCGCCCGACGGGCTCTCGGTGGAAGAGCAGCAGGGGCGGACCCTGGTGAGCTGCCCCAAATGCCTGCGCACGGTGGAAGTGGGGATCGCGACCGCCTAGCGGCGCGCGGGAATCGCATGAGCAACTTCCTCGGCAGCGGGTTCAAGTTCCCCTTCTCCGTGGGGCCGAACGGCGGCATCCAGCTCTCCAGGACCGAGACCAACATCGAAGAGTCGGTCCGGATCATCATCGGCACGGCTCTGGGCGAGCGGCAGATGCGCCCCGAATGGGGCTGCAAGGTCCACGATTTCGTCTTCGCCCCGAACAACACCGCCACCCAGACGCTGGTCGCGCATCACGTCGAGGAAGCGCTCGCCAAGCACGAGTTCCGCATCCGCAACATCGAGGTCGAGGCGCTCCCGGATCCGGACAGCGCCGAGCGGATCCTGGTGGACGTGCGCTACGAGATCCGGGCGACGAACAGCATCCACAACCTGGTGTTCCCGTTCTACCTGACGGGCAGCTGAGCCGGAGTCCCGAATGTCCTTGCCGGTTCCAAATCTCGACGACCGCTCGTGGAAGCAGATCGTGGACGAGGCGGTGCGGCTGATCCCGCGCTACTGCCCGGAATGGACCAACCACAACTCCTCGGATCCCGGCATCACCCTGCTCGAGCTCTATGCCTGGATGACGGAGATGGTCATCTACCGGCTGAACAAGGTGCCGGAGAAGAACTTCCTCACCTTCCTCGACCTGATCGGCGTCCGGCTCAAGCCGCCGGAGCCGGCGCGAACGGTGCTGGAGCTCACTCCCAGCGCGGGCGTGGAGGGCGAGCTGACGGTGAAGAAGGGCACCCAGGTCGCCACCCTGCAGGCAGGAGGCGCCGACCCGGTCACCTTCGAGACCCTGCGCGATCTGACGCTGCTCCCCATCCACGTGGTGCGGGCGGCGAGCAGCCACCGCGCGACGGTCGCGGATCACACCCAGGCGCTCGCGGAAGGCGAGGCGCGCGAAGCGCTGTTCGCCGGGGTGCAGGAGGTGGAGCGGTTCCTCTACCTCGGCGACGACCGCCTCGGCGCCTTCAACGAAGAGGCCGCGGTCGACTTGTTCTTCGAGGCGATGCCCGGGTCCTCCGGGCCGCGGGTGCCCACCATCACCGAGTGGCAGTACTTCGACGGCAAGCGGTGGCGCGACATGACCGTGAACCGGGCGGAGAGCGATGCCCGGCGGCTGAGCTTCGGCAGCCATCCGGGGATCGAGAAGCAGATCGTCAACGGCGTGGAGACCGTGTGGCTCCGCGGCAAGCTCGCCGAGCCGCTGAAGGATCCGGCCGCCGTGCAGCTCGACAGCATCTCCTTGCGGGTGGAGATCCTCGGCGAAGGCATCGCGCCCGAGAACGCGTTCGTCAACATCGGGAACTACATCTTCCTCCCGGTGGATCAAGGGAAGAGCTTCCACCCGTTCGGGGAGGAGCCGAAGTTCGACAGCGCGCTCTACCTCGGCCACAAGGAGCTGTTCTCCGCGCCCGACGCGCGCATTCGCATCGAGTCGCAGCTCGTCGAGCCGTCGGTGGTCCCCAGCCCGGAAGGCAGCCCGGACCTGGTGGTGGCCTGGGAATACTGGAACGGCCGCAAGTGGGCGGAGCTGGGAAAGACGTCCCCGATGGGCGTCTCGGGCGTGCAAGGCCAGTTCAACTTCCTCGACTCGAGCTGCGCCTTCACCCGCAACGGATCGCTGAGCTTCGATCGCCCGGCCGACATGGTCGAGACCGAGGTGGGCGGGCAGAAGAGCTTCTGGATGCGCGCGCGGATCAACGCGGGCAACTACGGGGCGCCGGGCTCGTACGAGCTGGTGGGCCAGAACTGGGTCTTCAAGGAGGATCGGCCGCTGCAGCCGCCCTGCTTGAAGTCGCTGGTGTTCAAGTACGTGCGCGATCCGAAACCCGTCGCGCACTGCATCAGCTACAACGACTTCCAGTACCGCGACCACACCGACGACCTGAACACGCCGTACGTCTACTTCCAGCCCTTCCTCCCCGACCAGGACGAGACGCCGGCGTTCTACCTGGGGTTCGACGGCAAGTTCCCCCAGCGGACCATCCAGCTCTACTTCGAGCTCGACGATGCCGCCGCCGCCGGCAGCGCACAACTCGGAGGGCCCGCGCCCGGTGCGACCGAGGACGATCGGGTGCAGAAGGGGCCGCGCGTGGTCTGGGAGGCCTGGGACGGGAACCGCTGGGCGGATCTGCTCCCGCACGATCACACCGATGGGTTCACGCGCTCCGGGTACCTGACGTTCACCGGGCCGCGCAGCTTCGAGAAGCGGAGCGTGTTCGACACCGAGGCCTTCTGGCTCCGCGCCCGGCTGGAGAGCGGCAGCTACGACCTGCCTCCGGTGCTGCGCGCGGTGCTGGTGAACGCGGTGGATGCGCTGAACGGCATCACCGTCGACGAGGTGATCGGATCCAGCGACGGCTCCATCGACCAGAGCTTCAAGCTGGCGAATGCGCCGATCCTCGCCGGCTGCCAGGTGTGGGTGCTGGAGCCCGACGCGCCCGGCGCGGCGGATCGAAAGGTGATCGAGCAGGAGGAAGGCCCGGAAGCGTTCCGGCCCGACGATGACGGGAACGGCACCTGGGTCCGCTGGCACGAAGTGGAGAACTTCTTCGACAGCCAGCCGGGGTCGCGGCACTACCAGTGCGATCCGATCCAGGGCGAGATCGTCTTCGGCGACGGGCGCAAGGGTTGGGTCCCGCCGGCTGCGCGCGATTCGATCCGCTGCGAGTACCGGGTGGGCGGCGGAGCGGCCGGGAACGTCGGCGCGAACACGCTGACCGTCCTCAAGCAGAGCGTCGCGTTCGTGCAGCGGGTGACGAATCCGTTCGCTGCACAGGGTGGGGCGGATCCGGAGACCATCGACGAGGCGAAGCGCCGGGGAACGCACGCGATCAAGAACCGCGACCGCGCGATCACCGCCGAAGACTACGAGTCGCTCGCCCTCTCCGCCTCGCGCCGGGTGGCGCGGGCCCGCTGCGTCCAGGCTTCCGACGGCAGCATCTCGCTGCTGCTGGTGCCGAAGGCCGAGGGCGGGAACGGCGACGCGCGGGCGGTGCCTTCGCGCGACCTGATCGACCGCGTCGCGAGCTACATCGACAAGCGCAGGCTGATCACCGCCCGCGTCAACGTCGGCAAGCCCAGGCTGGTGCCGGTCTCGCTCGAGCTGACCATCTCGCTCAAGGCCGGCGCCACCGCCGACCGCGTCAAGGCCGACGTGAAGGAGAAGGTGAAGCGGCTCCTCAACCCGCTCCACGGGGGGCCGAAGGCAGACGGCTGGCCGTTCGGCCGCGCCGTCGGCAAGGCCGATCTGTACCCGGTGGTGGAGGGCGTCGACGGCGTCGATCGGATCACCGACCTGATCATCGTGGACGAGAGCCGCCGGCTCCGGGTGGAGATGCTCAAGCTCGCGGACGACGAGCTTCCGCAATTGATCAGCGTCGAGATCTACGACCGCGGATAAGGACATGGCCGAGAGACTCCAGATGGCGGCGATCGTCCCTTCCCTGCTCGGGCTTCCGCTCGGGCAGGCGAGGCGCGCCGCGCGCCGGCACGCGCAGGCGACGCTGGAGTTCAAGCTGGTCGACTCGGAGGAGAAGGCGCTGACGGTGGTGCGCCAGTTCCCCCAGGCCGGCGACGAGCTGCCGGAGTCCGGTGCGATCAAGGTGGAGATCGCCAGCCGCCCCTGGATCAACTTCCTTCCCGGCATCTACCAGGACACCGACGAGGAGAACGCCGACTTCCTCCGGCGGTTCCTGCTCGTCTCCGCCCACCTCACCTCGGGCGTGGAGGAGAACCTCGAGTTCGTCCACGAGCTGTTCGACCCCCGGATCACGGACGCGAAGTGGCTTCCCTGGCTCTCCTCCTGGCTGGCGATGCCGCTGCTCGAAGGATGGGACGAGGAGAAGCGGCGCGAGATCATCCAGCGCACTCCCGAGCTGTACCGGAAGCGTGGCACCGCCGAGGGGCTGAAGCTGGCGTTGCGCCTCTTCGCCGACGTGGAGGCGGAGATCCACGAAGGCGAATGGCCGTACCCCGGCCTGGTGATCGGCAGGTCCAGCACCATCGGCAAGGACACGGTGCTCTCGCCGCCGGTGTTCATCAGCCAGTGCTTCACCGTCGAGCTGCCCGAGGGCAAGGCGGCGATCTCGCGCGAGCGGCTGCGGACCGTGCAGGCGCTGGTGGAGACCGAGAAGCCGGCGCACGCGCACTACGCGCTGGTGTTCCAGCAGGTGGAGCCGGAGTACGAGGCGGTTCCGTTCCTGCACGTGGGCAAGACAGGGCGCATCGGAGTGGACGCCCGGATCGGCGGGCACGAGGACGTCCCCGCCACCCAGGACGAGGAGCTGCAAAGCCTCGCCCTCACTCGCAAACGGCCCTGAAGCGATCGGTTTGACATGACCTGCCCTTCGGTCGTTTTCTGGAAGGGCCGCACGGTTCGGAGGATGCAATGGCGGAGCAGGCCAACTTCAAGCGCATCAACTTCTTCGAGGGGTTCTTCACCACCGACGAGGACTGGAACGCGGCGGAGGGATACCACCTGGAGAAGCGGCGCCTGCACAACCGCGTCCTCCACACTCCCGGCGTCGTCCCGGTCGCCGCGGGCGGACTCCGGCTCTCGGCGCGCGGGCGCGGCGATCTCTCGTTCGAGGTGGCGCCGGGCTACGGCATCGACGGGCGCGGCAACGAGCTGGTCCTGCGCGACCCGGCGGTGAAGGTGATCGAGGCGGACAAGCTGAAGCTGCCGCAGACGGTGTACGTGGCGATCAAGTACTTCGAGGAGCCCACCGACTTCATCGCCTACAAGGAGAACCCCCGGTTCAAGGGGCACCGGCGCATCGAGGAAAAGGTGAAGATCGAGGTGACGGCCCGCGAGCCCGACGGGGTGGAAGCCGTCGAGCTCGGGCGCATCCGCCTCGAGGAAGGCGTGCGCGAGATCCGCGACGCGCTCGATCCGCGCGTTCCCGGGCCGGGGGAGATCGACCTGCGCTTCGTTCCCCTCGCCGGCTATGCCGGCAGCCATGCCTCGCCGCAGCTCAGGGTGGACGTCGCGAACGGCCTCTCGGAGAAGGCGGCGCTGACCCAGCTCCTCTGCCGGATGGGCGTCCAGCCCGCGAACCATCTTCGAAGCGCCGTGCTGGCGGCGGAGATGCTGAACAGCGCCAACGCCGTCGGGCCCTTCAATCTCGCCGACGTGCTCACCGGCGTGGTCGAGCTCGAGCGGGAGATGGTGGAAGGGATCGAGAAGGACTTTCCGCAGGTCGCGGCGCGGAAGGGATTCGCCGAGTACAAGAAGGCGCTGGAGGCGCTCACCAAGGTGGTGCGCGATCGCCCGCGCGACGCCGACGGCTGCATGGGGATCGCCCGGTTCCTGAACGCGTCGAACCAGGCGCTGACGCCGGTGGTGAAGGAGAAGCTGGCTCCGTCGGCGAAGAAGGACGTGAAGGGCGAGCAGATCTCCTGGAAGGACGTGGTCCTCCGCTCCAGGGAGTTCCCGGAGGAGCTGAACATCGACGGCTCGAACTTCGTCCGCGTCGACCACCTCCAGCTGGTGAACGACGACTCGGAGAAGGCGCACAAGTTCCGTATCGAGGGACAGAAGGACATGTGGAAGAGCCGCCAGACCTTCACCTATCCCGACAAGGAGTCGGTCTCCGACTCGGGCGTCGCCTACATCGGCGGCGAGGCGAAGTGGCAGGTGCACAACCTCAAGCCGGGCAAGGACCTGGTGGTGATCAAGCGCTTCGACGCCATCCTCGGCGAGCAGATCTGCGACATCAGCGTGGACGGCAAGAAGGTCGGGCAGTGGAAGGTGACCGAGGCGGACCGCAAGCACCGCTGGCGCAACCACTACTTCCTCGTTCCGGGCACGTTCGTCACCAACGACAGCCTGGAGATGTCCGCGAAGGCGGTCTCCGCCGAGCGCGACATCAACATGTTCCAGCTCTGGTTCTACCAGCCGGCGTAAAGAGGAGATCTCGTGTCGTTCATCGCGCTTCTCGATCGGGTGCTGCCTTTCCTGAAAAAGGGTGACAAGCAGCAGGGCAAGGTGTGCCCCAACGGGCACGTGATGCACCCCAGCTGGGACAGCTGCCCGTACTGCCTGGAGATGCAGCAGGCGATGATGTCGGCGGGCGGCGCGGGGGCGATGCCCATGCCGTCGGCGGGGCAGGGCACGGCGATGCTCAACCTCGCCGAGATCGGCGGCGAGAAGGGCCGCGGGTCGCAGGACAAGAGCCGCGAGGTGTGCGGCTGGATCGTCGCCCTGAACGGGCAGCACAAGGGCGAGGACTTCCGCCTGCGCGTCGGCAAGAACGTGCTGGGCACCGCGGCGGACTGCGACATCGTGCTCACCGACAAGAAGATCTCGCGCAAGCACGCCACCGTCCGTTACGAAGGGGGCGAGTTCCAGATCGCGGACCTGGACAGCTCGAACGGGACCTTCGTGAACGACGAGAAGGTGCAGAAGCACGACCTGATCGACAACGACATCGTCAAGCTGGGAGACATCCAGTTCGAGTTCAAGTGCCGCGCCATGCGCGAGAAGCGCGAGTAAGGACGACCGTGAAGACCCATCTCTTCCCAGGGCTCGCGGCGCTGTGCGCGCCGCTGGCGGCGTTGGCCGCGGGCGCGCAGCTCTCCATCCAGCAGGTGGAGGCTACGCAGAAGAAGTGGCCGCACGCGCGCGCCTACGTGAACGTGATCGGCGCCTCCGGCTCTCCCATCCAGGGGCTCTCCCAGGACCTGTTCAAGGTCTACGAGAGCGGCAGCAGCGACAGCTCGAAGGTGGAGAAGGTGGAGTCGCTGGAAGCGGCGCTCACCGGCGCTTCGATCGTCGTCGTCATCCAGGCCTCCGGCGCCATGCTGCCGATCCAGGAAGATCTGAAGAAGGCGGTCTCGGCGTTCGTCAACGGCCTGGGCGAGAAGGACCAGGTGGCGGTCGTCGATTACGGCGAGGTGGCGGAGACGCTCGCCCCGTTCTCCGAGGACAAGGGCGACGTCGCGGGAAAGGCGGCGAAGGTCACCTTCACCGGCCGCTCGTTCCTGCTCTACGACGGCCTGGCGCAGGCGATCCAGCTCTTCGCCGCGGCGGCCTCGCCGGGGAAGGGCGGCGCGCAGACGCTCTTGCCGGCGCCCAAGGCCATCGTCGTCATCTCCGACGGGCGGGACAACGGCAGCGGCACGGACGTGGAGAAGGTGATCAGCGACGCGAACAAGCGGCGCATCCCCATCCACGCCATCGCCCATTCCGAGCTGGACCAGGACTCGCTGCCGACACTGGAGATGATCGCGCGGCGCACCGGCGGGACGTACCGGCCGGCGCCGAACGTCGACGACATCAACAAGTCGCTGACGGTGATCAAGGACTTCATCAACAAGATGTACGTGATCCAGTGGAAGACGCGCCTCGACCACGACGGCAAGGACCACAAGGTCGAGATCGCCATGGAGAACGAGGGGAGCAGCACCTCGCTGAAGTCCTCCATCCTGGTGCGCACGCCCGCGTTCACCGACTGGCTGAAGATCGGGATCATCGCCGCGGTGATCCTGCTGGTCCTCGTCGGCGGCATCGCGATCTACGTCCTCACCCGCCCCAAGCCAGCTCCCACGCGCTTCTGTCCGGTGTGCAAGCGCGCCCAGATGCCCGAGTGGGACGTGTGCCTGTTCTGCCTGAAGTCGGCCAAGGCGCGGCTGATCATGCAGAAGGGCGCCGGCCCGAAGGGGAAGACCTGGCCGCTGGTCGGCAAGGTGGTCTCGCTGGGCAGCGGCCCGGAGAACAGCATCCGCATCCTCGACGGCGCGGTCTCGGGCAAGCACGCCGGCGTGGCGATCGACGGGAACAAGTTCGAGATCGTCGATCTCGGCTCGAAGAACGGCGTCCTGGTGAACGGCAAGCGGACCCCGCGGCGGTTCCTCCGCAACGGCGACGTGATCACGCTGGGGATGACCGAGTTCAAGTTCGAGTCGGCGGTGGCCGCGGCGGACGACGAAGCGGAGGATTGACTCCGCGGCACGTGCTGCTGCGCCCCCGGAGCTGCTCTCCGCAGCGGAGCTCGGCGCCGGCTCCGCCATTCGTCCTCGGACGATTGTGCGCCCAATCAACTTCGGCGCGAGTCAGGCGAAATGGAGCGGCAGAGCTCCGCCACTTGCCGCAGTGGGAACGGACTTTCCCGCCATTCGCAACCGGAACCGCCAGTGCCGGCGCGACCATCGATTGTGCGCTCATTCAAGTGAACTCGGCTTGCCCGCGTTAGCGCTGAACTTGATTGAGCGCACATCCGTCGGGGAGCGCACGCGGGATGTCGGACCCCCTCTGTAAGCTCGGAGAATGAAGAATCGTCAAGGGGAGCTGCCTTTCCGCAGTGGGGCGGCGCCAGGCGGGGCGCTGGACGGAAGCCGAAATCCGCCAAGCCGAACGTGCCGCATCGCCCGCGCAGGAAGTTCCGCAACGCGGCGCTGCACGTCACGGTGCGCATGCGCAAGGAAGTCTGAAACCTCATAACGCACCGCTGCTTTCGCGCCCTCCGGCGCGCGTTCGAGCGCGGGTGCCGGCGGTTCGGGGTCCGGGTGGTCCAGTTCTCGTGCAGGGC
>DASREU010000465.1:0-3223 GCA_035651935.1 Myxococcales bacterium | reverse complement strand
GGAGATCACCTTCGCCGAGTCGCCGAATCGCGAGAGCAGCGCGATCGCTTCCGGGATGGAAGCGGGCGCGTGGTAATCGAATGCAGGCGGGATCATCTCGCCCTCCTTGGGTGGTCAGCGGAACAGCAGATAGAGCATCCCTGCGAGGAGCACGACGCCAACCCAGAACACGGGGGCCTTCAATGCGGCCCTCGCGCCCATCGCGCCGACGTCCAGCGCCTCGGGCTTGGCGGCGGGTGACGGCTGCCCCGGCGCCGCAGCGGGGGCGGGCTGCCCCGGCGCTGCGGCGGGCGCCGGCGCCTTCTCCAACTCGGCGCGCACCCGCTGGGAGAAGACCTGGAACATCTGATCGCCGACGTCCTGCACCATCCCGCGCCCCATCTGCGCCAGGATGCCGGTGATGTTCACGCGCGAGGTGGTGGTCACTTCCGTCTCGCCCGCGGCCTTCTGCGAGAGGGTGCTGGTCAGGCGCAGGTCGGCGCCGCCGCGGCCGCGGACATCCTGCCCGGTGGCGACGATCTCCGCCGTGCGCGACGCCGCGTCGAGCTTCTCGAAGGCGACCTTGCCCTTGTAGCTGGAGGAGACGGGCCCGACCTTCACCGTCATGGTCCCCTGCCAGGTCTTGTCGTCGAGCTTGCCGGTGATGGCGGCGCCGGGCAGGCAGCGGGCGACCTTCTCCGGATCGGTGAGGAAGCTCCAGACCTGCTCGGGCGTGGACCGGACCACGAACGTCTTGACGATCTCGAAACCCATGTTCGGGCCTCAGGCTGCGAGAAAACGGATGGGGTCGGCGAGGAACTTCTCGCGGCAGCGCGGATTGCAGAAGTAGTAGTCGTGGCCCTGGTGCGTGGCGCGGTGGCGCGCGGCCTGGATCTCGACGGTCATGCCGCACACCGGGTCGGTCGCGGTGGGCGGAACCTCGGCGGGCGCGGGCTTCGCGGCGGCGGCGCGGCGGAGCTGGACGATCTCCGCGACGATGCTCAGCGCCACTTCCTCGGGCAGACGGCCGCCGAGGTCGAGCCCGGCGGGGTTGTGCACCCGATCGAGCGATTCGCGCGACACGCCCCGGTCGAGCAAGGCTTCGCGCATCTCCGCGAAGCGCTTGCGGCTCGCCACCACGGCGATGTAGCCGCACCCTGCCGCGATGGCGGCGGCGAGGCTCTCCTCGTCGTTCTCGCCCATGGTAGCGATCACCGCGAACGCAGGCGCTGCCGCGCCGGCGGGCAGCTCGCGCGCGACTCCATATCCCATCACCTCGCCGAGCCGCGCGAGCGCGCGGGCGCAGGGGGACTCGCCGAAGATCAGCAGCTGCGGCGGCGGCAACATCGGCTCGAGGTAGATGTCCACGCTGCCTCCGCTGTGGCAGGTCATCGGGAGCGCCGTCACGCCCGGACGCTCCTGCGCTGCCGGGTCGGGCGAGAGAGACACCAGCCGCGGCTTGCCATCGGCGAGAGCCAGCCGCGCCTCGCGCTTGACGGTCGGCTGCGTGCAGTTGCCGCCCAGCCAGCCGTGGTACGCCCCGTCGGCGGTGATGATCGCCATGTCGCCCGCCTGCGCCGAGCTGTAGGGCTCGCGCCGGACCACCATCGCGAGCACGAACGGCTCGCGCTTGCGGGAGAGGTCGGCCGCCAGCTGCAGGAGCTCGGCGCGCATCAGGCGGCCTCCAGCCGGGCGCGGACGCGCAGAACGTCCTGTGGCGAGTCGAGGTCGGTGAGCGTCTCTTCTGCCCAGCGCAGCTCGAGGGCTTCGGCGCGGTGCTGCTTGACCACCCGCTTGCCGCAGCCGTCGCCGTCGATCTGCCGCAGCTCGGCGAAGAGAGATCGGCCGTAGACGATGGGCGGCGCGACCACCTCGCCGTAGACGGAGATGGCGAGCGGCGCGCTGCCCTGGCGGAACCGGTCGACCAACGCCCGCACCATCGCGGAGTCGACCAGCGGCATGTCGCCGAGCAGCACCGTGGCCGCCTGGATGTCTTCGGGCAGAGCGGAGATCCCGGCCTTGAGCGACGCGTGGATTCCCCGCGCGTAGTCCGGATTGAGCACCGGCGTGCAGCGCAGGCCGGAAAGCTCCCGCTCGACGGCGGCGCTCTCGTGTCCCACGACGACCAGCACGGGATCGAGGCCTGCGCCGAGCGCGGTGACCACGGTGCGCCGCACCAGGCTCGCGCCGCCGATCTGGAGGAGCATCTTGTTCGTGCCCATGCGGGTGGAGAGGCCCGCCGCGAGCACCACGCCGGCGACGCGATCACCGGTCATGGATGCCTCCGGTGCGCGCGCGCAGATGGATGGGGTCGCGACGCGCGTTCACGGCGAGAAGCTCGGCGACGATGCTGACCGCGACCTGCTCCGGGCCATCGGCCCCGAGATCGAGACCGATGGGCGCGAACACCTTCGCGGCGTCCACCTGCGCTTCGCCCAGCACTTCCTCGCGGCGGACCCGGGGCCCGAGCAGGCCGATATAGGCGAGCGGCTGATCCGCCAGCGCGCGCATCCAGTCCCGGTCGTGGACCAGCGCGTGCGTTTGCACCACCGCGAAGTTCCGCCGCGAGATGCCCAGCGGGAGCCCCGCCACGCCGTCGGAGGGCCGCCGCAGCGCGAGCCGGAGCGGGGGAGGGAAGCGCTCCGGCGTCAGGTAGGCAGGCCGGTGGTCGACGACGGTCACCTCGAAGCCGGCGTTCGCCGCGAGCGAGGCGAGCGGGCGCGCATCGTCGCCCGCGCCGAAGATGAACAGCCGCGGGGGCGGCCGGAGCACGTCGACGAAGGCGGTGTGCTCGCCGGATTCCACGGTCACCGGACCGCCGTCTCCCTCGAGGACAGGGCCCGCGCGTTCCGAAAGCTCGCGATCCAGGTCCGCGGATCCGGTGCTCCCGGCGAGAGACCCGCGCGCGAGCACGACCGACTTCCCTTCCAGCGGACCGCGGATCAGCGTGATCGGCGCATACGGAATGCCTGCGCTCGCCAGCTCGCGCATCTGCTTGCCGGGCCCCTCCATCCACGCCCGGTCGGTGCGCTGGACGAAGACGTCGACCGCGCCTTCGCACCCGAGCCCGAGGCCCCAGAGCGTCTCCTCGTCGGAGCTGGTCTCGTAGTGCAGCATCCGGGGAGCGCCGCCGCGCAGGACCTTGACCGCCTGTCCGCGCACGTCGGCTTCCAGGCAACCGCCGCTGACGCCGCCTTGCGTCATGCCGCTCTCTTCGATCAGCAGCTTCGCGCCGGGCCGGCGA
>DASREU010000464.1:0-6077 GCA_035651935.1 Myxococcales bacterium | reverse complement strand
ATCGTCGGCGAGGACGAGGCCGATCTGAAGAAGGGCCGCATCAGCATCACCAGCCCCATCGCCCGCGGCCTCGTCGGCCGCGAGGTGGGTGACAGCGTCCGGATCCGGACCCCGGGCGGCGAGCGCGAGTACGAGATCCTGGAAGTGAGCTTCGTCGAGTACACGGTCGAAGAAGGGGACTAGCGGTGCACGGCGCGGACCCTGCGCTGTCGCTGGCGCTCTCGCCGCTGTTCAAGCCGCTTCGATTTGCCACCCGCGCCGGAGTCTCCCGGCTGAACGGCCTCGAGGCGCTGGTCGCCCAGGTCGTCGCCCAGGCACGGGCGTACGCCTCGGACTCCTCTTCGGCGAGCCTGGACCGGATGGCGGCGAGCGTGCGCGGGTTCGACGGGGCCGCCGAGCGTGAGCGGCAAAACGCGATCGCCGCGCTGGTCCGCGAGCTCGGCGGACTCGTTCCCATCCCGCAGGAGATCGGCGCGCTGGCGCAGGGCCTGTCGGAGGGGTCTGCCAAGCTTCCGGCCATGCCGCAGGAAACCGCCGCCGCCACGCCGAAGCTCCCGCCCGATCCTCTCGCGACGGCCGTACTCCAGCTGCGCGGCGTGGGGCCCGCGCTCGCCGCGAAGCTGGAGGCGAAGGGGCTCCGCACCGTCGGGGACCTGCTCCTGAACCTGCCCCGGCGCTACGAAGATCGGCGCACGCCGCGCACCGTCGCCGAGGCGCCGGTCGGCGAGCGATCGGTGATCGCGGGCCGCATCGTGAAGGCGCGGGAAGAGAGGGGCCGCAGGCGCAGGCTCGAGGTGCTGGTCCGCGACGACGCCGGCGGAACTCTGGTGTGCATCTGGTTCCACTACCGTCCGAGCTTCCTCCAGCGATTCCCCTTGCACGCGCATGTTCTCGTCTCCGGCGAAGTGCGCGAGGGCTACCGCGGCGGGGGAAAGGTGATGCACCACCCGGACGTGGAGACTCTCGGAGCGAGCGGCGAGCCCGAAGGCCCGCGCGACGACGACTCCTTCGGCCGCGTGGTCCCCGTCTACACCGACGTGGAAGGGATCCCGCCCCGCACCTTCCGCCGCATCGAGAAGCGCGCGGTGGACGAGTACGTCCGCTTCGTCGGCGACGCGCTGCCCGAGTCGTTGCGCCGCCGGCGCCGCCTGCTCACCCTCCCGGAGGCATTGCGCGAAGCCCACTTTCCCGACCAGTTCGCCGGGGAGCTGGCGCGCGGGGTGCCGTCCGGCGAGCCGCGCCGCCGGCTCGCCTTCGAAGAACTGTTCCTCGTCCAGCTCGGGCTCGCCCTGCGGCGCCGCGGGATCAAGGTGGAACCGGGCATCGCCTTCCGCGCCCTGCCCGAGACGGTCGATCGCGTCGTCGGGGCGCTGCCCTGGCCGCTGACCGGCGCACAGCGCCGCGCCGTCGACGCCATCGCCGCCGACATGCGCAGGGCCGAGCCGATGAACCGCCTGCTCCAGGGTGACGTCGGCAGCGGGAAGACTGCGGTCGCCCTCTGCGCCGCGCTTCTCGCGGTCGAGGACGGCTACCAGGCCGCGCTGATGGCGCCGACGGAGATCCTCGCCGAGCAGCACGCGCGCTCGCTCCGGGCGTTGCTCCGCTCCGCCAAGGTCCACGTCGAGCTGGTGAGCGGCAGCCTCAGCCAGCGCGAGCGCGACCACGCGGCCCGGCTCCTGCGCTCGGGCGCCGCGCAGATCGTCGTCGGCACGCACGCGCTCGCCGAGGAGGCCACCGCCTTCCACAAGCTCGGTCTGGTGGTGATCGACGAGCAGCACCGGTTCGGGGTGATGACGCGCGCCCGGCTGATGTCGAAAGGACACCGGCCCGACGTGCTGGTGATGACGGCGACGCCCATCCCGCGCACCCTGGCGCT
The DNA here is from genome assembly GCA_035651935.1 of Myxococcales bacterium. Lineage (GTDB taxonomy): Bacteria > Myxococcota > Myxococcia > Myxococcales > 40CM-4-68-19 > 40CM-4-68-19. The sequence goes on along the minus strand of DASREU010000464.1, from coordinate 4,201 downwards.
CACTCTGTACGGCGACCTGGACGTGTCGGTGCTCGACGAGCTCCCGCCGGGGCGGACCCCCATCGCCACCAAGGTGTACCGCGATGCGGCGCGCGAGAAGGCATACGACGTGATCCGCCGCGAGCTGCGCGCCGGGCGGCAGGCTTACGTCGTGCTCCCGCTCGTCGAGGAGAGCGAGAAGCTCACGGATCTCAAGGCCGCCACCAAGGAGCGCGACCGCCTCGCGCTCGACGTCTTCCCCGACGTCCCCCTCGGCCTCGTCCACGGAAAGCAGGGCGCCGCCGAGCGGAACGAGGAGATGGAGCGGTTCCGCCGGGGCGAGACGCGGATCCTGATCGCCACCACGGTGATCGAGGTGGGCGTCGACGTCCAGAACGCCACCGTCATGCTGATCGAGCACGCGGAGCGGTTCGGCCTCTCGCAGCTCCACCAGCTTCGAGGCCGCGTCGGACGCGGCGCCGCGAAGTCGTTCTGCCTGCTGCTCACCGGGACCAGCGGCGCCGAGTGGGGCCCGGCGGCGCGGAAGCGGCTCCAGGTGATGGAGGACACCACCGACGGGTTCCGCATCGCCGAGGCCGACCTCGAGCTGCGCGGGCCCGGCGAATTTCTCGGCACGCGCCAGAGCGGGCTGCCCGATTTCGCCGTCGCCGAGCTGGCCCGGGATCAGAACATCCTCAAGGAGGCGCGCGAAGAGGCGTTTGCCCTGGTCGAAGCCGACCCGGACCTGCGCAGCGCCGAAAACGTCCCCGTTCGCGAGCTCTTGCTGCACCGCTGGCGCGGGCGGCTCTCCCTGGCGCGCGTCGGGTGAGGCTCAGATCTCCAGGATCCAGTCGAACAGCAGCTTGAAGTCCTCGTAGCAGGTCTCGCAGATCCAGCGGCGGTCCTGCGTCACGTAGCCTTCCTTCGCGGTGCCGGCGATCTCGCGGGTGCGGAACGGCACCCAGCAGAATTCGCAATGGTCGTGCTCGGAGCCGACGCGGATCGGCATGTACGGCTGATAGCGCAGCAGCTCTTCGCGCAGCCAGTCCTGGCCCTGCAGGCGCCAGTCGTCTTGAGTGATCACGGAGCGCTCCATCGATGGTGCATCGCGCACACGCTCTGCTTCGTCGTCCCGGCGGGGGGGACCACCCGAACGGCTCCGGCGGTCACAACGAGCAGCGGCGTGTCAGCGTCGTGCGCACTTCGACGCAGGAAGCTGGCAAGGTTGGCGAGCGTGCGGTTCACGGTCTGTAGAACGTGGGAGCCATTCCATTTCTGCCCGCGGCCCCCCGGTTCCCGGAACTCCGCCAGGGGGCCCCTCGGGTGCCCGGATGCCCTCAGTTCCGCGCGCACCCCTGTGCTACCTTGGAGAGGAATGGCGAAGATCGGTGAGGTTCTCATCCGCGCCGGCCACCTGACCCAGGACGGCCTCGAGGAAGCGCTCGACTGGCAGGTCCTGTATGGCGGCCGGCTGGGCACGAACCTCCTGGAATTGAAGCTGGTCGAGGAGGAGCAGCTCGCGCGTGCGCTCGGCAAGCAGCTCGGCGCCGAGGTCGCGTGGGGCGAGGTCGCGGTGGATCCGGCGCTGGTGAGCGCGATCCCGCGGCACGTCGCGGATCGCCACGAGATCGTCCCCTGGAAGCTGGAGAAGCGGCGGCTGAAGGTCCTCTGCTGCGAGATCAAGGTGAACGAGCTGGATCAGCTCTCGTACAAGTCGGGCCGCACCTGCGTTCCGGTGATCGCCCCGGAGTTCCGCATCTTCCAGCTCCTGCGGGCGCATTACCAGGCCACCCGGCAGATGCGCGCCCTCGACTTTGGCGTGGTGCCGGAGGAAGGCCGCGCCGAGCGGCGCCGGAAGAAGGGGAAGGCCGCCGAAAAGCCCGCCGAGGTCCCCGTCGAGCTGATCGACGAGAGCGCCTTCAACGAGATCTACAACAAGGTGGTGCGCGGCCAGACCGGGCCGATCGCGCTCGCGGGCGAGGCGAAGACCGAACCGCCCGTCCAGGCCGCGCCTCCGAGGAAGCCCGCCGAGGCGCGCCGGCAGCGGAAGACGCAAGCCGCTCCTCCCCCTCCGCCCGTCGTGGAGGTCGAAGAGATCCTCGAGGCCCTCCCCGACGACGCGATCCTCCCGCAGCCGGTGATCGACGAGACCGTCACCGACGCCGTCCAGCAAGCCATCGCGGCCGCGCAGCCGGCCGAGGCATCCGAGCCGCCGCTGCGGAAGGTGAGCTGGGACGACGTGCCGAAGACGCCTCCGCCGCCGAAGCGCGACGAGAGCCCGCTCGACTTCAAGCAGGCGCTGAAGGCGCTCGACGGCGTCTCCGATCGAAACGCCATCGCGCACATCGTGCTGCGGGCGTCGCGCAACAAGGCGGCGCGCGCGCTGCTCCTCCAGGTCCAGGGCGGCGTCGCGCTCGGCTGGGACGGACTGGGGGAAGGCACGGAGCACGCGAGCCAGGTGGCGATGCCGCTGGCGACGGAGTCGGCCTTCTCTTTGGTGGTGAAGACGCGCAGCCATTATCTCGGGCCGCTGCAGAAGACGCCGGCGAACATCCGCTTCCTCGCGACGCTCGGGAAGAAGGTGCCGCTCAGCGCGCTGATCTTTCCCATCCTCCACCGCGGGCGCGTCTCGCACATGCTCTACCTGGACAACGGCCACCGGCAGCAGGCCCCCACCGACGTCGGCGAGATGCTCATCCTCAGCCAGCGCATCGGGCAGACGGTCGAGGCGCTGATCGAGCGGACGAGGAAAGCGGCGCGCGCGTAAGTGGCCCGTTCCGGGCCTCTTTGCGATACTTCATCCCTACCGGGAGGGCCACCTTGATTCGCCGCATCGCTCTGATCGCCGCGCTGGCCGCGGCGGAGGCGCTCGCGCAGGAGAAGGGCGAAATCGACTGGAACCGCCGCGTGCTCGTCGGTCACGGGCAGGGTGCTCCGGACCTGAACGCGCCCTCCGTCGCCGTGGCGCGACTGGGGGCGGAGCGGGCGGCGAAGCTCGACGCGTACCGGAACGCGCTCGAGTCGTTGCAGGGGATGCAGCTGCAGTCCGGCGGCACGGTAGGCGCGCTGCTGCACGACGACGCGGCGCTGCTCGGGCGGGTGGATGGCACGTTGAAGGGCGTGAAGCCGATCAAGACGCATTACTTCTCCGACGGCGGCGTCTCGCTGGATATCGAGGTGCCGCTCGACCAGCTCCCGCCGGAGTTGGCGCGGGCGATCCGCCTGCCGCCCGGAGTGGCGCCCCTGAACCCGGACGCGTACTCCGCGGCGCCGCAGCAGAGCGCGGCGGTCCCGGGCGACGCGCTCGTCCAGGTTGCGCAGGGCGAGGCGGCGGTGCTCGACGGCGACAAGCCCGCGGCGCGGCAGAAGGCCATCGACGACGCGCTCCGCCGCGCCGTGGAAATGGCGGCCGGGACGCGCGTGTCGTCGGTGACGGAGACGCGGGACTTCCAGGTGAAGATGGACCGCGTCCTCACCCACGCGCAGGGGTTCGTGCGGCGCTACGAGATCGTCCGCGAGGGGATGGACGGCGAGGTGGTGCAGGTCTCGGTGCGCGCGTACATCGGCGCCGCCGAGCTGGACAAGGATTTGGAAGCGATGGGGCTCCTGGTGGCGCGCAAGGGCATGCCGCGGACGATGGTGCTGATCGCCGAGCAGGACATCGGCATGGCGGCGCCCCGGGCGGCGTGGATGCGCGGCGAGGCGGCGCTCGTCTCCGCCGATCTGCGCATCGCCGAGACCACCGTGCTCGAGGCCCTGAAGAACGGCGGCTTCGGCCAGCTGATCGACGCGGAGATCGCCGCGAAGAAGAGCGTGCAGGTGGGCGGCATCGCGACCGACATCACGGCGGCGCAGGCGCGGAAGCTGAAATCGCTCACCGGCGCCGAGGTGATCGTCGTCGGACAGGCGATCGCCACCGCGCGGGGCGAGCTGCGGGAGCTCGGACCCGGCTGGCGCTCGTGCGCGGCCACCCTCTCCGGGCGCGCCGTGAACACCGACAACGGCGACATCCTCGCCACCGGCGAGGCCACCCGGAACGCGGCGCAGCTCGACGATCTGAGCTGCGGCAAGGAAGCGATCCGGAAGGCCTCGCGCGCGTTCGCCGAGGAGATGACGAAGAAGATCTCCGCGCGCTGGAGCCAGGACGTCTCCGCGGGCAACGACATCCACGTGCGCGTGCGCAACGTGCCTTCGTTCCGCAGCGCTTCCGACTTCCGCGCGG
>DASREU010000463.1:0-19098 GCA_035651935.1 Myxococcales bacterium | reverse complement strand
TTACCTGGCCGATGAAGACCTGGGACTGTTCATCGTGTGCGATGGCATGGGTGGCCACGCCGCCGGCGAAATCGCCTCCAGCCGATGCGTCGAGGTGATCCAGGCCGAGATCGCGCGCAACCGGCAGATCGTCGAGGAGCTGCGGATCAACCCGGCCTCCACCGCTGCCGCGGTCTCGCTTCTCGAGAACGCGGTGGAGCTGGCGTCGAGCGACATCTACCGGGCGGCGCAGGCCGAAGAGGCCAAGCGGGGCATGGGAACAACGGTGGTGGCGCTGATCGTGGCCGGCAGCAAGGCGGTGCTGGCTCACGTCGGCGACAGTCGGGTGTACCTGCTGCGCGCCGGACAGGTGCACCGGCTCACCGAGGACCACACCTTCGTGCAGGAGCAGATCAAGCGGGGCCTGATCACCCGCGAGCAGGCGGCGAGCGCGGGCGAGAACCGCAACGTGATCACCCGGGCGGTCGGCATCCAGCCGCAGGTGGCGGTGGACACGCTGGTGGCGGACGTCCTCCCCGGCGATCTCTTCGTCCTCTGCTCCGACGGGCTGCACGGATACCTTCCCGACGAGGAGGTCTCCCAGGTCTTCGGGCAGGACCGGACCAAGCTGGCCGGGCTGCTGGTCGATCTCGCGCTGGAGCGCGGCGGCAAGGACAACGTCACCGCCGTCTGCGTCTCGGTGGAGAACGGCGCCGGCGCGGCGGAGGCCGAGGAGATCGAAGGGAAGACGGACACCCTGCGCCGCATCCCTCTCTTCCAGCACATGACCTACAAGGAGTTGCTCGCGCTGCTCGGCATCGCGCACGGGCGGCAGTTCGAGAAGGGCCAGCACATCATCAACGAGGGCGAAGGCGGCAACGAGATGTTCGTCCTCTTCCGGGGCAAGGTGGACGTGCTCAAGAGCGGGCACCGGATCGCCCAGCTCAGCGGCGGCGGCCACTTCGGGGAGATGGGGCTGGTCGACCGCGCTCCGCGGAGCGCGACGGTGATCGCGGCCGAGGACACCTCGGCGATCTCCATCGACCGCGACAGCCTGCTCAAGCTGATGCGGCGCGAATCCCTGCTCGCGATCAAGCTGCTCTGGAGCTTCGTCGGCGTCCTCAGCGAGCGGCTCCGCACCACGAACGAGGCGCTCACGGACGTGAAGCTGGAGCTGGACGAGCTCCGGAACCCGACGAAGAAGTCCGGACCGCAGACTTATAAGCAATGAGCGCGCTCCGCCTGTCGCTCCCCCTCCTCCTGCTCGCCACCGCGTGTCCGACCGCCCCGGTCCTCACCGGGCCGCCTCCGGATCCGGGCGCGCTCTACATCCAGGCGAAGAAGGCCCACGGCGTTCCGGAAACGCTCTCCTGCGACGCGAAGGCCTTCGTGGACGCGCCCGAGAACGGCGGCCGTTACGCGCTGCACATCTCGGTGAAGCGGCCGGCGTCCATCCGGATGGAGGCGATCACCCCGATGGGCGATCCCGCCGCGGTCCTGGTGGCGGACAAGGGCGCGTTCGCGCTCCTCGATCTGCGGAACAACGTCTTCTATCGAGGCCCGTCGACGCCGGAGAACCTGAGCCGGCTGATCCCGGCGCCGCTGCGCGACGACGAGATCGTCTCGCTGATCACGGGCGACATCCCCGAGCTGCCGGACTCGCGCCCCGACAGCGCCGCGCGCAACGGCGACGGGTACCGGCTGGTGATCGTCTCCCCGCGCATGCGGCAGGAAGTTCTGCTCGGCGGCGATCTGCGGGTGGTGGAGGTGCGCCGGTTCGAAGGGCGCGATCGGCTCCTCTGGTCGGTCGGGCTCGACGAGCACGACGACACTTCGGGCGCGCAGGTGCCCCGGCTGCTGCATCTCGACGCCCCGCCGGGGCGGATCAAGGTCGACCTCCGGCTGCGCAACGTGCTCGCGGGAAAACCGCCGCCGTCCGGCGCATTTCTCCTCGGCGTTCCGCCCGGAATGCGCGTCGAGGAAGTGCAATGATCGGGTAAATACAGGAAGTTGCTGCTACCTTGCACGTTCCACTAGGATGTGGGCATGCGGATCAAGATCGGCGACCTGCTCGTCAAGGCAGGCGTGATCACCGAGCTGCAGCTCAAGGCGGCGCTCGCCGAGCAGCAGCAGTGGGGCGGCAAGCTCGGGGACATCCTCGTCCGCATGGAGTTCCTCACCGAGGAGGTCCTGGTCCGCGCGCTCTCGAAGCAGACGGGGATCGCGCGCGCCGACCTGACCGGCGAGGGCGACAAGGGCGCGCTCTCGGTGGTGCCGGCGGACACGGCCGAGGAGTTCGGGCTGGTCCCGGTGGGGCTCAAGGACCAGGGGCGCACGCTGGTGGTGGCGATGAGCGATCCGCTCAACATCAGCGCGACCGACCACCTCGTCTCCCTCACCGGTGGACGCAAGATCGAGACCCAGCTCGCGGGCGCGAGCGCCATCCGGCACGCCATCTCGCGCTGGTATCGCGGCGAGGAGCTGCTGGCGGGCGACACCGAGCAGTCGGGGCGGATGCGGATCATCAACAACGCCGGAAACACGGTGGTCGGATTCGACACCACCCGCAATCTCGGGAAAGCGGCGGCGGGGAAGGCGGCGCAAAAGACCGCGGCCTCTCCGGCGCGCGAGAGCGCCGTCGAGGTGCTGCGCGGCGTCGAGGAGACGCAGCGCCGCTCCGTCGCCGCGCTGAAGGCGATGGTGGAGCTGCTGATCGAGAAGGGTGTCTTTTCCCGCGACGAGTACCTCGCCCGCGTGAAGCGGTAAGGACGGACGACGATGCCGCCACGCAAGCGACTGGGACAGCTGCTCACCGAACTGGGAGTGATCGACGACCACCAGCTGCAGAGCGCGCTCGGTCACCAGCGGCAATGGGGCGGCAAGCTCGGCGCCATCCTCGTGCAGAAGGGGTTCTGCGGCGAGGACCAGCTGGTGTCCGCGCTGGCCCAGCACCTCAGCATGGAGCGGGTGAAGCTCGGGGAGACGAAGATCGATCCCCGGGCGGTGAAGCTCGTCAGCAAGCAGATCGCCGAGAAGCTCCACGTCTTTCCCTACCAGGTGAGCGGATCGGGCCGCAGCGAGGTGATCTCGATCGCCATGAGCGATCCCACCGATCTCTCCGCGGTGGATCAGCTCGCGTTCCACACCGGGAAGCGCATCAAGCCGCTGCTCGCCTCCGACGGGGAGATCGTCTCCGCCATCCAGTCCAACTATGGCGCCGCGGAGGAGAAGAAGGAGGCCACCGACAAGGTGGCGCGGCCCCCCGGATCTCCTGCCGCCGCAGCCGCGCCGGCCGCCGGGGCGGGATTCCCCAAGCGGATCGAGCCGCAGGCCGCGCCCGCCGCTCCGGCGCCCCGACCCGGACCGTTCGCCCCGCCCACGCCGGTTCCGCCAGCGAAGCCTGCGGCGGCCCCGTCTCAGAAGCTTGCGGAAGTCCCGCCCGCCGACGCTGCGCCCGTTCCGGCGGCGCCGGTCGCGCCGGTCGATCTGCCCGAGGACGATTCGGAGGATCTGGGCCTCGAGCCCATCGCCGCGCATTCGCAGTTCGGCGACGCCGTCTCCGGCGAGGAGGAGGTCGCGGGCGACGGCAGCGCCGCGGACACCATCGAAGGGCTGGTCTCGGCGAGCCTCGCGCACGAAGGAGCGGAACAGGCCCGCAGCCGCTCCGGCCTGCCGCCCGCCGACGAGAGCGCGCCGGCCGCCGAGGGATGGGGCGAGGCCGCCAAGCCGGACCCGGAGCTTTCGCCGGAAGCCGTGTGGCCCCAGGTGCAGACGGCGGCGCCGGACGAGCAGGGCTGGGGCACTCCTCTGAAGACCGACGAAGCGAGCTGGGCGGTCGCGCAGCCTTCGGCGGAAGTGCCGAGCGCGTGGCCGGCGGCGACGCCCGGCGACGGCTGGAGCATGGAGGAGCCTTCGACCAACGCCGGGTGGTCCACCGCGGAAGATGCGCAGGCGTGGAACGCCGAAGGCGGCGCGGCGGCGGAACCGGAGGCGCCCAGCGAGGCCCTTCCCACCGACGCGATCCTCGGCGCGGTGCAGGAGTTCGCGGAAGATCCAGAGGAGTCGGGCGGTGCGGGCTGGGACGCGGAGGAGGCGGCCGCGCAGCCGGCGGAGCAGGGCGGGTTCGAAGACCGGAGTGCCGCGGAAGCGGAGGCAGGCGCCGGGATGCAGGCGGAGGCCGCTGCGGAGATCCCGGCGGACGAGCCCCTGCAGATGCCGATTGAGGCCGCGCCCGAATCGCAGTCCGGGATGGAGGCCGAAGCCTCGCCGGAGATCGGCGAGGGGTCGCCGCCCGAGCCTGGGCTGGAGACGTCCGCCGAGCAGCAGCCCGATCCCTCTCCGGCGCCGCGCGAAGAGCCGTTCGCGGCCTCCGGCAGCGACGAGATCGCGGATCCGCTGGCGCCGGCTCCGGAGCCTGCGGCGGGACCGCCGGATGAGCCTGCAGAACCGTCGCGCGATCCGGACACCGAGCCGATCCCGGAGCGCCCGGCGTACGCCATCGCCGCCGACGAGCATGAGGCGGAACCTCCCGATTCCTGGGGCGCCATCGACGATCCCCTCGCGGCGGAGGCAGCGCCCGAGGTCGCGTCCCCGATCGAAGAGTCCGCGACGGCCAGCGATTCCGGACCGGACCTCGCTTCCGCGGAGATCCCGACGGCGGATGCGGGCGGCGCGGCGGATGCGGAGAGCGTGTCCCTCGAGGTCGACACCGCGACCTTCGAGGCCGAAGACATCGCCGCGAGCGGGGCGCACTCGCTCCAAGCGGAGCCGCCGGCCTGGCAGCGCGCCTCGGAGGAACCCTCGGCGCCGGCGGAGGTCGCCGGGGAGCGCGAGTCGACCGAGCGGTTCGCGCAGCAGGACCCGGGATGGATCGGTGAAGCGCTCGGGGCCGCCACGCCGCTTTCGCCCGCCGATCTCGGCACGCTGGCCTCGATCGGCATCGAGCCGAGCGACGGAGTGGGTGCGCTGCGGCTCCTCGCCACCCTGATCCGCATCCTCAACCGCAGCCAGCTGATCGAGCCCGACGAGCTGCGGGCGGAGATCCGGGAGAGCCGCGAGGCGGCCGCCGCCGTCGCCGCGCAGTCGCCGAACGGCACGGAATCCGAAGGTTCTTCGCGCTCCGAGGCGGAGGCTCCCGGGACCGTCGCCGAGACGTAGGACCGGCGTTCACCCCGGACACTTGTCTCGCACCACGGGCGGGCGATTACGTTTCCTTCCCTCGGGCCCACCCCCTCCCTTGGGCCCTCGAGGGCGTCATGGACTTCTCGTTGTCCGGAACCGTCCTGACACGGGACCTGGTGTCGGCGGATGGCCGTGTGGTCGCGTCGCGTGGCGAAATCGTCGATCTCTCGCGCCTGAAGGACGCGGCGGCAAGAGCGCCCCGCGAGGTTCGAGAGAAGCCTCTGTTCGAGACCACCTGCGCGCAGTCCGTGCTGGAGGCCTTCGAAGTCCCTTCGCTGCAGTTCGTGGTGGGGACCGAAGGCCTGCGGGCGCTGGCCGCGGACGTCCTCTCCGATGTGCGCTTCCCGCAGGAAGTGTGGGACGAGCTGGAGGCGCTGCGGCGCGACGACCCGGCGCGCTACCAGCATGCCGTCTGGACGGCGGTGGTCGCCGCGCGGCTGTTCCGGACGGCGCTCGGCACCGCGCCCGGCCTCGCCCGTCTGGTCGGCGGCGCCCTGGTCCATGACGTGGGAATGCGCCACTCCGCGCTCCGGCTCCGCTTCAAGCGCGATCACCTGACCAACTCCGAGGCGCTGGCGCTCGAGGATCACCCTCTGCTCGGCGCCCTCCTTCTCGCCACCGTGCTCGGCGACGCTCCGGCCGTGCACTTCGCGCTCCTCCACCACACCCGCGCCGGCCTCGGATACCCGCGCGTACAGGGCAAACCGCCGCTGCGCGGCCTCGATCTCGTCGCGGTGGCCAGCGCGTTCGCGGCGCTGGTCGCGCCGCGCACGTATCGCGCGCAGCCGTTCAACGCCCGCGGGGCGATCGATCAGCTCCTCGAGGACTCCTCGACCGGCCGCTTCGATCCCCGGGCGGTGTACCTGCTCATCCATTGCCTGCGCGGCGGAGACGGCGCGGCCGCCGAGCTGGTCCTGCCCCGCAAGCCCACGGGCTTCCGCCCGCCGATGAACCACCACGGCGTCTCGCCGGAAACGCGCCTCTCCGCCTGAGAGCGGCGCGCGCCGGAGTTCGTGTTAGGTAGATCGGACGCGCAACCGGCGCGTTTTATGCCGCAGGAACGCACCGACGAGGAGCTGCTGGCGGCTTACCAGCAGGGCGACGCGGAGGCCTTCGAGGCCCTCCTCCGGCGCCATCGCGCCCCGTTGTTCACGTTCCTCGTGCGCATGCTGGGAGACCGGGAAAAAGCGGCAGACCTGGCGCAGGAGACGTTCCTGCGCATCGTCAAGGGAGCGCAAGCGTGGGAGCACCGCGCGCGCTTCCAGACCTGGCTGTTCACCATTGCCCGCAACCTCTGCGCGGACGGAGCGCGGCGCGATCGGTTCCGCCGCGCCGAGAGCCTCGACGCGGAGGGCCCGGAAGGCGAGGCGTCGATGGTCGACTCGGTGCCCGGGCGCGAGATCGATCCCGGGCGGGGCGCGGAGAGCGCGCGGCTGCGGCCGGTGCTGGAGAAGGCGCTGCTTTCGCTGCCGCCGGAGCAACGCGAGGTGTTCGTGCTGCGCGAGCAGGCGGGCCTGCCGTTCCGGGAGATCGCGGAGCTCGTGGGAGTGAACGAGAACACGGTGAAGAGCCGGATGCGCTATGCCCTGCTCGCGCTGCGCAAGTCGCTGCTCGCCGCCGGAGTCTCCGGGGAAGTGGCGGCTGACGAACCGGCGGTGGACGCCCGATTGGGGAGGGCATGACGCACGCCGAGTCCCAGGATCTGCTCCTCGACCTCGCTTTCGGCGAGCTGGATGCGTCGCGCGCGGCGGAGCTGGAAGAGCACGTCGCCGGATGCGCCGCGTGCCGGGAGGAGAAGGCGGCGCTGGACGAGGCGCGCCGGCTCTCCGCGCCTTTGCGCACGCAGGAGGAGCCGCCCAAGGGATTCGACGACCGCATCCTGGAGGCGGCACGCGCCGAGGCGCACCACCAGCACGACGGGAACGTCGGCAAGGTGATCGAGGTGACCGGGAACGTGCGTCCCCTCGGGGTGGAAGCGGCGCGCATCGACGCGCATGCGCCGGTGAAGGCGCGCCCCGCCGGGCGGCGGCCGAAGTGGATGGTGCGGGCCGCGCTCGGAGGCTCCGTCGCGGCGGCGGCCGCGCTCGCCCTGGTCGTGAGCACCACGCTCGACGCGCGGCGCAGCGCGGAGAGGGCTTCCCAGGCACAACCGGACGAGTACCGGATCCGGGTGAAGCCGGCGGCGCCGGACGATCTCGCTCGGGCGGGGCCGCGCGAGAACGAGGGCGACCGCGCCGCCGCGGGCGAGAAGAAGCAGGAGCGCCCGGCGGCGCCCCCCGCTGCGCAGGCGCCGGCGCAATCGGCGCTCGATCGGACCGAGGAGGCCCCTGGCGCGGCCCCGGGATCGCCGCCCGCCGCTTTCGAGAAAAAAGATCGCGTCGCTTCCCTGCCTGCGCCGCCGCGGAAGGCAAAGGCGGAGCAGCGGAAGGAAACGGCGGCAGGATCGGTCGCGGCGAATCGGGATGCTCCCGCGGCCTCGGGGTCGGCGACGGTGCCGATCTCCTCGAAGGACAAGGTGGCTGCGCCCGGGCGTCCCGCCGCGCCGGCCGCCGTGGCGGAGGCGGCGGCGAGAGGCGACGTCGCCGGGCAGGCGACAGCCCGGCAAGAGAAGCCCGCGGCCGAGGCGAAAGAGCTCTCGCGGATGAGAGCTGTCGCCGCGGCGCCGGCCACCGATCCGGCCGGGATCGAGGCGAACGCGCAGCAGGCGCGGCATGGCGGCAACTACGTCCTCGCCGCGTCGTTGTATCGGCAGGCGGCCGATCTGCGGCGGCGCAATGACGACGCAGCCGCCGCGGCCTGGAACCTGGCGCACGCGGTGGAGTGCCTCGCCGCCGCCGCGCGCTTCGACGAGGGGCAGCAGGTGCGCGACGAGCTTTCCCGCCTCTACCCCGGCGAGACGGCGGCGCTCTCCGCGGCGCACCGCGCGTTGCGCGAGGTGGACGCGCCGCAACCGCCGCCGGCGTCGGAGCAGAAGTAGCCGAAGCGGTCCATCGGTCGATCGACGGTCGCGGCGAAAGCGCCGCACGCGCAGCATCGGGGCTCCTGCTGCGGAGGTCCCGTGTTCCAGGGCAAGGCTCCCCTCCTCCTCGCGCTGGCGCTGGGCGCCCTGTCCGGCGCCACGGCCTGGGCGGCGATGCGCGCGCGCGACCGGAAGATCCGCGAACGCTGGCAGACCACGCACGTGCTCTGCGCGGCGCGGGACATCGCCGAGGGCGCGGAGCTCGTCGAGGCGATGATCGCGGTGAAGGAGATCCCGGCGCAGTTCGTCACCGCCTCGTTCATCCAGGCCGGGGAGGACGGCACCATCCAGAAGGACAGCCCGGTGGGGCAGCGCGTCCTCGTGCCGCTGAAAGCCGGCGACCCCATCCTCGCCAGCCATTTCGAATCGGCGCGCGAGCCGGGGTTCTCCTCGCTGATCACCCCGAAGGGCCGGGCGGTGACCATCGAGGTGCAGGAGAAGAACGCCGTCGGCCTCTGGGTGCGGCCGAACGATCACGTGGACGTGATCGGCAGCTTCCGCGATCCGCAGACGCAGCAGCTGCGCACCCTGACGCTGCTGCAGAACGTGGTGGTGCTCGCCACCGGGCACATCACCGCCGCAACCGTCCATGTCCCCGAAGAGGAGAAGCGCTTCGGCACCGTCACGCTGCTCGCGCTTCCGGAGGAGGCGGAGATGCTCGCGGTGGCGCAGGAGCTGGGGACCCTGACCCTGCTCCTGCGCAATCCCGACGATCTCGATGCCCAGGAGAAGCGCGCCATCGTCGACGAGAAGACGCTCTTCACCGGCGAGCGCGCCAAGGAGCTGCAGCAGAAGCGGTACCGCACCATCCAGATCATCCGCGGCAACCGCGGCGGGCCCGCGCCTGCCGAGGCGAGGGACTGGTGATCGCCTCCGGCCTCGTCTTCCTCCTCACCGCGGCGTCGGCGGCGCTGCTCACCTTCCCGGCGTTCCGGGTACTGCGCAAGGCCTTCCAGGAGTACCAGCGCCGGTACGTGTCCCCCTCGCTCGAGGCGCTGGGAGCCATGTTCCTCTTCGTGGAGCCGCGGCAGCTGGTCCGGCTGAACGTCGCGGCGCTCGCCGTCTTCGCCGCATCGGGGTACGCCCTCGGCGGCCCCTTCTGTGCGGCCGCCGCCGCGGCCGCCGGCTTCTTCGCGCCGGCCCTCGCGGTCCGCTTCTACCGGCGCAAGCGCGTCCAGCGCTTCGACGCCCAGCTCGCGGAGGCGCTGCAGCAGACGGCGAGCGCGCTCCGGGCGGGTCTCACGCTGCAGCAGGCGCTCGACCAGGTGGGCCGCGAGAGCGGGGCGCCGCTGCGCCAGGAGCTCGGGCTGTTCACCCGCGAGGTCAAGCTCGGAATGGGGCTCGACGCCGCCCTCGCGGCGATGGCGGAGCGCGTCGGATCGGAGGAGCTGGAGCTGGTCGCGGTCTCGACCAGCATCGCCCGGCAACTCGGGGGCAACCTGGGGGAGATGCTCGAGATCGTCGCGGGCACGCTCCGGGAACGGTTCCGCCTGGAGGGAAGGATCGCGGCGCTCACCAGCCAGGGGAAGCTGCAGGGGATGATCGTCGCCTCGCTCCCGCTGTTGATCGGGATCTTCCTGCAGTCGTACCGGCCCGACCTGATCGACCCGATGTTCGAGGGAGCGTTCGGATACGTGCTGCTCTCCAGCATCGCGCTGCTGCAGGTCATCGGCTTTCTGGCGATCCGGCGGATCGTCGCGATCGACGTATGAGCGGGGACGCGTGCGAGCTGTTGGAAGCGGCGGCGGCGCTCCTGGCGGGCGGAGGGGCGGTGGCGTTCGCAGCCGCCACGGCGGCGGCTGCGGCAGCGTTCGGGGAAAAGTTGGGAGGCGTGGGTGGCGGGCGGGACAGAGGAGGGCTCCGGTCTACGGCGGTCACTGCGCTGGCGGCGCTGAACGCCCGCTGGTTGCGCGGGCGTCCCCTGGAGTGGCTCGAGGGCTGGATCTGCCGGGCTGGACGGCCCGCGGATCTGCAACCCGCAGAGCTGGTCGCGCTCGCGCAGCTCTCGGCGTTCGCGTCGGCCATCGCCGGCGTTCTGCTCTCCGTCTGCTTCGCGACGGCCGCGCCGCTCCTGCTCGCGCCCGCCGGGGCAGCGGCCCCGCTCCTCTGGCTCCGCGACCGGATCCGGGTCCGCCAGCGGTCGATCGTCCGGGCGCTGCCGTATGCCGTCGATCTGCTCACGCTGAGCGTGGAGGCCGGACTCGATTTCGCGGCGGCGCTGGCGAAGGTGGTGGAGAAGGGGAAGCAGGGACCGCTCGCGGCCGAGCTGTCGATCGCGCTCAAGGAATTGAGGCTCGGGCAGACCCGCGAGCAGGCGTTGCGGGGCCTCGCCCGGCGCGCCGGCCTTCCCGCGCTCAGCTCGTTCGTCCACGCGCTGGTGCATGCGGACCGGATGGGGACGCCGCTCGGGAACGTCCTCCGCGTGCTCGCCACGCAGATGCGGGTCGAGCGCACCCAGCGCGCGGAGAAGCTCGCGAACGAAGCGCCGGTCAAGCTGCTGCTGCCGCTCCTCCTCTGCATCTTTCCCACGCTCTTCCTCATGCTCTTCGGGCCGATCGCGTACCAGGTGTTCCTCGGCGGGAGCTTCTGACCGGTGGCGTTCGCCCTGATCATCGCGAAGGGGAGGGGGCGGGGGCGCAGGTACCGCTTCGAGTCGGCGGTGAGCTTCGGGCGCGACGCCGCGAACGACGTCGTCCTCAACCAGGCGACGGTGTCGCGGGTGCATGCCCGGATCGAGCGGCAAGGCGAAGGATGGGCGCTGCTCGATCGGGGATCGGCGAATGGCACCGAGCTGAACGGAGCGGCGGTCGCCGGACGCGCCCAGCTCCGCGAAGGCGACCGGATCGGAGTCGGCGGCGTGCTCTTCGAATTCCGCTGCGCACCGGGCGCCGCCGGGCTCCAGGCCCGCTGGCGCGATCTCCCGGCTCCTCTCCGCGCCACTCTGGTCGCCGGGGCCGTACTGCTGGGCGGCGTCGCCGGCGAACGCGCCGTCTACCTCGGCGATGCGGCCGCTGCGCCCGCGCGCGGCGATGCCGGTGTGCCGCTGGCGATGGCAGAGCTTTCGCCGCTGGAGCGGCGCGCTCGTCTCGACGCAGCGAGGAGCGCCTACGAGCGGGGGCAGCGGAGGATGCGCGAGCGCCGGATCGCGCCGCGCAACGAGTACGACGCCTGGCTCGCGTTCAAGGAAGCTCGCGATCAGATCGAGGCCGCCGGTGCGCCCCCCGAAGCTCCGGCCGATCTCGAACGGCTGATCGCGGATGCGGGCCGCGGGCTCGAGCGCGAGTGCCGCCGGCTGCTCTTCACCGCCTCCCGCTTCGAGCGCTACGGCGAGGCCGAGAAGGCGCAGCAGACCTGGCGGGAGATCCTGCTCCGTTTCCCGGGTGACGACCCGGGCGGATGCCACCGGAAAGCGCAGGACAACCTCGTTTCACCGCAGCCCGACGATGCCGACGGGTGATACGCTGAAGAAGATGCTCGCGACCGCGCAGAGGACCCGGCGCAGGCCGCCGCCGGAGCTTGCCGCCGAGCGGACGCGGCCCGACGCGCCGTCCGCGCAGCTCACCTGCGCAGGGCGATCAGGCAAGGCCGCGCCGCGCCTCGTGGTCACGGCGGGGCCGCGCAAGGGAGCGGAGTTCGTGCTCGTCGAGCCGCTCACGACCGTCGGGCGAGCGCAGGGCAACGGCGTGGCGATCGCGGACCTCTCCATCTCGCGTCAGCACTCCCGGCTGGAGAAGCAGGGGGCGTCCTGGGTGGTCTGCGATCAGGGATCCGGAAACGGCACGCGCGTCAACGGCAGGCGCGTGGGCCGGCGGAGATTGCGGAACGGAGACGAGATCGCCATCGGGGACACGCGGCTTCGCTTTCTCGAGGCCGGTGGCGTGCTCGCCTGGACCGCGATCGCTGTGGCGGGGCGCGGCCGGGCGAGCGTGTACGGCGCGGCGCTCGTGGCGGTATCCATCGTCGCGGCGGCGGCGCTTCTGCGGCACAGCCGGTTGCGGGAAGCGGCCGACGCGGAGGCGCGCGCGGAAGCTGTCCGCCTGGCCGCGCGCGAGTCTCTTCGGGAAAGCGCTGGGCTCGGACGGGCCGGGAAGTGGAGCGAGGCGCTCGACGCGCTGAGGGTCGCCGCCGAGCTCGATCGCGGCAACCCGGAGATCGCGCGATCCTTGCAGGCTGCCGAAGCGGAAGCGGCGCGGCGCGCCGAAACGCGATCCGCGGATCCGACCGCGCTCGTGCCCGACGTGTCGGCAGCGCGCACACCGGTCCGGGCTCCTGCTTCGCAGCACCCTGCGAGAAGCGGCGCCGCCGCAACGCAGGCGATCCTCGCCGCCTGGCTCGCGGGCGACGTGGCGCTGGCCACCGTGCACGCGAAGGCGGCCGGCGGTCCCCAGGGACGGCGATTCCTCTCGCTGCTGGAACGATTCGACGCCGCTTCCCGGACCGGCCTGGCGGAGAGGGATCCGGCGCTCGCCTTGCGCACGCTCGAGGAAGCGGCGCGGGCGGCGCGCGACATCTCCGGGGGAGAGCGCGCTCCGCTCGCCCTCGCCGTCGCGAAGGCGCTCGCGGTCCGCCATCTGCTCCTCGCGCACGGACTCTCCGGCGAGGACGCGCTCCCGAAGGCCGCCGCCCATCTGCGCGCGGCGCTGCGGAATGATCCCTCGAATGCCGAGGCGCGCGCAGGGCTCGAGCGGGTCGCGAGCGAGGCGCGCGAGATCCATCTGCGCGCGTATCTCGCGAAAGACAGCGATCCCGCGGCCGCACGGCGCGGATTCGCCCTGGTCGGGGAGGCTCTCCCGGCGCCCGACGACCTCGGCGACAAGGCGCGGCGCTGGGTGGCGAAGCTCGAGGAGAGGGCGGCGCGCTGATGCCCGAGCGGCTTCCTCCCAAGCCCGCCACCTCCGCCGGGCAGTTCGATCTCTTCGGCAAGCGCGCCGACGGGCCGCGGGTGTACTCCGTCTCCGAGCTGACCCGCGAGCTGAAGGCCATCGTCGAGGGCCGGTTCCCCTCGGTGCTGGTGAAAGGCGAGGTCTCGAATCTGAAAGCGCCGTCCAGCGGCCACCTCTACTTCACGCTCAAGGACACGGAAGCCTGCATCGACGCGGTCCTCTTCCGCACCCAGGCGCAGCGGCTGCGGTTCGCGTTCCGCAACGGTCTCTCGCTGGTCGCGCGCGGGCGGCTCGCCGTGTACGAGCCGCAAGGCCGCTACCAGCTGGTCTGCGACACGGTGGAGCCGCTCGGCGCCGGGGCCTTGCAGATCGCCTTCGAGCAGCTGAAGGAGCGGCTGCAGAAGGAGGGGCTGTTCGACACGGGGAGGAAGCGCAAGCTGCCGTTCCTGCCCCGCCGTATCGCGCTCGTCACCAGCCCGAGCGGCGCGGTGGTGCACGACTTCCTCCGCGTGCTGCACCGGAGGTTTCCCAATCTCCCGGTGCTGATCGTGCCGGCGCGCGTGCAGGGTGAAGGCGCGGCGCAGGAGATCGCGCGGGGGATCGTGCGCGCGGCCAAGCAGCCGCGCGTCGACGTCGTGGTGATCGCGCGGGGCGGCGGCAGCCTCGAGGACCTCTGGGCGTTCAACGAGGAGGTGGTGGCGCGCGCTCTCTGCGGCTGTCCGGTCCCGACGGTCAGCGCCGTGGGCCACGAGACCGACGTCACCATCGCCGACTTCTGCGCCGACGTGCGCGCGCCCACTCCCACGGCGGCGGCGGAGCTGATCGCGCGGGTGAAGGACGAGCTGGTGGCGGATCTCGCGCAGCGGCGCGCGCGGCTTTGGCGGGCGATGCGCTCCCAGCTGGAGCGCAAGCGCAGCCAGCACGACAAGCTGCGCAGCCGGGTGGCGGACCCGCGCCGCCTGATCGGCGATCGCAAGCTGCGGCTCGACCGGGCGCGGCAGCGGCTGGAGGACGCGATCCGCGATCAGCTCGCGGCGCGGCGCGAGATGCTCCGGCTGACGCGGGAGCGCCTGCAGACGCAGCACCCGCGGGAGAGGCTGCACCGGCTGGAGCGCGAGGTGGCGCGGCTCGAGCAGAAGCTGAAGGCGCTGGCGGCGCGCGCGCTGGCGGCGCGCCGCCACCGCTACGAGGGGTTGACGGCGCGGCTCGATGCGCTCTCGCCGCTCAAGGTGCTCGCGCGCGGCTACGCGGTGGTGTTCGATCCGCGCGGCCACGCCGTGCTCGATGCCGCGCAGGTGCTGCCGGGCGAGCGGGTGCGCGTCCGGTTGCACGAAGGCGAACTCGTCGCAGAGGTGGTGGAAGAGAACGAGTAGAAACCGGGCAGCTCCGGTGCTACGAAGGGGTCGCCGTGGCCGACGCAGTCGCACAGCCAGTCTCCGAGAAGTACGAGGACATCGTCGCGCGCCTCGCCCGGGTGGTCGAGCGGCTCGAAGGCGGAGGGCTCTCCCTGGAAGAATCGATCTCGGCGTTCGAGGAAGGGATCCAGCTCGCCCGCGCAGGCGCGGCGCGGCTGGAAGAGGCGGAGCGCAAGGTCGAGGTGCTGCTCGAAGGCGACCGCGCCGCCCCCTTCTCCGGGCAGGAGAAGTGAATCGCCGCTGAAGTCGCGCGTCGGAGAGTCCATGGCAGCCCGCAAGAAGATCATCATCGTCGACGACGACCGCGAGACGCGCGAGATGCTGAAGATGGCGCTCGAGCTGGAGGGCTATGAGGTCTCGCAGGCGGCGAACGGGCTGCGCCTGATCTCCACCCTGCACGTCGACCGGCCTGACCTGATCCTCCTCGACGTGATGATGAGCTGGATCGACGGCTTCGAGCTCTGCCGGGCGGTGAAGAAGAACGACGAGTTCCGCGACATCCCGGTGATCTTCATCTCCGCGAAGAAGACCGCCACCGACATCCGCACCGGCCTCGCCGCCGGCGCCTCGGACTACTTCAGCAAGCCCATCGACATGGAGCGGCTCCTCGCCCGCATCGCCCAGCTGATCGGGCCGGCGACGCCGGCGACTCCCGAACAGCGGCGATGAAGGTGCGGGCCGACGTGCTCGTGCAGCAGCGCGGGCTGGCCGAGTCGCGCACCAGGGCCCAGGCGCTGATCCTCGCCGGAAGCGTCGTGGCGGACGATCACCGGGTGGAGAAGCCGGGGCAGCTGCTCGACGAGAGCGTCGAGCTGCGGGTCAAGGAGCAGCTCCCCTACGTCTCCCGCGGAGGGCTGAAGCTCGCGAGGGCGCTCGATCACTTCGCCCTTCCCGTGGAGGGGCGGACCTGCCTCGACCTGGGCGCCTCGACCGGCGGGTTCACCGACGTGCTCCTCCAGCGCGGGGCCGCCCGCGTCTTTTCCGTCGATGTGGGATACGGCCAGCTCCATCCCCGGCTCCGGGCCGATCCGCGGGTGGTGGTGCTCGAGCGCGTGAATGCGCGCGCGCTCGACCTCGGCGAACCCTGCGGCGCGGCGGTCGCCGACCTCTCGTTCATCTCGTTGCGCCTGGTGCTGCCCGCCCTGGTCGCGGCGCTGCGGCCCTCCGATGCGTGGGCGTGCGTCCTGGTGAAACCCCAGTTCGAGGCGGGCAGGACAGAGGTCGGGAAGGGTGGCGTGGTGCGCGACCCCGCCGTACATGCGCGGGTGGTCTCGGAGATTGAATCGCAATTTCAAAGACTTGGGCTCAAAGTCCGGGGATCCGTCGAATCGCCCCTCCACGGCCCGGCCGGCAACCGCGAATTCCTGGTTGCCGCCGCAAGGCCTTGACTCCTCAGCGTTGGCGGCGCCCGTGAGCAAGCGGTAAAATCATGGGCGTACCGCAGAGTGCGGAGACCCGATGCCGGTGGGCCATGCCATTCGTGTGCGCGTCGCAGCCCCGCCCGCGGAGGCGCGGCGCCTCTGCATGCGGCTCTCGCGCGGCGGCATTCCGGCCGAGCCCGACGACGGGACTTCGCGCGCCGAGGTGCTGGTGGCGGTCGATCCCAAGGGCGAGCTTTCGCGGTTCCGGGCGCGGGCCGGATGGCTGGTGGTCCTCGGCGCGCCGGGGGCGGCGTACTTCGCCGGCGGCGCCGACGACGTGGTGGTGCCCGGCGAGCCCGAGTTGCTCTACCGGAGGCTCCGCGCCGCCCTGGAGAAATTCGACCTGCTCGCGCGCGGCGATCGCCTCGCGGAGCGGGTGACCGCGCTGGAGGCGGGGCTTGCCGACGCGGCCCACGACGTGCGCAGCCCGCTGCAGGCGGTGATGGGCAACGCCGAGTTGCTCGCCCGCGACACCTCGCTCACCTCGGCGCAGCGGGAGTGCGCCGCCGCCTGCGCGCGACAGGGCCTGCGCGCGATGCAGCTCGCCGAGCGGATCCTCGAGGCGGCGAAGCAGCGCGACCGCGAGGCGCTGCAGGTGTCCGCTTTCGATCTCGGCCACCTGATCGACGCCGCGGTCGCCCAGGCGCTCCCGGTGGCGAAGCAGCGCGGTGTGGAGCTGGTCGCGGTGCCGCCCTCGCGTCCGGTGGAGATCCGCGGCGACGACGAGCTGCTCGCGCGGGTGCTCGACAACCTGATCGCGAACGCCGTCCGCTTCTCGCCGCGCGGCGGCCAGGTGGAGGTGTCCGGCTGGCGCGCCAGCCCGCGATTCGTGCGGCTCTCGGTCAAGGACCAGGGCGACGGCATCGCCCCCGCCGAGCTGCCGAAGCTGGTCGCCGGGCTGGGCCCGGGGCGCGGCCTGCGGATCGCGCGGGACATCGCCGAGCGGCACGGGGGAGAGCTGTGGGCGGAGAGCAGCTCCGCGAGCGGCACGCGGTTCTTCGTCGAGCTTCCGCTGCAGCCGCCGGCTTCCCGGCCGAGCGTGCTGCTCGTGTCGGACGACTCGCGCTGGCTGCGCGAGGTCGCCCGGACGCTGAAGAGCGCCTGCGACGTCCGGACCGCGACCGCGGCGGGCGCCCGTCTCGGCCGAAAGCACACCGACCTGGTCCTGCTCGATCCCGATCAGAAGCCCGGCAAGCGGCTGGAGGCGCTGCGCACCGAGGCGAAAGGCGCCCAGGTGCCGGTGATCGAGCTGCCGAGCCAGATGGCCGCCTCGCGCCTCGCCCGCACGCTCGCGCACCTCGCGGTCTGATCGGCGTTATTGTTCCGCCATGCTCCTCGCGCTGCTCCTGGCGGCCACCCTGCCGGACTTCACCGGCTACGTCGTCGACCGCGCCGGGCTCCTCGACCGCAACGCCGTCGCGCACGTGACCGACGTGGCGTCGGGACTGGACCATGCGGGGATCGCCCAGGTCGCCGTCGCAACCGTGCCGCCGACGGCGCTGGGTGACGACTCCCTCGAGGAGTACGCGGTCGCGCTCTTCAAGAAGTGGGGGGTGGGGAACAGCGCCAGGCGCGACAACGGGGTGCTGGTGCTCTTCGTCCCCGGCACCGTCGGGCATCGCCTGATCCGCATCGAGGTGGGCTACGGCCTGGAAGGGGTCCTCCCCGACGGAAGGGTGGGCCAGATCCGGACCGAGCAGGCGTTCCCGTACATGAAGAACGACGACTACTCGGGCGCGGCGGTGCACGTCGTCGATGCCTTGGCGGCCATCCTCCGCAAGGATGCCGCGGCGGGAGGCGACGCGGCGCCGGCGAGGGACGCGGCACGGGGAGGCCAGGGCATCGGGATGCCGGGCTACCAGGCGCCGCCGAACTTCGGCGGGCTGGCGGTGACCGTCCTCTGCATGGGCGCTCTCGCCATCCTCCTCTCCACCAGCGCGGCCCGGCGCCGGTTCCCCGGGCGCGGAACGCAGCTCGCCGGCGCGGGACTGACGGGCGCCTCGGTGATCTCGCTCGTGGCGATGACGAGCGGGCCGGGCTGGCTCGCGCTCGCGGGCGGGCTGATCCTGAACGCGATCCTCTGGGCATCGATCCGCTCGCACAAGTGTCCGCGCGACGGATCGTGGATGGTGATCGACGAGGAGCTGATCTCGCGTCCGACCTACTTCAGCCAGGGCCTGGCCCGCGTCCGGCAGGTCTGCACCAATCCGGCCTGCGGCTACCGCCGCGAGTACGACAAGGTCCTCCCGCGCAAGCAGATGGTGGTGATGACCGGCGGCGGAGGGCGCGGCGGCTGGGGCGGCGGCGGAGGCTGGGGCGGGGGAGCCGGCGGCGGATTTTCGGGCGGCGGCGGCGGCCGGTCCGGCGGCGGCGGCGCCAGCGGGTCGGTCTGAGCGCGCTGACTCGTGCGACGACGAGTCCGGAACTGAACAATCCAACTCGTCCCGGGACGAGTTACTCCGCCTCGAGTTTCGGACCGAATTTCGGGGACACGTACGAAATTCGCCTTCGGACCGAGTACGCCGCGCCTCGCGCCACACCGGCGGGGAAGCGAGTTTCGTATTGTGTCCCCGAAACTCCCTCGGGTTAGTCGCCGCCGCTCGGGATGTACTCGCGGGCCAGGTTTTCGAAGCGCGTGTGCTCGTGGATGAAGGCGAGATTTGCGGTGCCGATGGGGCCGTTGCGCTGCTTGCCGATGATGATCTCCGCCACTCCCTTCACCTCCTCCTTCTCCTTCTCGTAGACCTCCTCGCGGTAGATGAAGAGGATGGTGTCCGAGTCCTGTTCGAGGGAGCCGGACTCGCGCAGGTCGGACATCAGCGGCCTCTTGTCGGGCCGCTTCTCCAACGACCGGTTCAGCTGCGAGAGCGCGAGGATGGGCACGCCCAGCTCTTTCGCCAGCGCCTTCAGCGACCGGGAGATCTCCGCGATCTGCTGCTCGCGGCTGTCGATGCGCTCGTTGCCGCGCATCAGCTGCAGGTAGTCGATGACGATCAACCGGATGGGCGCGTCCGACTCCTCGTGCTTGGCGAACAGGCGCCGGCACTTGGCCCGCAACTCCAGCGCCGACACCGCCGGGGTGTCGTCGATGTGCACGTTGGCGTCCGCGAGGACGCCCGCGGCCTGCGCGAGCTTGGCCCAGTCGCTCTCGATCAGCTTGCCGGTGCGGATGCGCTGCGAATCGACCCGCGCCTCGCTGG
>DASREU010000462.1:0-14371 GCA_035651935.1 Myxococcales bacterium | reverse complement strand
GCGCGCATTTCTCCAGGCGGCCGGCGCACCCGCAGAAGGCGACGCGCGGGCTGCTCCAGTCGCTGCTCGCGCTGCTGCTCGATCCCGCCGAGCAGGTGACGCACATCGCCGTCGCGTTCGACAACCCGATCCGCTCGTTCCGCAACGATCTCTTCCCCCCGTACAAGTCGGACGAAGGCGTTCCTCCCGAGCTGAGGGCCCAGTTCGACTCCGCCGAGGAGGCCGTCCGCGCCGCCGGCGTGGTGGTCTGGTCGATGCGCGAGTTCGAGGCGGACGACGCGCTCGCCAGCGCGGCCGCGCGGTACGGCGCGCAGGTCGATCAGGTGCGCATCCTCACCCCGGACAAGGACCTCGGCCAGTGCCTCGACGGCGACCACGTGGTGCAGGTGGACGTGATCCGGAAGAAGGTCACGAACGAGGAGGCGCTCTTCCAGCGTCGAGGAGTGAAGCCGGCATCGATCCCGGACCTGCTGGCGCTGATCGGGGACGACGCCGACGGACTTCCCGGCCTGCCCGGATTCGGCGAGCGCACCGCCGCCGCGCTGCTCGGCCGATTCGAGCATCTCGAGAGCATCCCGCTGGATGGCCGCGGTTGGCCGGAGGCGGTGCGGGCCGCGGACCGGCTGGCCACTACCCTGCGCGCCCGGCTGGCAGACGTGCTGCTGTATCGCGAGCTCGCCACCCTGCGCCGGGACGTTCCCCTGCGGGAGGCGCTGGAGGATCTCCGGTACCGCGGCCCCTCCGACGAAACGCGGGTGCGGCAGCTCCTCGCCACCGAAGCGGCACCGCCCGCGGGCCCGTGACTTACATTGCGCTGATGAAGGTGCTCGCCGCCGTCCCTGCCCTGGTGCTCGCAGTGCTGCTCGCGCAAGCGCCGGCACGGACGCGGACGCCGCGGGGACGGGCCGACGCCGGCGACGGGCCGATCCTGCTCGGCACGGATCCGCCGGGCAAGCTGCGCCCGTCACCGCCCGCGCCCGCCGACGCGGGAGTCGCGCAACGCGACGCGGGGCCCGACGAGGTGCACCGCGAGCTGCAGGCGCTGCGCGCGCGGCTCGACACGCTCGAGCAGGAGCTCGCGGCATCGCGGCAGACCTCGCAGCAGCTCCAGCAGCTCACCTCGGTCGTCGAGCAGCTGCGCCAGCAAGTCGCGGACGCGGAAGCGGAGCGGCAGGCCGAGCTGCAGCAGCGGCAATCGCAGCGCGCGGCGGTGCAGTCGGCGGTGGATGCGCTCTACACCGCCCAGCAGCAACTGCAGGGCGGCAATGCCTCGATCGACGCCGAGCTGGATCAGGCGCAAGCCGCGTTCACCGGCCAGGCGCGGCGGCAGGTGCAGGCGGCGCGGAATGCGCTGCGCAACCGCGACCTCGCCGGCGCGCGGGCGCTGCTGGGCGCCGCCATATCGGACGCCCAAGCCGGGCGGTAGACTCGGCGCATGACCGTGCGCACCGAGAGCCAGGGGCCCGTCAGAACCGTCATCCTGAGCAGGCCGAAGGCGCGCAATGCGGTCGATCCCGAGACGGCCCAGGCGCTCGCGGCCGCCTTCCGCGCCTTCGACGCGGACCCCGAGGCCAGCGTGGCCGTCCTCTGGGGCGAAGGCGGGACGTTCTGCGCGGGAGCCGATCTCAAGTCGTTTGCCGCGGGGAAGTACGACCACGTCTCCGACGAGGGCGACGGCCCGATGGGCCCATCCCGCCTTCTGCTCGACAAGCCGGTGATCGCGGCGATCGAGGGGTACGCAGTCGCCGGCGGCCTCGAGCTCGCGCTGTGGTGCGATCTCCGCGTGGTCGCGGAAGACGCGACGCTTGGGGTGTTCTGCAGGCGCTGGGGCGTGCCGCTGATCGACGGCGGCACCGTGCGGCTCCCGCGGCTGATCGGGCTCGCGCGCGCGCTCGATCTGATCCTCACCGGCCGCCCGGTGAAGGCGCAGGAGGCGCTGCAGATCGGCCTGGCGAATCGCCTCGCCCCACCGGGTGCCGCGCGCGCCGCGGCGGAGGCGCTGGCGCAGGAGATCGCCGCCTTCCCGCAGTTCTGCATGCGCACCGACCGGCGCTCGGCGTACGAGCAGGGGGATCTCGCGTTCGCGGAGGCGATGCGGAACGAGCTTCGGCACGGGAACCGCGCGCTGGAAGCGGGAGCGAAGGAGGGCGCGCAGCGGTTCGCGGGGGGCGCGGGGCGCGGGGGGAAGTTCTAGGCGATCGGCGCCCACACTTGATTGCGCGCACATGTCTCCGGAGGCGATTCGGCCGCGCTACTGTGGAGCGAAGCCAAGCGTCACGTTCCCAGGTCGCCCAGCAGTCTGACCGAAATTGGGGACACGTACCGATTTCGCCGTGCGATCGGCTTTCAAAGACATGTGCGCCGAATCATCTCAGCACCGACCCGTGCGCCGCGTGCCGAAAACGCGCGCACTGGAGTGCCACCATCGTCTGCGCACGCATCGTATTCAACTCACCCTAATGCCGCGGAGCGAAGCCGATCGTCAGGGCCAGCCCGATCATGGAGAACGAGCGGCCCGTGGGGCACACCATGACGAAGCCGCCGGAACCGGGAGAAACGCTGTCGACACAGATCCGGCTTCCGAGGTCACCCATCAGGTTGACGCGATTGAAGACATCGAGGGTCACCTCGAGGCCGAGCCGCAATCCGTCGCCAACCCACTGATACCCCAGGGCGGCCTCGACGTAGGGAGCGTCCATTCCCCGGTAACCTTCGGTGTCGCCGTTCTCGGCCTGAAGGGCGGAGAGTTGCCCCCATCCGGCACCCAAGGCCACGAAGAGCCGTTGCTCACCGTTGGTGTGGAAGCGCGCTTCCGCCGCGACGCCCAGGCCCGTCCATCCGCCTCCCTGGCGCTGGTGCACGAGCGGACCGGGGTCCTCGAGAAACGCGCCGACGCCAACGATCGATGGCGTAAACCAGGGGAATTCGATGCCAACCCGGCCGCGCAACACCGGCGCCGAGGCGCTGATGTCGTTGGACCACGTGTAACCTGGAGCGATCTCGAATTCGAGTTGCGCAGCGTGTGCTGCCAGCGGCATGAGGACGATCAACCAGCAAGCACGCATGCCGGCGTGACCTGTCACTTCCGTTGGTGGCCACCTCGGACCGCCCAGCGGAGCGTCAGGCTGCGCGTCTCGACGTGGAGGCGCGAGCGACGCCGACGCGCAGCATCCACCAGAGGGGTTCGACGACCAATGGAGGGCCGTGGTCGTGAGGCGCCGCGGAGCAATACGGATCGACGCCGCGCGGAATCGCCCAGCCTCCGCGGCGGGCATGGACGACCTGGTTCTCCAGCACGTACCGCACCGCGTGTGCCGCCTCGCGCGGCGTCCTGAGCAAGTGCGAGTGGTAGCGATCCGCAAACACCGGCCCGCAGCGGTTCATCACCTTGTTCAGCGCGCGGGCCATGCGGACCTCGAGCCCCTTCATCGCCCGGCCCAGCGACCCCGGATCCGCCGCCTCCACGATCATGTGGATATGGTTGCCCTGGACCGAGAAGTGGATCACGCGGACGCCGAACCTCTCGCAGCCCTGCTCGAACGCGTGACGCAGCGCCCGGAAGCAGCGGCGCGTCCGCAGATTCCAGACCTCGCCTCGCATGCGCAGCGTGGCGTGCAGCGCGCCCTTGCGAAACTTCTCGCGCGGCGCGTGCGGAACTTGCGGCCGGCTCGCCTTCCGCTTCCGCCCCGCGCCCTTCCTCGCCCCGCCCCACATCGGCAACGGCAGCTCTTGCTGGCCTCTCTTCATGCTCGCATCGTACAGAGGGGGTCTGACATCTCTCCGCGTCGATGCGAGACGCTTTCGCAGAGGCGTGCGCGCTTCCCGAAGATGTCTGCGAATTCAAGTTGCCCCGACCGACGTCTCCGGAGCGCCGCTCACCCCCGCGGCACTCGCGGCAGCCTCGGCGGCCGCGGCCCATGCCGCACCGCCCCCCGCAGCGGCGCGTACTGCAGCTCCGTCCCGCCGCGGACGCAACGCAGGAGCAGCCCGCCGCGGCTCATGTCTCCGCGCCCGACGAAGTCCGGCGGAAAGAGGAGCCGCTCGCCGAGCGCGTCCAGCAGCACGTCGGCGTACTTGGCGGTGGCGATGCTCCCGAGCAGCACCGCTTCGCCATGCTTCCCCAGCCGTCGCGCCAGCTCCTGCACGTCGCGCTCCAGCGGCGCCCGGTAGCGCGCGTCGCGCAGGTCCACCGGGACCTCCGCGATCGCCCGCAGCTCGTCCGCGGTGATCCGCGCGTCCACGTCCAAGAGGCCGCGGCCGGGCACGATGGCGAGCGCACCCGCACCGCCCGCCGGCGGGCGCGCGAACGCGCGCGCATAAGCGAGCTTCCCGCGGAAGTACAATCCGCTGGCGAACTGGAAGAGCTCGCCGAGGGGGGCGCCGTCGCGCTGGAACTCCCAGGCGAGCGCGAAGCCCGCCTGCGGCCTGAGCAGCAGCCCCATCCGCTCCCCGCCTGCACGAGCCGGCGAGAGCAGGAACACGCGCGCTGGGGGCAGTGCAGGCATGCTTGCGCTCCCTGCCGGAAGCGTCCGGCAAATTCCGGCATCCTAGTGTCCTCATGAAGCGCATGCCCATCCTCTTCGTCGGCCACGGCTCGCCGATGAACGCGATCGAGGACAACGAATGGAGCCGCGGTTTCACCAGGCTGGCCGGGCTGCTCCCCGAGCCCAAGGCGATCCTCAGCATCAGCGCGCACTGGTACGTCCCCGGAACGTTCCTGACGGGGAACGAGCACCCCAGGACCATCCACGACTTCGGCGGGTTCCCGCCCGAGCTGTACGAGCAGCAGTACCCTGCCCCCGGCAACGTCGCGCTCGCGAACCGCGTGGCGAAGCTGGTCGGCGAAAGCGCTTCCCTGCGCACCGACTGGGGCCTCGATCACGGAACCTGGACCGTGCTGAAGTACCTGCGCCCGAAAGCCGACCTCCCGGTGGTCCAGCTCAGCATCGACGGGAGGCTGCCTGCCGCGGGCCACCTCGCCATCGGGCAGGCGCTGGCGCCGCTCCGCGAAGAAGGCGTGCTGGTTCTGGGGAGCGGAAACATCACCCACAACCTGCGGCACGCGTTCGCCAGCTGGCAGCGCGGCGACTCCACCACGCCGGACTGGGCGCACTCGTTCGACGCGGACGTGGCGGATGCCGCCGGACAGCACGACGGCGCCGCGCTGGCGAGACTGGCGGAATCGGATTCCGGCCGCATCTCGCATCCCACGCCCGATCACTACTTCCCGCTGCTCTACGCCGCCGGCGCAGCCGACGCGCGCGACGAGGTCAAGTTCCCCGTGTCCGGGTTCGACATGGGCTCGCTCTCGATGCGCTCCGTCCTCTGGGAATGAACGGCAAGGTCCGCGCAGCCTACGTCTCGTGCTGCATCGTCTGGGGCTCCACCTGGATGTTCATCAAGCTCGGGCTGCGCGACCTGCCTCCGTTCCTCTTCGCCGGCACCCGCATGCTGCTGGCGGCGGCGGTGCTCCTTCCCTTCGCCGCCAGCGCGGGCCTGCGCGGTCACGGCAGGCGCGCCGTGCGCTGGATGGCGTTCGTCGGCGTCCTGCAGATCGGGATCCCCTACGCGCTGCTCTTCGCCGCGCAGCAATGGGTGCCCTCCGCGTTCGCGGCGGTGCTCTTCGCCACCTTCCCCGTCTGGCTCGCGCTGGTCGCGCGCCTGCTCTTGCGCGATCACCCGTTGACGCCGCGGAAGATCGCCGCCGCGCTGCTCGGCGTCGGCGGCGTCGTCCTGCTCGAACTCCCCGCCCTGCGCGGCCAGACCCTCTCCCCGCTCGCCGCCGCCGGAGGCGCGCTGGTGCTCGTGGCGTCGGTGGTGGTGGCCTTCGCGAACGTCTTCGTCCGCAGGGAGCTGGGCGGGTCGCCGCCGGTCGTCATCGCCTTCGTCCAGGTGGTGACCGGCGCCCTGGTCCTGGTCGCGCTCTCGCTGGCGCTGGAGCGCGGCCGTCCTGCCGCGTTCACGCCGCAGGCGATCGCGGCGATCGTCTACCTCGCCGTCTTCGGCACCGCCGTCACCTACCTGTTCCTGTTCTGGCTGATCCCACGGGTGCCGATGTCCGTCATCGGCGCCATCCCGCTGCTCGACACGACGGTCGCCGTCACGCTCGGCGCGATCGTCCTGCGCGAGCCGATCGGATGGCCGCTGCTCGCGGGCGGAACGCTGGTGCTCGTGGGCGCGGCGCTCGCCAATCAGGTGCCTGCCGGACCCGCCGGCGAAGGCGGCTGAGAGCTCGCGGCCACCAGCCTCGCGCCGAGCCATGCGAGCGGGATGTAGCAGGCGAGATCGGGCCCGATGAACCACGCCGGATGCGGCAGGGCGAGGACATTGATCGCGCCGAAGAAGAAGAGCACCACGCCGGCGGCAATCGCCGGCCAGACCGCGGTGCGACGGGCGATCAAGGTGGCGACCGCTCCCGCCGCGATGCTCCCGAGCGCGTGGCCGCAGAGCACCAGCACGAACGCTCCCGGCGGCAGCCGCGCGATGTACACGCGGTACGACTCGACGTTGAGCGGGTTCACCGACTCGGGGATCGGATGGAGCAGCCCCTCGATCGTTTCGGCGACGGTGGTCACCGCCATGCCGGCCGCGATCCCTCCGACGACGCCGAGAACCTTCCGCCACATGACAGTTTCCTAGCACGCTGGCGGACACTTGCGGCCTCCCGCGATTTTCGCTATGCCCGCGCCCCTGGAGGATCGGCGCCATGCTCCAGATGGTCTCAGAGATCGAGGACGGCCGGGTGCTCCTCCGCGTGCGGGGAGAGCTGGATGGCGAAGGCGCCGCAGCGGTAGCGCGGCTGATCGGCCAGAGCATGGGCGACTTCTCCATCGACTTCAGCGACGTGAAGCGCATCGAGGACTCGGGTTTCGCCGTGCTCGCCCAGGCGATCCGACGCTGCCCGTACCGTCTGATGGTGCGCGGGCTCGAGCCCGGATTCGCTCAGCCGGCGAGCTCGTACAGGTAATCGACGAACGATCGCACCGCCCCGTCGAGGCCTTGCAGCTTCGGGTTCGCGCTCTCGATCAGGTAGTACTCGTCGGGCGCGTGCGCTCCGCTGCCGTGCCCCATCCCGAAATGACCGGCGGCGAGGCGCAGCGGCGGCTCGGTGAACACGTATCCCGGCCAGGAGCCGCCGAGGCGCGGCCAGAGCAGCGGGTCCAGGCCGTACCTCTTGTAGGTCGACAGCTCCGCCTGGATCAGCGGCGCGTCGGGTGAGGTGGTGTTCGGCGGGTACGCGCCTCCCACCCGGATCTCCACGTCCCCGAATCCCCGCTTCTCGAGATGCGCGCGCAGCTTCTCCAGGCAGTCGTCCACGGTCATGTCCGGGACCAGCCGGAAATCGAGCTTCGCCACCGCCTGGTGCGGCAGCACCGTCTTTCCGCCCGGGCCGGTGTAGCCGCCGACCAGACCTTCGATGTTCACGGTCGGCTGGCCGGCGAGCCGCATCCGCGCCTCGCGGAACGGCATGTCGCGCACCCAGCGCCGCACGCCGAGCTGCTTCTTCAGCACCTCTTCACTCTCGCGCCGCGAGGCCTCGTCGATCATCTTCTGCTCGGCCTCGGAGAGCGGGCGCACGCGCTCGAACCAGCCGTCGATCGCCGGATCGACGCCGTCGGGCGTCACCAGCGTGTCCAATGCCTGCACCAGGTGGAACGACGGGCTGTCCACCGAGGCGCGGAGCGACGAGTGGATGTCCTTCGCCGGCCCGCGGCCCCACTTCTCGCCGCTCGCCACCAGCTCGCACTCGATGATCCCCTTCGCGCCGAGGTTGACGGTCACTTCGCCGTCGAGCCCCTGGGAGGCGAACGGCATCCAGATCCCGGCGCACTTCGAGAGCGCCTCCATCACCTCCGGCCTGCGGACGATCTGCGGGAAGTGCGGCGAGCCGATCTCCTCCTCTCCCTCGGCCACCAGGACGAGGTTCACCGGCACCTTGCGGCGCGCGCCGCGGATCGCATGCAGCGCGGCGAGGAACGCCCCTTCCGGACCCTTCTGGTTCACCGCCCCGCGGCCGACGATCACCTTCCCGAGGCCGGGCCTGTCGACCAGCCGCGCTTCCCACGGGGGCGAGGACCATTCCCGGGGATCGACCTGCTTCACGTCGTACATGAAGTAGAGGCCGACCGTCTTCGGCGCGCCATTGTCGAACACAGCGAAGACGCCGGGCTTCCCTTCGGTGTCGATCCGGCTGGCCCGCTGGAATCCCGCCTCCCGCAAGAGCGCGATCATCAGCTTCACGCCCTCTTCGCTGCCGACGCTCTCCGCGGCGATGGTCGGCTGGTGGATCCACCGCTGGATGCGGCGAACGGCCTCGTCGTGGCGCTTCTCGATCTGGTCGTAGATCGGCGTCAGGTCCTCGCGCGCCAGCGAGGGCATCGCCATCCACGCCGCGCCCGCCAGGGCGCCTTGCAGGAGCGAACGTCGGGAGAGATCGCGCATGCGCTTCCTTCACAAGCAGGCGCCCGGCTGTCAAGCCGCACCCCAGGCGCTGGCTCGCCCGCCGAAATGGCGGCATTGTGCCGGGCGTTCCGCAAGGAAGGGGGCCGGCATGGCGCACCAGTTCAGGTTCTACAGGATGGGCGGGCTCGATCAGGTCGCCCTGGAGACGGGCGAGGACCTGGAGCACCTCCACGAGCTCGACCAGAAACTGTGGGTGGCGCTGAGCTGCCCGGTCAAGGGCCTCGAGCTGGAGGAGCGCACCCTCGAGCTGCTCGATCTCGACAGGGACGGCCGCGTGCGCGCGCTCGAGATCCTCGCCGCGATCGCCTGGTGCAAGGAGCGCCTGGGCGACCTCGGCGTCCTCATCCCCGCGAAGGACGGCCTGCCGCTGTCCGCGATCGACGAGACGAAGCCTGCCGGAAAGGCGCTGCTCGGCGCCGCGCGGCACATCCTCGTCCATCTCGGCAAGCCCGAGGCGCAGGTGCTCACCGTCGCCGACGTTGCGGACGTGAGCCGCGTCTTCGAGGGGACGCGCTTCAACGGCGACGGCGTGATCCCCCCGCAGGCCGCCGCGGATCCCGCGTTGGCCGAGGTGATCGCCGATGCCGTCGGCTGCGGTTTCGGCGTGCCGGACCGCTCCGGGGAGATGGGGATCGACCAGGCCAGGCTCGACGCCTTCTTCGCCGAGCTGTCGGCGTACGCGCAGTGGGTGCTCGGCGGCGACGCCAGCCCCGGCGCCGCCGCCGGCTTCGAGGCAATGCGCGCGGTCCGGATGAAGGTGGACGACTGGTTCAACCGCTGCCGTCTGGCGGAGTTCGATCCGAAGCTCGCCGCCCAGGAAGCGCCCCCGGCCGCCGATCTGCAACTCCTGCCGCTCGCGCGCGTCGAAGCAGGCGCCGCGCTCCCGCTGATCGAGCGCGTGAACCCCGCCTGGTCGGGAGCGCTGGCGACGTTCCAGAAGGCGGCGGTGGCGCCGCTGTTCGGGCCGGAGAAGACGCGGATCACCGCCATCGAGTGGGAGCAGATCCGGCCGCGCTATACGGCGTACGAAGCCTGGATCGCCGGGAAGAAGGGCGCCGCGGTGGAGAAGCTCGGCCGCGCGCGCGTCGAGGCGATCCTCGCCTCCGGAGCGAAGGCGTCCATCGAGGCGCTGATCGTCGAGGACAAGGCGCTGGCGGCGCAGGCGGACGCCGTCGCGGACGCGGTCCGGCTCACGCACTACAAGCGCGATCTGCACACGCTGCTGAAGAACTTCGTCAACTTCCACGATTTCTACGACATGAACGCCGATGCCGTGTTCCAGGCGGGAACGCTCTACCTCGACAGCCGCAGCTGCAACCTCTGCGTGCGGGTCGACGACATAGCGGCCCACGCCACGCTCGCCTCGCTCTCGCGCATGTACATCGCCTACTGCGACCTGAAGCGGCCCGGCGGGCTGACGATGAAGATCGCCGCCTGCTTCACCCAGGGCGACTCCGACTATCTGATGACCGGCCGCAACGGGATCTTCTACGACCGCAAGGGCCGCGACTGGGACGCCACCATCGTCCGCATCGTGGAGAACCCCATCTCCATCCGGCAGGCGTTCGCGGCGCCGTACAAGAAGGGCCTCCGGCTGATCGAGGAGCAGGTGCAGAAGTTCGCCGAGGCGAAGGAGCGCGAGTCGGAGGCCCGCCTCAAGGCGGCCGCCGAGGCCGGCGTCGCGCCCCCCAAGCCGGCCGCTGCCGTCGACGTGGGAAAGATGGTGGGCATCATCGCAGCCCTCGGCGTCGGCGTCGGCGCCCTGGGCGCCCTCTTCGGCGGCTTCGTCTCCGGGTTCATGAGCCTGCAGCCCTGGTACGCGAAGCCGTTCGCGCTCGTCGGAGCGGTGCTGGCCATCTCCGGACCTTCGATGCTCCTCGCCTGGCTCAAGCTGCGGCAGCGGACGCTGGGGCCGATGCTGGAAGGGAACGGCTGGGCGGTGAACGGCCGCGTCCGGGTCAACATCCCGCTCGGCGCCGCGCTGACCGATCTGAAGACGCTGCCGAAGGGCGCCTGGCGGTCGCTCGACGATCCGTTCGAGGATCGGAAGGCGCGAAGGCGGCGCCGTCTGTTCTGGGCCGCTGCGGTGCTGATCGGCGCGGCGCTCATCGGCGCGAAAATTTTGCGCGTCTGGCCTTTCGCCGGCCATTAGAGGTCCCTCCCGAAGGCGCCGGCCGATGGTCCCGCCGGGCCTGGCGGAAATAAATAATTTTTTTTCGGCCGGCCGCGGCGCTGGGTATGCGCTCCCGGCCGGGGCGCAGGAGGTTTCCCGTCCCGCGCTGGCGGCGTCCGGTGTGTGCGGCTTCGGAACCCTTTCCGAAGGAGCCACACCGATGAACGCACGTTCCCGATCCCTGGCCGGAGTCTTCCTCACCCTCGCCGCGGCCTGCGGCGGCGCCGACGATCACCGCGCTCAATCGCACCGGTTCGCCGCCGGAAGGCGGGATGACGATCATCGTCATCGGCGCCGGTCTCGACCCGGCCGCGACCGTCGCGATCAACGGCGTCGCCGCCCTCGACGTGCACTACGACCCGAACGCGAGCGCCACCGCCGCTTCGAACCTCGTCCTGGTCACCCCGCCCAATCCGGAGGGGTTCTACGACCTGGTGGTGACGAATCCCGACGGACAGTCCGCGACGTACCCGCGCTTCCATTACGGACCGCCTCCGGTGATCTCGTCGGTTTCGCCCACCAGCGTGCGCAAGGGCGACCTCGTGACCATCGCCGGCGCCAACTTCGCGGTCGCGTCCGGAGTGTCGGTCAACGTCGGCGGGACGCCCGTGCAGATCCTCTCGAAGACCGAGACCGCGCTGGTGATCGCGGCTCCCAAGCTGAACGTCGGCACCTACCAGGTGTTCGTCTTCAACTTCGACTCCCAGTACACGGTCGCCGCCGACCGGCTGGTGTATCCGGCTCATTGAGATAGATTGCCGGGCATGATCCGCTACTACGGCAAGCCCGGCTGAACCGGCTGCATGAAGGCGCGGGAGTTTCTCGCGCGCAGGAAGCATGCGGTGGAAGAGCGCAACCTGATCAAGGAGCCGCTCAGCGCGGCCGAGCTCCGCGCCCTGGCGAAGAAGGCCGGAGGCGCGGAGCAGCTCGTCGCTCCCAAGCGGCGCGCGGAGGCGGAGGGCCTCTCCGGAGAGAAGCTCATCGCCTGGCTCGCGGAAGACGGCGCCCGCGTGCGGCGCCCGATCATCGAGGTGGGCGGCGAGGTGACGCTGGGATTCGCCGCCGACGCGCAGGAGAAGCTGGCCGGCCTGCTCCCGTGAGGCCCCGCAGGTTGTGTGCGAGGCGCGCGCGACGCATGTTGTCCGGATGCGGCTCGGGGCAGGCGACGATCGCTCGAACGTCGAGGATCGGCGCGGGCTGATCACGGGCGGACGGCTGGGACTCGGCGGGATCCTCGTCCTCGGAGTGCTCAGCCTCGTCTTCCGGCAGAACCTCTTCGACATGCTGGGCGATCAGGGCGCGGCCACGCAGGCGCAGGGGCCGCAGGCCGAGCAGCGGCGGCAGGCGGAGGCGCCGCTGGAAAAGGTGGCCGTCGCCACCTTCAACGACGCGCAGGGCTTGTGGGCGAAGCAGGTGCAGGGGTATCGGACCGCGAAGCTGGTGCTCTTCTGGGACCAGACGCAATCGGCGTGCGGCGGCGCGGCGGCCGCGATGGGGCCGTTCTACTGTCCCGCCGACGAGCGGGTGTACATCGATCTCGGCTTCTACCAGGAGCTGGCGCGGCGCTTCGGAGCGCCAGGCGACTTCGCCCAGGCGTACGTGATCGCCCACGAGGTCGGGCACCACGTGCAGGACGTCCTGGGGATCACCGGCAAGGTGGAGCAGGCCACCCGGCGGGATCCGTCGCGGCGGAACGCGCTCTCGGTCAAGGTGGAGCTGCAGGCGGACTGCCTCGCGGGCGTCTGGGGCCACTCGGCGGCGCAGCGGCAGCTCCTCGACCCCGGCGACGTCGACGAGGGCCTCCGCGCCGCGGCCGCGGTGGGAGACGATCGGATCCAGCAGATGAGCGGGCGGCGCATCTCGCCGGAGTCGTTCACGCATGGATCGGCGAAGGATCGCGCCCGCTGGTTCCGCTCCGGGCTCGAGAGCGGCACGGTCGAGTCCTGCGACACCTTCGCGCAGTGACACGCCGCATCTGAGCCCGCCGTTGCCCTACACCGCGCCCGGTGGAACCACAGGGGCGCGCGCGCGACCACACCCTCCGAGGGATCCGCGGCGTCCAGGCAGCGCGGAAATTTCGCCCTCCCCTTCCCCCCGGCGTACCCTTCGCCAGTGGCGCTGAGCGGAAACCTGGCGGAGACCTCGTTCGCCGATCTGATCCAGTTCTACAGCATCAGCCGGCAGACGGCGGCGGTCACGGTCGTCTCGCCCGCCGGCCGCGATCACGACGTCGTGGTCTTCATCGAGAACGGCGACATCGTCGACGCGCGGTTCGGGGCGATCAACGGCGTCGACGCCGTGCGCCGGGCGCTCCGGCTGCGCGAAGGCGAGTTCCACGTCGATCTCAACGTGACCGCGCCCGAGCGCACCATCTGGGATTCCTGCAACAAGCTGCTGCTGGAGGAGATGGTCCTCGACGACGAGGCGCAGAACGGCGCGTCGAACGGGAGCGCCGGCGTCGACGAGATCCTGGTGGAGAAGTCCCAACCGGACCTTCCGGCCGAGGCGGCGCCGGAGCCGCCCCGGGCTCCCCCGCCCCCTCGCCGTTCCCCCTGGCCGCTGATCGCGGGCGGCGCCGCCGTCCTCGCCGCGGCGTTGACCGGCGCAGGGTTCTGGTGGAGCGCGAAGCAGGAATCCGCAGCGGCCGCCGCCCGGGAGGCAGCGGTCGCCGCCCAGCAGAAGGCGCCGGCGCCGGCACGGCCGCGGGTCGCCGGCGTGAGCGACACCGAGATCGTCTTCGGGATGAGCGCCCCTTTCTCCGGCCCGGCGAAGGAGCTGGGCCGGGCGATGAAGACCGGCATCGATCTCGCGTTCGCGGCCACCAACGAAGCGGGCGGCGTGAACGGCCGCAAGCTGCGCCTGGTCGCGCTCGACGACGGCTACGAGCCCGACCGCACGCGCGCGGTGATGAAGGAGCTGGCGGAGGGCCGCAACGTCTTCGGCTTCATCGGCAACGTCGGGACCCCGACCGCCGAGGTGGCCGTGCCGTTCACGCTGGAGAAGAAGATGCTCTTCTTCGGCCCCTTCACCGGCGCCGGCCTGCTCCGGCGGGAGCCGCCCGATCGCTACGTCTTCAACTACCGCGCCAGCTACGCGGAGGAGACCGCGGCGACGGTGAGATACCTGGTGGAGACGCGGCGCATCCCGGCCGACGAGATCGCCGTCTTCGCCCAGCAGGACGGCTATGGCGACGCCGGCTTCAACGGCGTGGCGAAGATGCTGCGGGCGTACAAGCGGGACCCGCAGCGCGCGCTTCGCGTCGGATACAAGCGGAACACCAGCGACGTCGAGGACGCGGTGGAGAAGCTGCTGCGGACCCGCAAGCGGGTGAGCGCGGTGGTGATGGTGGCGACGTACAAGGCGGCGGCCAAGTTCATCGACCGGATGAAGGCGGAGCGCGACGACATCCTCTTCACCAACGTCTCCTTCGTGGGAAGCCAGGCGCTGGCGGACGAGCTGATGACCTACGGGGGAAAGATCGCCGACGGGGTGATCGTCACCCAGGTGGTGCCGCTGCCGCTGAGCAAGGCCACCGCCGTGCTCCGGTACCAGGAGCTGCTGCCGAAGTACTCGCTGGGCGAGAAGCCCGACTTCGTCTCGCTCGAAGGGTATCTGACCGCGAATCTGCTGATCGAAGGCCTGAAGCGAGCCGGGCGCGACTTCACCACCGAATCGCTGATCGACGCGCTGGAGGCGCTGCGCGCCGTCGATCTCGGCGTCGGCACCAGCATGGGA
>DASREU010000461.1:0-4698 GCA_035651935.1 Myxococcales bacterium | reverse complement strand
TCGGACACCCGCAGCGGCGTTCCCGGATCGAGCCCGATGGCCACCGACAGATCCGAGCGCGCCAGCTCCACCGCGCGCTCCTGGCCCAGCCGCTGCACCTCGTCGTTGTCGCGGTTCGCGCGCGCGGCGTAGACGTCGGCCTGGGTCGCACGGCCGCCCTCGAAGAGGCGCTGGGTGTAGTCCGCCTGATCGCGGCTGCGGGTGGCCGCATCTCCCAGCACCACCAGCTGCCTCTGCGCCCGCACCATCTCGTAGAACCGCTGCTCGACCAGGTAGGTGATCTGCAGGCGCTGTTCGTCCACCTGGGCCTGGCTCGCCTGCAGTCCCAGGTCGGAGGCCGCGAGGTTGTTCCACCATGCGCCGCCGTCGAACACCAGCTGCGTCAGCCGCACGCTCGAGGAGTAGAGCGGATCGTACGTGGTCCGCTGTTCCAGCGCGGGACCGCCGGTGGGCAGCGTGATCCCGCCGACGATCTGCTGGCCATTCACCCGCTGGTACGCCGCCGAAGCGTTGAACGTCAGCACCGGAAGGATGGCCCCCCTGGCGATCACCCGGTCCTGCTCCGCCGAGAGCGAGAGCAGGATCTGCCGCTGCAGATCGGAGTTGCGCTGCAGCGCGAGCCTCACCGCGTCTTCCAGCGTGAGCTGCTGGGGCTGCGGCCGCTCCTGCGCGAACGCCACGCCGGAGACCACCAGTGCCACCATCAAGAAACGCGAGATCACTTCCTATCCTCCCATCGCGACGGCCAGGACCAGTCGCAGGCAGACCCAGGCGCAGAGCGTGCCGATCAGCGCGCGCCGCGTGGGGACATCACCCGCCGCGGCGACGCCGAAGGCCATCAGCACCGCCGCCCAGAGCGAAAAGAAGTCGAGCGCGGTGCCGAGCTTGAGCGCGGCGCCGGAGAGCGGAGCGCCGAGCGAAGCGAAGATCCCGGCGAGGGTGCGCGGCGCGAGCACCGCCTGCCCCGGTGGCAACGCTTCCATGCGCAAGGCCGTGATCCCGTCGAGCAGGTTGGCGAGCGCTCCGGGGAGCAGCACCGCAGCGGCAACGGGAAACACCGCGCGCCCCTTCAGCTTGCCCCTGAGGAACCAGACCAGCACCACCACCGCGAGCCCGCCGACGAGCAGGAACGCGGGCGCTTCCAGCGCGCCTCCAGCGACGCGCACCACCTGGAACAGCCGCTCGGCGTTTCGTGTTTCGTCGTCCACCTGCCGATCGCTCATCGTCGTCAGCTGGCCTTCCTTCTCCAGCTTCTGGAGCGTGACGGAGCGCGCGTCGACCCGCGACGCCTGGGCGAAAGCGGCGAACACCGAGCAGAGAATCGCGATCAGCACCGCGAAGCCGGGCTTCCCCACCCTCGCTTGCCGCTCCATGCCGGCGTCCGGCGCGACCATCGCGACCAGGGCGGGCGGCATGCCGCGAGGCTGCGGCAATCCGGCTTCATTCGACACGATCACACAACCTCCGCGGGATGCCGCCCACTACGCGGGCAGGACACCGCTATTTCGCCCGGGGATGTGACTTCAGGGCGCGCCGGAGTTACGATTCCCCCGTATGCGCCGCCTGCTTCCCCCGCGCCAGACCATCTGGTTGCTCGTAGCCGGCCTTCTCTGCCTGATGGCCGCCGGCGTGGCAAGCATGTGGAAGTTCGGTCCCCCGCGCGGTCACATCTACGCGGACCGCCAGCACTGAAACAACCCTCCTGGCGGCCCTTCGCCTGAACGCGGCTCAGCGCGCCTGACGCAACGCGTCGTCGATCGCGCTCCCCGGCGGCATGGACCCCGCGAGCTGGCGGAGGATCGACTGCAGCACCGGCGCGCCGGGCAGCTCCGAAACCGCCTCTTCCAGCCGCCGCGCGAACCCGCGGGCCGAGCGCGTGCGATCGATCCGGAATCCTCCGCGCTCGAGCTCGTCGAGCAGCGGCCGGCCAGCGAGCAGCGCGCGGGTGCCGGTCGTGACCAGCCGCGTCCGCACCCTCCACAGGCGCGTGCCCGAGAGATCGCCCATCACCGACGCCGCAAGCCGCCGCGCCTCCGCGCTCCGCTGCGGCTCGTGCTCGCGGACGGAATTGAGCAGGAGCTGCAGGCCGGGATACGTCACGGTGCGCGCGAGCATCTCCTCGATCTCCGGCAGCACGCACTCGCGCACGAGCAGATCGGTCGCCGCGTCGAGGTCGTCGCCGCGGCTGGAGAAGAGCTGCGGCAGGTTGTAGAGCGCCTCCGGCGGCTGACGCTCGGCGGCCGCGGGGAACTTCTCCCGAAAGAAGATGAACGCATCCATCCACGCGATCGCGCGGTACGATCGCAGGCGGAAGTGCTCGACCGCGCCGCGCGGCTGGCGGAGGAACCCGTCGGGGTCGAGCACCGCCTGCTCGCTGCGGAGGATGGTGGGCACCGGCAGGAGCGTCGTGGAGGCGTGCTCGACGTGGACCATGAACGCGAGCGCGGACGCGGTCGCTTCCTTGGCGACCGCCGGCGTCTCCAGCGCCCATCGGGCCAGCGCCTCAGAGGGAATCCGGATCTCGCGAGCTTCGTCTTCGAGCCTGCGCATCGCGGGATCGTACCGCGACAGCGCGCGTTCGCAAGTGAGTAAACGCCTGCGCACCGGGCGCTTTCCGGCGTGGGCGCCGCGCGACTTGCCGTGCTAGGTTTCCTTACATGCTGCTCTCGCGCGAGGAGATGACCTACGACTTCGGCGGCGCCCGGCTGCACGCGGAACCAGACCGCAAGCTGCTCGCCTGGGTGATGAACCAGTTCCTGTACGGCGAGGTGAGCGGCATCCAGTGCGGGCGCTGGCTCTACGACGCCCCCGACCTCGACGCAGCCCGGTTCTTCGCCCGGCAGGCCGTCGAGGAGTTCCAGCACGTCGACAACTTCCTCAAGATCCTGGAATTGCTCGTGGAACGCCCCGCGCCCGCGCACCGGCTGGTGCGCTTTCTCAGCACCGGGATGATGCCCGGCAGCTTCGAGGAGCACGTCTGCCTGGAGATGGCGCTGGGCGAAGGATTCGTGCTGATGGCGCTGTACGCGGTGATCGACACCCTCGACCACGAGGAGATCCGCGCCATCCTTTCGCGCGCCGTCAAGCAGGAGGAGCGCCACGTCGAGTTCGGCGAGGAGCGCACCTCGCTCGCCGTCCGCGAGCGCCCCTCGCTCCGCCGGCGCCTGCTCGGTCTCTCGCTGGTGTCGATGTGGGCGGTCCGCCGGCTCGCAGGGTTCATGCGCACCCGCCTTCCCCCGCACGAGGTCCTCTCGCAGCTCCCGCTCTTCCTCGAAGCGTCGCTCGCCGCCGCCGAAAAGCGGCTCCTGCGGATGGGCGTCCTCACCCGGCCCGTGTCCGAGATGGGCGCGGTGGAGAAGTCGGTGGCGGTCGCCGAGGCCTACGGCGCCTCATTGGTCCAGGCTCCTCTCCGCCTGCTCCCGAAAAAGCGCCTCACCGAAACATACCTGCAGGATCCCGCGATCCTCCGCGATCTCCGCGAATCCCGCCGCCTCCACGCGGTCCGCTAGAGATCCGGGGACACCATACGTAATTCGGCGTGCCACCGTGGACCTGCAGGCGCGAATCGGGCGCATGGGTAACACCGCCTGCGAGGCGCAGAGCGCAGGAGCGCGCTCCGTGCCTTGCCGCGTCGCGGTTCGCACGGAGTTTCGTATGGTGTCCCCGCATCTCCGCTTCGTCACTGGAGCGCGCGCAGCACGGTGCGGCGGACCAGGACCGGGAGGATGTCGCGGCGCCATTCCGGATCGACGTTGATGTTCGTCAGCGGCCTGCACTGCTTGTGCGCGCGCCGGCCCAGCTCTTCCGCGAGGCGCGCATCGGCGGGGCGGCCGTGCAGATCCTCCAGGCCCTTGACCAGCGCCGGCCGCGCCGCGAGCGCGCTCACCGCCAGCGACACCTGCTTGACCGCGTTCCCCTCCAGCTCCAGCGCCACCGCCAGGTTCATCGCCGGGAAATCGATGGCTGCCCGGGTGCGCAGCTTGGCGAAGGCCTGCTTTCGGCGAGCCGCCGCGGCGGGGATGCGGACCTCGGTGAGCAGCTCGTCCGGCTCGAGCACCGTATTGTGGATCCCGTCCGCGACGTAGAACTCGCGCAGCGGCATCTCCCGCGCACCGCGCGGCGACACCGTCCGCACCGTCGCGTCCAGCGCGAGCAGCACCGGCGCCGTGTCGTTCGAAGCCGCCGCCACGCACCGCTGCCCTCCCGCCACCACGTGGCACACCGTCCCGTCCTTCTTCAGGCAGAACCCGAGCGCGCTGCGCCAGAAATAGCTCTGGTTGATGTACACGCAGCGGGTATCGAGGCAGAGATTCCCGCCGAGGGTCCCCATCCGCCGCAGCTGCGGCCCCGCGATCTGCCCGCACGCATCCGCCAGCGCCGGCAACCGCGCCTGCAAAAGCGCGCTCCCTGCCAGCTCGTCGATGCTGCAGAGCGCGCCGAGCCGCAGCTCGCCGGACGGCTCCTCGCGCACATACCTGAGCTCGCGCGAGAGGCCCCGCAACGCGACGAGCTGCCGCGTCTCGTACATCCCGTACTTGAGGTTCGGAACGATGTCCGTCCCGCCTGCCAGGAGCCGCGCCCCGGGATTCGCGCGCAGCGCCTCCACCGCCTCCGCCACCGAGGAGGGATGGAGCACCGCCAGGTCGGGCAGCGTCATCATGAGGCAGCGCGCTCCTCGCCCCGCGCGTCCCGCTCGCG
>DASREU010000460.1:0-10864 GCA_035651935.1 Myxococcales bacterium | reverse complement strand
TGTCGCTCACCAGCGCGCTTTCCACCTCGGCGGTGCCCAGCCGGTGACCGGAGACATTGATCACATCGTCGACCCGGCCGGTGATCCAGTAATAGCCGTCTTCGTCGCGGCGGCAGCCGTCACCGGTGAAGTACTTGCCGGGGAAGGTGCTGAAGTACGTCTTCCGGAAGCGGTCGGGATCGCCGTACACGCCGCGCATGATCCCCGGCCAGGGACGGGCGATGCAGAGGTTTCCGGTGCAAGGCCCCTCGAGCACCTTGCCCTGGTCGTCGACGACGATCGGCTGCACCCCGAAGAAGGGCAACGTCGCCGACCCGGGCTTCTGCGGGATGGCGCCGGGCAGCGGCGTGATCAGGATGCCGCCGGTTTCCGTCTGCCACCAGGTGTCGACCACGGGGCAGCGGCCGTCGCCCACCACCCGGTGGTACCAGAGCCAGACCTCCGGATTGATCGGCTCGCCCACCGTTCCGAGGAGCCGCAGCGACTTGCGGCTGCGCGCCTTCACCGGCGCCTCGCCCTCGCGCGCGATGGCGCGGATGGCGGTCGGAGCGGTGTAGAGGATGGTCACCCCGTACTTGTCGACGATGTCCCAGAACCGGCCCCAGTCGGGATAGTTGGGGACGCCCTCGAACATCACGCTGGTCGCTCCGTTCGCCAGCGGGCCGTAGACCACGTAGCTGTGGCCGGTGACCCAGCCGCAGTCCGCCGTGCACCAGAACGTGTCTTCCTCGCGGAGGTCGAAGACGAGCTCGTGGGTGAGGGCGGTGTAGACCATGTATCCGCCGGTCGTGTGCAGCACGCCCTTCGGCTTGCCCGTCGATCCGCTGGTGTAGAGGATGAACAGCGGGTCCTCGGCGTCCATCTGCGCGGGCTCGCACTCGAGCGGCACGTCGCGGACGAGGTCGTGCCACCACCTGTCGCGCCCCTGGACGATGGGGACGTCCTTGCCCGTGCGCTTGAGCACCACCACGCTCTTCACGCCCGGGCAGTCCTTGAGCGCGTCGTCGGTGGTGAGCTTGAGCGGGACGATGCGGCCGCCGCGGTATCCGCCGTCGGCGGTGATCACCACCTCGCTGTTGCAATCCTGGATGCGGTTGCGCAGCGACTCGGAGGAGAAGCCCCCGAACACCACGCTGTGGATCGCTCCGATGCGCGCGCAGGCGAGCATGGCGATGGGCAGCTCGGGGACCATCGGCAGGTAGATCGTCACCCGGTCGCCCTTCTTCACGCCGAGCTTCTTCAGGCCGTTGGCAAATCTGCAGGTCTCCCGGTAGACGTCGTAATACGTCAGGGTGCGCGACTCCTCGGGGGAATCGCCTTCCCAGACCAGCGCCGCCTTGTTCCGGCGCGGGCCGGCGATCTGCCGGTCGAGGCAGTTGACGGAGGCGTTGAGCTTGCCGCCGCTGAACCATTCGATCTTCGCGGTCTGGAAATCGAACTTCGAGACGGTGCTCCACTTCTTCGACCAGGTGATCCTCTCCGCCTGCTCGCCCCAGAATGCGTCCGGGTTGGAGATCGATCGGTTGTACAGCGCACGGTACTTGTCCATGCTGCCGATGTGCGCCTGCTTCGCGAACTGCTCGGGAACCTTGACGACGGTCGCGGCGCTGGTATCGGCCATGCGAAAAGCCTCCTGGAAGCGTGGGGCGCGTACTTTAGCGATCTTGGTCAAAAGGGGCCAGAGCGGTATCCCCGCCCCATGCTAAAGCAGGCGGCCATGCCGCTTCGCATCGAAGTGCTCCGCATCTCGCCGCTGCGTGGCGAGCCGCTCCCGTTGCCTGCCTACGCCACCGACGGATCGGCAGGTCTCGATCTTCGCGCGGACGCCGAGGTCGCTCTCGCTCCGGGCGAACGAGCGCTGGTCCCCACCGGGATTTCTCTCGCGATCCCCGCCGGGTTCGAGGGCCAGGTGCGACCCCGTTCCGGCCTCGCGCTCCGCGAAGGCGTCACCTGCCTGAACACCCCGGGGACGATCGACAGCGACTACCGCGGCGAGGTCGGGGTGATCCTCGTCAACCTGGGCCAGAAAGCGGTGACGGTGCACCGCGGCGACCGCATCGCCCAGCTCGTGCTGGCGCGCGTCGAGCGCGCCGAGATCGTCGAAGCCGCGTCGCTCGCGCAGACCAGCCGGGGCGGCGGCGGGTTCGGCCACACGGGCCGCGGATGATCCGGTGCTGACCCTCGCCGACATCGTCGACCGCCGCACCCGCAATCCTGCGCCGGGCCCGCGGGGACATCCGTTGCTCGGCAGCCTGCCCGAGGTGCGGCGCGATCCGCTGCGCCTCTTCCTCGCCGCCTTCCGCGAGTACGGGGAGT
Source organism: Myxococcales bacterium (assembly GCA_035651935.1). Lineage (GTDB taxonomy): Bacteria > Myxococcota > Myxococcia > Myxococcales > 40CM-4-68-19 > 40CM-4-68-19. The sequence goes on along the minus strand of DASREU010000460.1, from coordinate 8,548 downwards.
TGGTGCGGTTCCACTTCGGGCCGATGGTCGCGCACCTCGTCTCCTCGCCGGAAGGAGTGCACCACGTGCTGGTGGAGAACCAGCGCAACTACGGCAAGCAGACGCGCGGGTACAAGAACCTCCGGTACGTGCTCGGGAACGGGCTGCTCACCAGCGAAGGCGAGACCTGGAAGAGGCAGCGGCGGATCGCGCAGCCGGCGTTCCACCGCCAGCGCATCTCCGGATTTGGCCAGACGATGGTGCGCGCCGCCCAGGACGTCTGCGCCTCGCTGGAAGCGCGCCGGGGGCAGACCGTCGATCTGCACCATGAGATGATGCGCCTCACCCTCCGCATCGTCGGCGAGACGCTCCTCGGGTACGACCCCACCGACGCGGCGGACGAGGTCGGCGCCGCCCTGGCGTTCCTGCTCAACATCGCGAACGAGCGCAGCGGCCGCATCTTCGAGATCCCGCCCTCGATCCCAACCCGGGAGAACCTGCGCTTCCGCAAGGCGCTGGCCACGCTGGACGGCGTCGTGCTCCGGATGATCGAGGAGCGGAGGAAGAATCCCGGCGACCGCGGCGATCTGCTCTCGATGCTGATCGAGTCGCGCGACGCCGAGACCGGGGAAGCGATGGACGATCGCCAGCTGCGCGACGAGACGATGACGATCTTCCTCGCGGGCCACGAGACCACCGCGAACGCGCTCACCTTTTCCTGGCTCCTGCTCTCACGGTTTCCCGCGGCGTACCGCGAGCTGCGGGAGGAGCTTCGCGCGGTCCTCGCCGGCCGCAGCCCGACCGTCGACGACCTTCCGCGCCTCGCCCTGCCCCGCCGGATCGTGCAGGAAGCGATGCGCCTCTATCCGCCGGCGTGGATCATCGGCCGGTCCGCGGACGGCGCCGACGAGATCGGCGGCTACGGGATCCCAGCCCGGTCGATCGTGTTCATCAGCCCGTACGTGATCCATCGCCATCCGGGTCTCTGGGAGAACCCGGAAGGCTTCGACCCCGCGCGCTTCGCGAAGGAGCCGCCGCGGGGCGCCTGGCTCCCGTTCGGCGCCGGTCCCCGCATGTGCATCGGCAACGGATTCGCGATGATGGAAGCCGAGCTGGTGCTGGCCACGCTGGCCCAGCGGCTCCGATTCGACCTGCTCCCGGGCGAGCACGTGCGCCTCGAGCCGAGCATCACCCTCCGGCCGCGCGGCGGCGTCCGGATGACGGTAGCGTGATGCAATTTCGGGGACACGCACGGAAATCCCGCCGCCGCAGGATAGCGGAAGCGAATTTCGTTCGTGTCCCCGAAACAGGTCCCCGGAACAACGCAGGCGCAGAGTCGACGTCGGCAGGGCCTAGCGGGCGCGCATTCCGCGGCGGAGACCCTTGTTGCGGCGGGCCCGCTTCCGCTTCAGCGCCGCCTTCTTCACCTTGCTGCGGTTCTTGATCGACTTTTTCGTCCGGGGCATGGGCGGTTGTGTAGCACAGGACGCGCCGCGGAAGCAGAGGAGTGTGGCGCCGCCGCCCTTGCAAGCGGGCGGGCCCTCTTGGTACACGCGTTCAGTGCGGGTCTGCGTCCTCGGAAGCGGCAGCGGCGGCAACTCGCTCTGGGTGGACGCCGGCCCCACGCGGCTGCTCATCGACGCCGGCCTTCCCCTGCGCGAGACCGCCAGACGCTGCAAGGGCGCCGGCCTCGACGTGCGCGACCTCACCGACGTCTTCCTCACCCACGAGCACGGGGACCACTCGCACGCGTCCGGGATCCTCGCGCGCAAGCTCCACGTCCGCGTGCACGCCACCCGCGGCACGCTGCGCTGCCTGCGCGATCCGCCGCCGGAAGAGCTCACGAGCGCCGTGCGCGCCGGCATCGCCGTCCGGCTCGCCGGGCTGACGGTGACGCCGATCGCGCTGCCACACGACGGCCTCGAGACGGTCGCGTACGCCGTCGACGACGGCCTGACGAAGGCGGCGATCGTCACCGATCTCGGCTCCGTCAACGCCGGGATCGTCCGCGCGCTGCAGGGGCTCGACGCCCTCGTGCTGGAGATGAACCACGATGTCCGCATGCTGCTCGAAGGCCCGTACCCGTGGTCGCTCAAGCAGCGGATCCGCGGCGGCCGCGGGCACCTCTCCAACGACCAGGGCGCGCGCCTGCTCCAGGACGTCCTCCACGGCGGCCTGCGCTACCTCGTGCTCGCGCATCTCTCGGAGCACAACAACACCGAGTCGCACGCCCGCCGCGCCGCGGACCGGGTGCTGACCAGGCACGGCAGCGGCGCGCGGCTGTGCCTGGGGGCGCAGGGGCATGCGCTCGATCCGGTCGTGCTCGAGCCGGCCCGCATCACCCCCTTGCGGAAGGCGCGCCAGTTGGCGCTCTTCGGCTGATGCTGTAGAGAGCGCGGCATGATCCCGCGCTACAGCCGGCCGGAGATGGTGGCCCTCTGGACCCCGGAACGGCGTTACCAGACCTGGCTGCAGGTGGAGCTCGCCGCCGGGCGGGCGATGGCCGATGCGGGGCTGGTGCCGCGCGAGGCGATCGAGGCATGCGCGGCGAAAGCCGGGACGTTCACGGCGCAGGACGCCGCCCGGATCGACGAGATCGAGAAGACCACGCGCCACGACGTGATCGCGTTCCTCACCTTCCTCGAAGAGCGGATCGGCCCTCCGGCGCGGCACCTGCATTTCGGGATGACCTCGTCGGACGTGCTCGACACCTCCCTGGCGATGCTCCTGCGCGACGCCGCGGATCGGATCCTCGCGGGCATCGACCAGGCGCGCGAAGCGGTGATCCGGCGCGCGGTCGAGCACAAGCACACTCCGTGCATCGGCCGCTCGCACGGCATCCACGCGGAGCCGACGACGTTCGGCTGGAAGCTGCTGATCTGGGTGGACGAGCTGGCGCGCACCAAAGCGCGGGTGCAGCGCGCGCGGCAAACCATCGCCGTGGGGAAGCTTTCCGGAGCGGTCGGCACCTTCGCGCACCTCTCGCCGGCGATCGAGGAGAAGGCGATGGCCTCGCTGGGCCTCTCCCCGGCGCCGGTCTCCACGCAGATCGTCCAGCGCGACCGCCACGCCGAGTATTTCTCCGCGCTGGCGCTGGCGGGGACCTCGATCGAGAAGTTCGCGATCGAGATCCGCCACCTGCAGCGTACCGAAGTGCGCGAGGTCGAGGAGGCCTTCGGCAAGGGCCAGAAGGGCTCGTCGGCCATGCCGCACAAGCGCAACCCGATCCTCTCCGAGAACCTCAGCGGGCTGGCCCGTCTGCTGCGCGGCTATGCGCTCTCCGCGCTGGAGGACGTCCCCCTCTGGCACGAGCGCGACATCAGCCACTCCAGCGTCGAGCGGGTGATCGCGCCGGATGCCACCGTGACGCTCGACTTCATGCTCCACCGCTTCGCCGGCCTGGTCGACGGGCTGCGCGTGTATCCCGAGCGGATGAAGGAGAACCTCGAGCTCACGCGCGGCCTCGTCTTCTCGCAGCCCGTGCTGCTGAAGCTGATCGACAAAGGGATGGACCGGCAGGCGGCGTACGTGGTGGTCCAGCGCAACGCGATGAAGGTCTGGGACGAGAACCGCGATTTCCGGTCCCTCCTGGGGGAGGATCCGGAGGTGAAGAAGCTGCTCAGCCCGCAGGAGCTCTCGGAGTGCTTCGACCTGACGCACGCGCTTCGGCATGTGGACGCCGTCTTCGAACGCGTGCTGGGCAGGTGTTAGAATCGGCGCATGCAGCGCATCTCCGTCTTTGCCGGATCGAACGCGGGCGCCAGGCCGGCATACCTGGTCGCGGCCCGCGAGCTGGGCGCCGAGATCGCCCGGAGGGGATACGGGATCGTCTACGGCGGCGCCAGTTGCGGGCTGATGGGCGCCTGTGCCGACGCCGCGCTGGCCGGAGGCGCCGAGGTGGTGGGCGTGCTCCCCCGCGCTCTCACCAACCGCGAGGTGGCGCACACCGGCCTGACCGAGATGCGCATCGTCGGCTCGCTCCACGAGCGCAAGGCGGTGATGTCCGCGCTCTCCGACGCCGTGGTTGCGCTCCCCGGCGGCTGCGGCACCCTCGACGAGCTGTTCGAGGCGATCACCTGGGGCCAGCTCGGGCTGCACGAGAAGCCGATCGGGCTCCTCGACGTCGACGGTTACTACGGCCCCCTGCTCGGCTTTCTCGAGCACATGAACGCGGAGGGGTTCGTGCGGCCGGCGTTGCGCCTGGTGCGCGCCCGCACCGCCCGGGAGCTGCTCGATCAGCTTCTTTCCGCGCCCCCGGCCGCCGTCAGCCCCGCGGGGCCGCATCCGCCGCCGTAGCCTGCGCGCCTTCGAGCGGCAGCCGCAGCTCGATGCGCGCACCGCCGCCCTCGGCATTCTGCGCGCGCGCCGCGCCGCCGTGCGCCTCCGCCACCCGGCTGGCCAGCGCCAGCCCGAGGCCGAATCCCGCTGCCCGGGCGGGCGCGCCCTCCCCGCGAAAGAAGGGCTCGAAGACGCGCTCCAGGTCCTTCTCGGGGATGCCCGGGCCGCGATCGCGGACGGCGAGCACGGCCTGCCCTCCGTCGCGGCCCGCGCTCACCTCGATGGCGCTGCCGTTTCCGTACTTGCGCGCGTTGTCGAGCAGGTTGTCCACCGCCCGGGAGAGCAGCGCGTCGTCCGCCTCGACGGCGAGACCGGGCTCCACCCGCGCGTCCACACGCAGCCCGGGGTCCAGCGCGAGCACCCGCTGGCGCGACCGATCGATCAGCGCTTCGAGATCGATGTGAACCTTGCGCAGCGGCAGCGCCGAAAGGTCCAGCCGGCTCGCCGTCAGCACGTCCGCGATCAGGCGGTCGAGCTCGTCGACCTCTTCGCCGATGGTGGAGAGCCGCCTGCGGACTCCCGGATCCGGCGCGTCGATCAGCTCCATCGCCACCTTGATCCGGGCCAGGGGCGTCCGCAGCTCGTGCGAGACGTTCGCGAGCAGCTCCTTCTCCGCGCGCCGCGCCGCCTGGATGCGGTCGGCCATCTCATCGAAGCTGCGCGCGAGCCTGCCCACCTCGTCCTCGCCGGAGAGCCCGCTCCGCCGCGAGAGATCGCCGCGGCCGTAGTCCTCCACCACCGCGGTGAGCTTCTCCAGCGGCCGGGTGATCGATCGCGAGAGCGGGTACACCAGCGCGAGCGAGACCGCGAGCGCGCCGAGGAGGAGCAGCGTCCCGCGGATCACCGCCCGCCGCGCCGCGCCCTCGGGCAGCGGGACCCGCGCCAGCAGCACCGCGCCGCGGGCCGGCGCGGCGACGATCCCCGGCGCCACCCAGGTTCCGCCGCGGCGCAACTGGTCGAGCGCCGGGACATCGGAGAGCTCGATCGGACGGCCGGCGGCCGCGAGCACGACGCCGCCCGGCCCGACCAGGGCGATGTCCATCCCCAGCTCGTCGTGGATCTCCTCGGCCGCGCGCTGCAGCGCGATCGGTTCCGAGGCAGGCGGGAGCATGCGCGCGAGGTGCGCCGCGAACCGCGGCCCTCCCCGGTTCGCGGCGAAGAACGGCCGGCCGGTGAGGAAGGCGATGCCGGAGACCACCAGCACCACCGCCAGCAGCACGCCGAGAAAGGCAAGATAGAGGCGCAGGTAGAGGCGCCGGGGATGCACTCAGGCCTCCCGGGCGAGCAGATACCCCGCGCCGCGGACCGTCTTCACGTACCGCGGGTGGCGCGGGTCCGGCTCGATCTTCTGCCGCAGGCGCGAGACATGGACGTCGATGCTGCGGTCGAACGCCTCGTCGGCGTGATCGCCCTTCATCTCCTCGAGGAGTTGATCGCGGGTCAGCACGCGGCCGGAATTGCGCGCCAGCGCGCAGAGCAGCTCGTACTCGTGCGCGGTCAGGGTCTGCCGCTTGCCGTCGACCGTCACCTCGCGGGCGGCGAAGTCGATCACCAGCCCGCCGCTCTGGAACCGCGGCGCCTCCCCGGGCTCGGTCCGCCGCAGCACCGCGCGGATCCGCGCCAGCAGCTCGCGCGGGTTGAACGGCTTCGCCAGGTAGTCGTCGGCCCCCAGCTCGAGGCCGACGATCTTGTCCGCGTCGTCTCCGCGGGCGGTGACCATGATGATCGGCGTGTTCCAGCGCTCGCGGATCCTCCGCGCGAGCGTCAGGCCGTCCATCCCCGGCAGCATCAGATCGAGGAGCAGGATGTCGAAGCGGCTCGAGCCGAGGTGCTGGAGCGCCTCGGCCGAGTCCGCTGCGTTGGTCGCGAGGACGCCGTGCTGCCCGAGGAATTCCACGAGCAGCGCGGCGAGCTTGCGATCGTCCTCGATCAGCAGTGCCTTGATCATTACTGTCCGGGGCCGCCAAACCCTCCCTGGGGTCCGTGGTGCTTCGCCCGCATCTCCTGCGCCTTCGCCGCCAGCGTCTGCCGCTGCGCCGGCGTGAGCACGTCGTGCACCTTGACGATCTCCGGGACGATCACCTTGGCCAGGTCCTGGATCTGCTGCGCGTGCTGGTCGGCGATCTTGTAGAGATCGTTCGGGTTCAGCGTGTCCGCGGTGAGCAGCTGCATCAGCTGCTGGTGATTCTGCCCGCGACCCTGGTGCGCCGCCTGCAGCGCGTTCAGGATCACGTCCCGCGACTTCTCGATCTGCGCCCGCTGCTGCGGGGTGGCCTGGATCAGGTCTTCCGCCTGCGCGATGCGGTTGGTGATCATCTGCTTCATCATCGCGCCGCCGTGGCCGCGCGCCGCCCATGCCGCGCCCGCGCCGATCAGCACCGCCAGGGCTCCCACTACCACCAGAATCTTCTTCGTCATCGTCTTCCTCCTTGCCGATGATGTACGGGGGGCCCTTTGCGCTTCCGTTGCGGCGATGTTTCCCTCTGTTGCGGTCACAGGTACTTGCGCGCCTTGAGCGCCTTCTCGATCCGCGCGCGCGTGTCGCCCACCTGGAGCTTCGGCGCCTCTCCGGTGAGGGTCTGCACCAGCTCCGCGTACTTGCCCGCCAGCTGCGCGCGCACCTCGTCGGGGATCTCCGGCAGCGGGCCCTCGCCCTGGTAGTTGCGCTCGCGGATCAGCCACTGGCGGAAGAACTCCTTGTCGAGCATCTTCTGATCCTCGCCGCGCCGGAACCGCTCGTCGCTGCCCTCCGCGATCCAGTAGCGGCTGGAATCGGCGGTGTGGATCTCGTCGATCACCCAGAGCGAGCCTTTGGCATCCACGCCGAATTCGTACTTGGTGTCGACGAGGATCAGCCCGCGCTTGCGCGCCCACGCCTGGCCCGCCGCGAACAGGTCCAGCGTCATCCGCGCCAGCGCATCCCACTGCTTCCGGGTGAGCGTGCCGCGCGCGACCAGCTCGCGCGGAGAGATCGGCTGGTCGTGCTTGCCGACCTCTTCCTTGGTGCTGGGCGTGAGGATCGGCGTCTCGAACTGCTGGTCCTTGCGCATCTCCCGCGGGAGCTCGATCCCGTACGCCTTCGCGCCCTTCCCCGCCTGGTAGTCGCGCCAGAGCGAGCCGGTGAGATAGCCGCGCACGACCATCTCCACCGCCAGCGGCTGCAGCTTGCGGACCACCAGCACGCTGGGATCCGGCACGTCGAGGATGTGGTTCGGCGCCACGTCCTTCGTCTTCTCGAACCAGAAGGTGGTGAGCCGGTTGAGCAGCTCGCCCTTGAACGGGATGGTGGTGAGCACCCGGTCGAACGCGCTGAGGCGATCGGTCGTGATCATCACCATCCGATCACCCTTCGAGTAGTTGTCGCGGACCTTGCCCCGGTACAGCTCGCCGAGCCCGGGAAAGTCGGCTTCGCGAAGCGTGTACGGGAGCTGTGCCTTCAGGATGTCTTCCATTTGCGGCGCCTCCAGGACGGCGCAAGATAGCGCATGTGCAGCTCCGATTCGTTCTCCACCGCCCGCGCAGCTCGCAGAACATCGGAGCGGCTGCGCGTGCACTGGCGAACACTGGCGCGGGGTCGCTCTGGGTGGTCGAGCCGCTGGGCTTCGACCGCGCGCAGGCGGCGAAGCTGGCGGCCGGCGCCGACGACGTGCTCGAGCGGATGCGCGTCGTCCGCACTCTCGACGAGGCGCTGGCGGACTGCCTGGACGTGGTGATGACTTCCGGGCGTCCCGTCGCCAACGCGATCGCCCCCGAAGAGGCCGCACGCCGCCTGCTCTCGTGCGCGGGGCCGTGCGCGCTGGTCTTCGGGGACGAAGTGCGGGGCCTGACGAACCAGGAGCTGCAGCGGGCGGGCGCAGTCGCGACCATCCCCACCGTCCTGAAGTCGTCGCTGAACCTGGCGCAGGCGGTGGTGATCTTCGGGTACGAGATCCTCAAAGCGCGCGGAGCGGCGGGGCTTCCACAGGCGCCCCCGGCGCCGCTCGCCGACGATCGGTTGCTCTCGCTCTTGCGGGAACGGGCGCGGGAGCTGCTGCTCGCGGCCGGCTTTCTCAATCCGCAGCAGCCGGATCGGGTGCTGGACGAGATCCTCTCGCTCGTCCGCCGCGCACATCCGACACGGCGCGAGATCGAGCTCCTGCTCGCGGCGGTCGCGCAGCTCGACCGCACGCGCATCCGCTGAGCTACGCCGGCGTGGCTGCGGGCGGCGGCGCTGCGGCGGGCGCGGGCGCGG
>DASREU010000459.1:0-9573 GCA_035651935.1 Myxococcales bacterium | reverse complement strand
CGCGGATCCGCGGAAGCTCGGGTGCACGCCGGGCGGCGGCGAGAGCTCGGCGAACGCCTTGTCGATCGCCTTGACGGCGCTGCCCAGCGACGAGCCCGGAGCCACGTTGAACGAGAGCGTGCTGGAGGAGAACTGCCCCTGGTGGTTCACTGCCAGCGGCGCCACCGAGTCGACGAACTTCACGAACGCCGAGAGCGGCACCGGGTCGCCCGTTGGCGCGCGGATGTAGATCTGGTTCAGCGCGTCGGGCGTCGTCTGGAAGCCGGGCTTCACCTCGAGGATGACGCGATAGAGGTTCAGCTGCGTGAAGATGGTGGAGATCTGCCGCTGCCCGAAGGCGTCATAGAGCGTGTCGTCGATCACCTGGGGCAGGATCCCCATCCGCGCCGCCGTGTCGCGGTCGATGGTGAGCATCTCCTGCAAGCCGGACGAGAGCAGGTCGCTGGTCACGTCGCGCAGCTCCGGCAACGTGCGCAGCTTCTCCACCACCTTCGGGCCCCACTGGGCGAGCTCGTTCGGGTCCGCGTCCTCCAGCGTGTACTGGTACTGGGTGCGGCTGGTGCGCGTCTCGATCTGGAGGTCCTGCACCGGCTGCAGGAAGAGCTGGATGCCCTCCACCTGCGCGACCTTCGGCTGCAGCCGCTCGATCACGCCGGCGGCGCTTTCGCTCCGGTCCTTGCGCGGCTTCAAGGTGATGTTCAGCCGGCCGCTGTTGGTCGTGGGGTTGGTGCCGTCGGCTCCGATGAACGAGGCCACCGCCTGGACGTCGGGCTCCTGCAGCACGACGTCGGCGAGCGCGCGCTGCCGGTCCATCATCCGGGTGAAGCTCGCGTCCGGCGACGCTTCGGAGACGCCGATGATCAGTCCCGTGTCCTGCAGGGGGAAGAAGCCCTTGGGGATGATCACGGCGAGCAGCAGCGTGAGGAGAAGGGTGGCGATGGTGACCGCCAGGGTCAGCGGCTGGTGGGCGAGGACCCACTTGAGGCCGCGGTCGTAGACCCGCGCCAGCCGCTCCCACTGGCGCTCGGTCCAGCGGTTGAAGCGCGTCTCTTTCTCCTCGCCGTGCGGCTTCAAGAGGTGCGCGCACATCATCGCCGTCAGGGTGAGCGAGAGGAGCGCCGAGACGCCGATGGCGATGGCGAGGGTGACCGCGAACTCGCGGAAGAGCCTGCCGATGATCCCGCCCATGAAGAGCAGCGGGATCAGCACCGCCACCAGCGAGACCGTCAGCGAAACGATGGTGAAGCCGATCTGCTTCGCGCCCTTCAGCGCCGCCTCGAACGGCGTCTCGCCCTCCTCGATGAAGCGGGCGATGTTCTCGATCATCACGATGGCGTCGTCGACCACGAAGCCGGTGGAGATGGTGAGCGCCATCAGCGAGAGGTTGTTCAGCGAGTACCCGGCCAGGTACATGACCCCGAAGGTGCCGATCAGCGAGAGCGGGACCGCCACACCCGGGATCAGGGTCGCCCGGAGCGAGCGGAGGAAGACGTAGATCACGCCGACGACGAGGACGATGGTGAGGACGAGCGTGAACTGCACGTCGTCCACCGAGGCGCGGACGGTCTCGGTCCGGTCGGCGACGATGTTCACCTCCACCGCCTGGGAGATGGTCGCCTTCAGCTGAGGCAACAGCGCCTTCACCCGGTCGGCGGTCTCGATCACGTTCGCGCCCGGCTGCCGCTGGACGTTGAGGATGATCGCCCGATCCTTGTTCGCCCAGCCGGCGAGCTGCGCGTTCTCCACCCCGTCGTGCACGTCGGCGACCTCGTCCAGCCGCACCGGCGCGCCGTTCTTGTAGGCGATGATCAGCGGGCGGAACGACTCGGCCTTTCCCAGCTGGTCGTTGGTCGCCAGCATGAAGTCCTGGCGCGGGCCGTCGAGGTTGCCCTTGGGCTGGTTGACGTTGCTCGAGGCGACCGCGGCGCGCACGTCCTCCAGGGTGAGCCCGGCGCCGGCGAGCGCCGACGGATCGGCCTGGACGCGGACGGCGGGCTTCTGGGCGCCGTTGATGGTGACGAGGCCCACGCCGGAGACCTGGGAGATCTTCTGGGCGAGGATGCTGTCCGCGGCGTCGTTCACCTGGTCGAGCGGCAGGGACTTCGAGGTGACCGAGAGCGTGAGGATGGGGACGTCCGCCGGATTGCTCTTCGAGTACGTGGGCGGCGACGGCAGCGTGCGCGGAAGCAGGTTGGAGGCGGCGTTGATCGACGCCTGCACGTCCTGCTCCGCCGCGTCGATGTTGCGGTCCAGCTCGAACTGCAAGGTGATCTGCGAGGTGCCGAAGCTGGAGATCGAGGTCATCTGCGCGAGCGCGGGCATCTGCCCGAACTGACGCTCGAGCGGCGTGGTCACCGCCGAGGCCATCGTCTCGGCGCTGGCGCCGGGGAGCAGGGTGGAGACGAGGATGGTGGGGTATTCGACCTGTGGCAGCGCGCTGACCGGCAGCTCGCGATAGCCGATCAGGCCCGCCAGCAGGAGGCCCACCGTGAGCAGCGCGGTGGCCACCGGCCTGCGGATGAACGGCTCGGAGATGCTCACTGGCGCGCCCCTCGCTCCGGCCGCGGAGCGTCGGCGCGCGGCCCCTCTCCTTCACGCGGCGTGCGCCCCGGCTGTCCGGCCTGGCGCGGCGCGACCTTGCTGCCGGCGCGAAGCTGGTTCTGACCGTCCACCACCACCTGCTCGCCTTCGGTGAGCCCCTTCCCGACGATGGCGATGTCCCCTTCCATGTGCTCCACGTCGATGTTGCGCGGCTGCACCGTCGAGTCCTGCTGGATGACGTAGGCGAAGGTCCCGTCGGGGCCGCGCTGCGGGACGGTGGCGGGAACGACCAGCGCATCCTTGCGGGTGGTGAGCAGCAGGCGCGCCTTGACGAACTGGTTCGGCCAGAGCAGGCGCTGGGGATTGGGGAACACGGCTTTCAACCTCAGGGTGGCGGTGGCCGCGTTGATCTGGTTGTCCACCAGCGCGAGCTGCCCGGTGGAGAGCTTCTGCGTCCCGTCCCGGCTCCAGGCTTCCACCGGGATGGCCCCGCGCTGCAGCTCCTGCATCACCCGGGTCAGGTCGTCCTGGGGAAGGCTGAAAAGGACGGCGATGGGATCGAGCTGGGTGATCACCACCAGGCCGTTGGCGTCGCTGGCGTGGACCAGGTTGCCGGGATCGACGATGCGGACGCCCGTCACCCCGTCGATCGGCGATCGGATGCTGGCGTAGTCGAGGTTCAGCTTCGCCACGTCGATGGTCGCGCGGTCCACCTGCACCGAGCCGTCGAGCTGTCCCACCAGCGCCGCCTGGTCGTCGGCCTGCTGGACCGGGATCAGCTTCTTCTCGGCGAGCTGCCGGTACCGGTTCAGGTTCACCTTCGCCGCCTCGAGCTGGGCCCGGTCGCGCGCCAGCGCTCCTTCTGCCTGCGCCAGCTGGTTGCGGAACGGCCGGGCGTCGATCTGGGCCAGCAGCTCGCCCGTCTTCACCGGCTGTCCCTCCCGGAACAACACCCGGTCGAGGCGGCCGTCCACCTGCGAGCGCACCGTCACCGTCTTGAACGCGGTGACGTTCCCCAGCCCGTCGAGGTAGATGGGGACGTCGCGCCGGACCACCGGTGCGGCGGCCACCGGGACGGGCCGCGCGGCCGCCTGCGCCTGGTCGCGCTGCGACTTCGCCTGGTTCTTCTGCGAAGTGCGCCGATAGAGGAAGAAGCCGATCGCAGCGATGGCCACCACCGCGAGCACGACGAGGATGCCCCTGCGACCGCGCATCGACGCTCCTATTGCCGGCCGAGCGCGCGCAACAGCTGTGCGCGCGCCGTGGCGAGCCGATCATCCGCCTGGACTACCTGTGCCGCCGCCTGCGCGAGCGCGAGCTGCGCGTCGCCCAGCTCGATCGCGCTGCCCACGCCGACCTCGTACCGCTGCTCGGCGAGCCGCAGCCTCTCCTTGGCGTTGAACAGCGCCTCCTGGCTGGCGCCGATCGTCTCCTTGGCCGCGCGGATGGCGAGGCGTGCGCCGTCGACATCGGAGCGGACCTGCTGCCGCTGCAGGTCGAGCTGGGCCACCGCCGCCATCACGTTCGCCTCCGCTTCCCCCACCTGGGCCCTCGTCAGGCCGCCCTGGAAGATGTTCCAGCTCAACGACAATCCGACCGCCGCATTCCACCCCAGGCGATCGACGGCCGGTCCTCCCTGCGTCAAGCCGGCGGTCGCGGCCAGCGACGGTCCATACTGCCCCTCGATCGAGCGGACCGTGAGCTGGGCGGCGCGGATCTGGTCCTCCAGCGACTGCACCTCGGGCCGCGCGCGGTTCGCCTCGTCGAGGAGAGCGTCCAGGGCGCTGTCCTCCCCTGGGACGCTCCCGAGCGTCGTGTCGGCGATCTCGTAGTCCGTGGGGCCCTGGACTCCCATGGCGGCGTTCAGGTTGAGCTTCGAGGTCTGGTAGGTATTGTCCGCGTTGATCACCTGCACCCGCGCGTTGGCGGTATCGGTGCGGGCCTGGACCAGGTCGATCTCCGCGTGCGTTCCCGCCTGCACGAAACCCTCGGTCTGCAGGAGGTGCTTCTGCACGTTCGCCAGGTTGTCGCGGGCGACCTGGAGCAGCGCGCGGTTCGCCCGGGCGTCGAAGTAGGCCGAGCGCACGGTGAAATCCACCTGCAGCGCCGTGGCCCGTTCGGTCGCGGCCTGCGCGTCGGCCTGCGCCTTGGCGGCGTTCCAGCGATTCGGCCCCGCGCCGAAGTCGAAGATCAGCTGCGAGAGGTTGATGCTGTCGGAGAAGGAGTTGAAGGTCCCGGGCTGATCGGTGACGGTCACGAAGCCCGGGCGCTCGATCCCGTGCGCGGTCGTGCGCTGGTATCCGGCCGTCGCGTTCAGCTGCGGCAGGAGCGGCGCGAGCGACTCGCGCGCCCTGGCCCCGGCGGCCTGGGTGTTGGCGCGCGCCTGGCGGAGCTGCGGCTGGCGCTCGCGCGCGGTCTGCAGCGCGTCGTCGAGGGTGACCACCCGCGCGGCGGCGACCAGGGCGAGGAGGGCGGCGATCATGTGCCCCTCTCCGCACGGTCGCCGGTGGGCTCCGCCGCGAACAGGCCGAGGTTCGCGATCACCGTTCGCAGCGAGGCCCGGAGCGCGTCCTGCTCCCGGCGTGACATCCCCCGGACCAGGGCGGAGCGGACGGAGGCGGCGACCGGCGCGATCTTCTCCGCCAGCCTGGTGCCCGCAGGCGTGAGCAGGACGCGCAGCGCGCGGCGGTCGCGGTCGTCCGGCGAGGTCCGCACCAGGCCGCGGCGGGCCAGGCCTTCCGCGATGCGCGAGGCGGTGGGGGCGTCCATCCGCTGGCGCCGGGCGATCTCGCCCAGCGACGCGCCGGGCAGCTCGCGCGCGGCATTGAGGAACCAGAACTGTCGCGCCGTCAGGCCCATGCGGCGCGCGCGCTCCTGCACCGCGAGCTTCACGCTGCGCTGTGCGACCGCGATCAGCAGCCCGACGTATTCTTGCTCGCGCAACATTTGCGTAGGCAAGTAATTGCCCGCGAGGCGAAGCGTCAAGAGCAAAGCCCGGGGAGAAACAAATCGAGACAAAAGGGGGTTCTGCTACAAACGTCCCGATGGCGGAGCCACACGTGCCTCTGTGGCAGCGCGCGACCGGTCCCTTCCGGCGGCAGGCGGCGCGTTTTCCCTTCGAGCGCGGGCTGTTGATGGGGGTCGCCGCCGTCATCGGCCTCTATGGGGGAATCGCCGCCGGCCTCTTCGCGACCGCCATCGGCTCCGTCCAGCTGGTGATGTTCCGCGGCGACGAGGTCGCCTTCTCGCTCTTTGGCGACGGGCGCGAGCGCTGGCTGCGCCTGTTCCGCACCCGCCTCGCGGCGACCCATTGGCACCTCGAGTTCGTCGCCCTCGCCAGCCTGCTGTTGATCGCCGCCGTGGCGCTGGAGGCCCTCGGGCGCAGGCGGATGCCGATCTTCGAGGTGCACCGCATCCGCTCGGTGGCGCTGGCGGCCGCGCTCGGGCTCGCCGTCTACTATCCGCTGCTCTTCCTGCGCACGTTCAACGGCACCTTCCACGAGACCTCGGGCGGGCTGTACGCCATGCTGTTGCAGGCGCCCCGCTGGGTATGGGTGATCGCGCCGGCGCTGGGCGCGCTGCTCGCGGCGCTGATCGTGCGCCTCAGCCCGGAGAGCGGCGGCCACGGGGTGGTGGAGGTGATCGAGGCGGTGCACAAACGCAACCTGCCGATCAAGGGGCGGGTCGCGGTCTGGAAATCGCTGGCCGCGGGGCTGGTGATCGGCTCCGGAGGCAGCGCGGGCCGCGAAGGCCCCGTGGTGCACCTGGGAGGAGCGGTGGCCTCGTCGCTCTCCCGCTTCCTCGCCTTCCCGCGGAGCGAGACTTCGATCCTGCTGGCCGCGGGCGCCGGAGCCGGCATCGCGGCCTCCTTCCAGGCGCCGCTGGCGGGCTCCCTCTTCGCGCTCGAGATCGTGCTCGCCGACTTCGACGTCCGCCGCTTCGCCCCCGTGGTCCTCGCCTGCGTCACCGCGGTCGCCACCTCGCGCGGGCTGCTCGGCGGCGCGACCGAGCTGCGCGCGGTCCATTGGTCCCTGAAGCATCCTTCCGAGATCGCCGTGTACCTGCTGCTCGGGGTGGTGGCCGGGCTCTGCGGGCTCGTCTACGTCCGCGTCATCCACGGCGCCGAGGAGCAGCTGGGGAAGCTCCGCGTCCGTCCGGAGATCCGGGCGGCGCTCGGCGGGCTCGCCGTCGGCTTCGTCGCCTTGCTCGCGCCGCGCGTGATGGGCACGGGAATCGAGACCATGAACGCGGCGCTCGCCGGACGGCTGGCGTTGGGCGCGCTGGGACTCGCGCTCGTCTGCAAGCTGGTGGCGACCTCGTTCACGCTCGGCTCGGGGTCGCCGGGAGGCAGCTTCTTCCCCGCCGTCTTCATCGGCGCGATGCTCGGCGGGGCCTTCGGCCAGGTGGCCCACGCGGCGTTGCCCGGCATCGTCTCCTCCGCGGGCGCGTACGCGGCGGTGGGGATGGGCGCGGTGGTGGCGGGGGCGACGCTGGCGCCGCTCACCGGCGTGCTGATGATGTTCGAGCTGACCGGCAGCTACCAGATCGTCATCCCGCTGCTCGTCGCCTGCGGCACCGCGGCCGCCGTGGTGCAGGCGATGCTGGGCGGGTCCATCTACACCATCGGCGCCCGCCGCCGCGGCGTGCAGCTGTCGCGCGGCAACTCGCCGCTCAGCGACCTTTCCGTCGCCCAGGCGCTCGACGAGGTGGCGCCCATCTCCGTCGATCTCCCCTACGAGGAGCTGGTCCGGCTGGTCGCGCCCACGCAGCACGCGGCCTTCCCCGTGGTGGAAGACGGCGTGCTCGCAGGCATCCTCTCGGTCCGCGACGCGCGGCGGGCGCTGCTCGATCCAGCGGTGGACCGCACCGCCACCGCGCGCGCCTTCGCGCACCCGGCGAAGACCCTGCTCCCCGACGACGATCTGGGCACCGCCGTGCAGCAGTTGTCCGACGCCGGCGTCTCCGAGGCGGTGGTGCTGGGCGCCGACGGAAGGCCGATCGGGGTGGTGACCCGGGAAGGAATTCTCGAGGCGTGGCGGCGCGTCACCCTGGCAGGCTGACTTGCGATCGCGGGCAGGTCTAAGATGGCCCCCATGGACATCGGGCAGCGGTTCAACTTCGGCGCCGAGCTGATCGAGCGGAACCTGAGAGAGGGCCGCGCGGATGCTCCGGCGATCTGGTTCGGCGGGAAGGTCCTCACGTACCGCGATGTCGACGCGCTCACGGACCGCTTCGCGGCGGCCCTGCTGCGGTCCTCCATCGAGCCGGAGCAGCGCGTGCTCTTCATCATGCCCGACTCGCCGGAGCTGGCGGCGGGGTACCTCGCGGCGATGAAGATCGGCGCGGTCGCCGTGCCCTGCAATCCGCTGCTCCGCCCCGCCGACTACGCCTACTTCCTCGAGGAGAGCCGGGCCCGGATCCTGATCACCTCGCGCGCTTGCATCGAGCGGGTGGAGCCGGCGCTGGCCGGGAAGGGCGCCCTCCGCCGGGTGCTGGTCGCGGGCGAGAGCGGCGAACGCAGTTTCGAGCGCTGGATGGAGGAGACGCCCGCGCGGAAGGTTCCGCCTTTGCCGACGAGCCGCGACGAGCCCGCCTTCTGGCTCTGGACCAGCGGCTCCACCGGCCGGCCGAAGGCGGCGGTGCACGCGCACCAGGACTGGCCGCATTGCTGTGAGCTGTATGCGCGCGGCGTGCTCGATCTCGGGCCGAAGGACCGCTGCTTCTCCGCCAGCAAGCTCTTCCACGCCTACGGTCTGGGGAACGGGCTCGCCTTTCCCTTCTGGGTGGGCGGCAGCACCGCGCTGGCTCCCGAGCGGCCGACGCCGGATCTGATGTACCGCACCATCGCGGAGGCGAAACCGACGGTGTTCTACGGCGTGCCGACGCTGTACGCGGCGATGCTCGCGCAGAAGGATGCGCCTGCCGCCCTTCCTTCGCTGCGCCTCTGCGTCTCCGCGGGCGAGCCGCTCCCGGGAGAGCTGTTCACCCGCTGGAAGACGAAGTACGGCACCGAGATCCTCGACGGCATCGGATCGACGGAAGTGCTGCACATCTACGTCTCGCCGCGGCGGGGAAAGGCGAAGCCCGATTCCACCGGCCTCCCGGTGGACGGGTACCAGGTGCGGGTGATCGACGAGTCCGGCGCGGACGTGCCGCCCGGCAAGACCGGCGACCTGATCGTGCGCGGACCGAGCACCGCGACCTCCTACTTCAACCGGCGCGAGCAGACCCGGTCGAAGATGCGCGGCGAATGGTTCTTCACCGGCGACAAGTTCGTCCAGACCGCCGACGGCGAGTTCCACTACGTGGGCCGATCCGACGACATGTTCAAGGCGGGTGGCGAGTGGGTCTCGCCGACCGACGTCGAGGCGGCGCTGGTCTCGCATTCCGCGGTGCTGGAAGCGGCGGTGACTCCGCGCGCCGACGGCGGGCTGCTCCGGCCGCAGGCGCACGTGGTGCTCACGGAAGGGCGCACCGGATCGCCCGAGCTGGCGGAAGAGCTGCGCCAGCACGTGCGCTCGCGCTGCGCCGGGTTCATGGTTCCCCGGGAGATCCACTTCGTGCAGGAGCTGCCGAAGACCGCGACGGGGAAGATCCAGCGCTACATCCTCCGCGGCGAGTCGTGAAGATCGGCGGGGTGGACCTGCACGTCGAGGACACGGGCGGCAAGGGTCCCGCCATCGCCTTCTCGCACGGACTGTTGTGGAGCACCTCGATGTGGCGGTTCCAGGTGGCGGCGTTCCGCGACCGCTATCGCTGCATCGCCTGGGACCATCGCGGGCAGGGAAAGAGCGAGGTGACCGCGTCCGGCTACGACATGGACACGCTCACGGGCGACGCGGTCGCGCTCCTCGAGCAGCTCGGGGCGGCGCCGGCCCACTTCGTCGGCCTCTCCATGGGCGGCTTCGTGGGGATGCGCATCGCCGCCCGCAGGCCGGAGCTGCTGCGCTCGCTGGTGCTGATGGAAACAGCGAATGACGCGGAGCCTTGGCGCTCGGCGCAGAAGTACCGGGCGATGAGCTTTCTCACCCG
>DASREU010000458.1:0-2456 GCA_035651935.1 Myxococcales bacterium | reverse complement strand
GCGGGCGCAGTGGGTGGAGCCCGATCTGGAGCCTCTGGGCTTCTGAGGCGCTTCGAAGCCGGGCCCGCTCCTCCAGAGGCGTGACGCCCGGCGTTTGCGAGTCCTCTGCCAGGGGGCGACTCGCGTCTCCCTCTGGATCCCACGCGTCGCGACCGCGAGTCGCTACGCCTTGCCGACCTCGGTCTTGGGCACCGGAGCGGTCAGGCCGCCGAGCGCGTCGAGGATCTTCGACTTCTCCTTCACCTCGGGCCGGCGCACTTCGGGCGGCTTCTGCGGCAGGGGCAGGGGCTTGCTCTTCACCAGCACCTCGCCGCGGATCAGCGCGTCCACGTCGGCGCCGTCCAGCGTCTCCCACTCGAGCAGCGCGATCGCGATCCGATCGAGCGCGGGCTTGTTCTCGATCAGGAGCCCCTTGGCCCGCGAGAACTGCTCGGTGACGATCTTGCGCACCTCGGCGTCGATCTCGATCGCCGTCGCCTCGGAGAAGTTGCGGTGCCGCTGCTGGAACTCGCGGCCGAGGAACACCTCGCCCTCCTCCTCGCCGAAGGCCAGCGGCCCGAGCTTCTCGCTCATCCCCCACTCGCAGACCATGCTGCGGGCGAACTTGGTGGCGTGCTCGATGTCGCTCTTCGCGCCGGAGGTGATCTCGTTGAACGTCAGCTCCTCTGCGATGCGCCCGCCCATGGCCATGGCGATGCGGTCGAGGACCGAGCGCCGGTCCCAGTTCAGCCGGTCTTCCTTGGGGAGCATCTGGGTGAGCCCCAGGGCCGGGCCGCGCGGGATGATGGTGACCTTGTGCACCGGGTCGTTGTGGTCGGTGAGCTTCGCCACCAGGGCGTGACCGGCCTCGTGCCAGGCGGTGATCTTCTTGTCCTTCTCGCTGATGATCATCGAGCGCCGCTCGGCGCCCATCATCACCTTGTCCTTGGCGAAGTCGAAGTCGCCCGCGTCCAGGCGCTCCTTGTTCTTGCGCGCGGCGATCAGCGCCGCCTCGTTCACCAGGTTTTCCAGGTCGGCGCCGGAGAAGCCGGGCGTGCCGCGCGCGACCGCGTCGAGGTCCACCTCGGGCGAGAGCGGCGTCTTGCGGGTGTGCACCTTGAGGATGCCCTCGCGGCCCTTCACGTCGGGGCGCGGGACGACGATGCGGCGGTCGAAGCGGCCGGGACGCAGCAGCGCGGGATCGAGCACGTCGGGGCGGTTGGTGGCGGCGATCAGGATCACGCCTTCGTTCGACTCGAAGCCGTCCATCTCGACGAGGAGCTGGTTCAGCGTCTGCTCGCGCTCGTCGTGGCCGCCGCCCAGGCCGGCGCCACGGTGGCGGCCAACGGCGTCGATCTCGTCGATGAAGATGATGCAGGGCGCGTGCTTCTTGCCTTGCTCGAAGAGGTCGCGCACGCGGCTGGCGCCGACGCCGACGAACATCTCCACGAAGTCGGATCCGGAGATGGAGAAGAAGGGAACGCCGGCCTCGCCGGCGATGGCGCGCGCGAGGAGGGTCTTGCCGGTTCCCGGCGAGCCCATCAGGAGCACGCCCTTCGGGATCCGCCCGCCGAGCTTGGTGAACTTCTTCGGGTCCTTGAGGAAGGCGATGATCTCTTCCAGCTCTTCCTTGGCCTCGTCGATGCCGGCGACGTCCTGGAAGGTGACCTTGTTGTGGTTCTCCGAGAGCAGCTTCGCCTTGCTCTTGCCGAAGCTCATCGCCTTGCCGCCGCCCGCCTGCAGCTGGCGCATGAGGAAGACGAAGAGGATGCAGAGGACGCCGAGCGGCATCCAGGAGACGAGGAACTGCGCCCAGAGCGACTGCGAGTCTTCCTTCTCGAACTTCAGCGCCACGCCCTTCTGGCGCATCTTCTCCAGCAGCTGCGCGTCGAGCGGCGAGACGGTGCGGAACTCCTGCCGGTTCTTCAGCTGGCCCTGGAGGACGTTCCCCTTCACGGTGGTCGTGGAGACGTTCCCTTGCTCGACCGCCGCGTAGAACTCGCTGGCGTCGATCTCTTTCGGCTCGGGCGAGCGCTGGCGAGAGAAGATCGAATAGAACGAGAAGAAGAGCAGGATCAGCACTGCCCAGAGAAAGAACGTCTTGTACGACTGTCTCACCTTGGCTCCTCGTCTGGCCTGGCATCCATCGTAGCAGAACAGGATTCGGGCCGCCGCCTGGACGGTAACGGTCCGTCTTGAGGCTTCATTTCCGGCCCGAGGCGGAAGGAGACGGAGCCTTTGCGGCAGGCGGCGGACGGGCGGATCCCTTCCACCCAGAACACCTGCCCCCGCGCGTCGGCGAGCAGCGCCAGCCGGGTGCGGTCCTCGCGGGGGATGTGGGCGTCGATCCAGAGATCGGCGACCTTCTTCATCCGCCCGCCGCCGGGGCGGAAGCGATCGCCCGGCCGGTGCCCGCGCAGGGTCCAGGGGAATGGCGCTTCCGCCACGTCGACGTGCACTCCTTCCCCGGCGGTTCC
>DASREU010000457.1:0-4202 GCA_035651935.1 Myxococcales bacterium | reverse complement strand
TCGAGGGCAAGGGCCAGATCGCCATCCGCGAGCTGGTCCGGAACGCGCTCCGCATGCGACCGGACCGCATCGTAGTCGGCGAATGCCGGGGCGGCGAGGCTCTCGACATGCTCCAGGCGATGAACACCGGGCACGACGGCTCGCTCACCACCCTGCACGCCAACTCCACCCGCGACGCGCTCGCCCGCCTGGAGACGATGGTGCTGATGAGCGGCATGGAGCTCCCCGTGCGCGCGATCCGCGAGCAGATCGCCAGCGCGGTGCATCTCGTCGTCCAGCAGGTCCGGTTCGCCGACGGCTCCCGCAAGATCACCGCCATCAGCGAAGTCTCCGGCATGGAAGGCGAGGTGATCACCATGCAGGACATCTTCTCCTTCCGCCAGGAAGGCTTCGACGAGCAGGGCGGCGTGGTCGGCCAGTTCGCGCCCACGGGATTCGTCCCGAAGTTCTACGACGACCTGCAGCGCCGCGGCGTCGCGCTCGACATGGACGTCTTCCTCAGCTAGCGGCGAGCGGCGCGCGAATTCCGGATGAGGAACCGTGAAATCTTCTCAAGTGGTCCGCCCGCCGCAACCGGCGCCACCGCGCCCTCCCGACGAGGGGTCGCATGTCAGAGGTGCTGCCCGTCCCACGTACCCGGCAAGAACGGGCGAACCGCGCTCGCGATGGTAGCCTGCCCTGATGAAGCTCGGACGGAAGCTCGCCGAGTGGCGCGAGGCGAATCTCATCACCGCCGAGCAGGCGCAAGGGATCCTCGCGTTCGAGGCCGAGCGGGGCCGGAGGGCAAACTGGGTCGTGCTCGCGCTCGGCGCCGTGGGTGCGCTGGGCGTCGTCACCGGAATCATTTCGCTGATCGCCGCGAACTGGGACGAGATCCCGCCCGCCGTGAAGCTCGCCGCGGCGCTGGCAATGCTGGTCGCCTCGCTCGCGGCGGCAAGTCATTTCTCGCGGGAAGGAAAGACGCTGGCGAGCGACCTGTTCCTCGCCGTCCATGCCGGCCTCGTGCTCGCGATGATCGGTCTGGTGGGGCAGGTCTACCATCTCGCCGGCGCGCCCTGGCGGGCGCTGGCGGTCGCGGCTGCGATGGCCGTCCCGGCGGCGTTGATCGCCCGCCACTCGATCCTCGCCGACATCGCCATCGGCTACGCCCTCTCTTCGCTGGCGCTCTTCCTCGGCGAGGAGCGTCACAGGCCCCCGTGGCTCGAGGGTCTCGGCTGGATCCTGCTCGCCGCGTCGATCGGCGGCGTGCTGTTGCTTCTCGCCGACGCCGTTCACGACATCCATCCGCCTGCCGTCCGGGCGCTGCGGAGATGGGGAACGGGCCTGCTGCTCGCGGCCGCCCTCGTCGCCGCCGTCGCCTGGAGCGTCTCCTTGGCCGAACGGACGCACCCGCCGATGATGATCGTCGCGGGCGTCGTCACTGCCGCATGCCTGCTGCGGCTCCTCTGGCTGCGGAACAGCGCGACCGCGCTGGGCGCCGCCGCCCTGGCCGCGCTCATCGTCGGCGCCGCAGTGGTCGGCGGGAGGTCCCCCGGGGCATGGCACGCGCTCGACGCGACGACGCGATTTCTCGGGTTCAGTTTCTTCTGCGCCGCCGGCGGCGCGTTCGCGGTGGGCGCCGCCAGAGCCGGGAGCCGGCGCCTGACGAACCTGTTCACCCTCGCCATCGCCGCCCGCATCGTCGTCCTCTTTCTCGAGGTGCTGAAGACGCTGGCATTGACCGGCTTCGGCCTGCTGCTGACGGGCGCGGTCTTTTGCGGCGTAGCCTGGGCGTGGTGGCGCCTGCACCGCGTCCTGCCCGTCCCGGAGCCGCGATCGTGACCGTGCGCCGCAAGGTGATCGCCGGCTTGATCGTCGCCGACCTGCTGGTCTTCGGCGGCTGGATCTCGTCGCTCGAGGCCGGCCTCCGCCGCGACACCGTCAGGCTTCCCGTCGAGGGATTCGATCCGCGCGATCTGCTCTCGGGCCAGTACGTCCGTTTCCGGCTGGTCGCGGAGCGCGAGGCCGCGGCGCTGCTGCCGCCCGAGGGTCAGGTTCCCCGCGGCCCCGTCAGCTTCTGCGCAGAGATGGCGGACGGGTTCGTTCATCCCGCGCGCGTGCGCATGCCGGGCGAGGCGTGCCCGCACGTGCTGACAGGGGAGGTCTCGGGGCGATTCGTCCGGTTCGCGGCCGATCGGTTCTATGTCGACGAGCGCCGGGCGCGGGACGTGTCATCCGTCCGCGCGGGACCGCAGACGTACCTGGTCGCCACGCTCGGCGAGGACGGCTCCGTCCACGCGGTGGACCTGGTCGTCGAAGGCAAGTCGCTGCGGCGGAAGTAGAGCCGGACGCACCAGGGTCAAGCCAGGCGCATCATGCTCGCGCTGACGTCGAGGCCGATGCCGGAGGTGGGCCGCTCAGGCCGGAAGGGTCAGCTTTCCCTTCGGACCGGTCACCGCGGCGCGCAGGGTCGCCTGTGGCGCGCTCGCGATCGCGACGTCGAGCCCCACCTTCGTGGCCAGCGCGCGCAGGTCCTCCGTCCGAGGCGTCGCGAGCTCGAACCGATCGATCCGGCACCCTCCGGGTGCGTCCACCGAGGGATGCACGGCGTCCTTGCTCCATTCGATGAAGAACGGCAGCAGGCCGCCTTCGTCGTCGCGCAGGGAAAGCGCCTTCCAGCGGAGCGTCTGCCCGGAGGGGCGTTGCCGCGCGCCCGCGCGCACTGGCTCGTACGCCACCCCGGCGGCGGTGAGCCGCCGGGCAACGGCGTCGATGTCGTCGACATGTGCCGCCCAGCCGATCAACCTCGGGGACTCGATGCGATAGAGCTGGCGCGTGTCCGAGCTCCGCGGCTGCTGCGGATCGGGCGCGATGATCTCCAGGTACCGGCGCTCTCCGAGCGAGAGCAAGGCGTTGCGCGAGCCCCTCCCGGGATGGACGCCGCCGAGCGCGGCCCGGACGCCGAGGTGCTGCTCGACGAGCTGGATGCCCTTGTCCAGATCGCCGCAGCCGAGCAGCATGTGATCGAACATCTCGGGCACGGAAGGTGTACCGGCGCCGCGCGCGCGAAGCGCGAGGGCACCGGCAAGGGCGAGGACGGATCGACGAGAGATTCGAACCACGGGGGCCTCCGTGAGGAACCGGGGACACAATACAGGTTTCCCACCGGCCATTCCGGAGGGCGGGTCCCGTCGCTGTCCGCCCTCGCCTCGGCGCCGGGCGAGGCGCTACTGATGCACCGCGATCTCCTGTCCGACGCAGCCGCTCGGGTGCTCGCGGAACGGCCCTGAGAGCGCCCGGCGTGGTTGATTTCCGCTCGCATGGTGCACATCGCTGAGAGGGGTGAGACGGACGTTCCTTCACCGAAGCGTGCTGGCGCTCGCCGTGTGTGCATGCGGCGGGTCGCCGCCGGGCGCTCCATCGGCGAGCGCGGACGGAGGCGTCGACGGCGGTTCGTTGCAGGCGATCGCGGTTCCCGCCGCGGGCTCGATGTACCACGGCGTCTTTCCCGCCGGCACCCAGCACGATCCGGCGACGGACATCTCGCTGGACGCTCTCGATGCGTACGAGGGGACCGTAGGGCGGAAGGTCGCGTGGGTGTACTTCGACGACGAATGGCTGTTCTCGCGCGCATTCCCGCTGGAGATGGCGCGGTCCATCCGCGATCGCGGCTCCGTCCCCTTCATCCGCCTGATGATGCGCAGCCAGAAGGTGCCGCTGGTCACCGACCCCGTCTTCACGCTCGATCGCATCATCGCCGGCGCGTTCGATTCCGATCTGCGCTCCTGGGCGGACGCCGCGAAGCAGTTCGCGACGCCGCTGATCGTCGAGTACGGCACCGAGATCAACGGGGACTGGAACCCGTGGAGCGCTCCCTACAACGGCGGCCTCGACCTCGGGCCCCCGAAGTTCCGGCAGGCCTACCACCACATCGTCGACCTGATGCGGGCGGAAGGCGCGGCGAACATCACCTGGGCGCTCCACTACAACAGCCAGAGCTTTCCCGGCGACGACCCCCGGAACGTGCCGCGCGTCTGGTATCCCGGCGACGACGTCGTCGACTGGGTGGGGATCTCCGCCTACGGCTCGGAGCGATCGAACGACCAGCGTTGCCCCACCTTCCGGTCCCTGATCGAGGGCATCCTGCCGCAGTTGCGGGCGGCGACGGCGACGAAGCCGATCTTCGTCTTCGAGTTCGCCTCCACCCGCGGCAATCCCGGATG
>DASREU010000456.1:0-4576 GCA_035651935.1 Myxococcales bacterium | reverse complement strand
CCACCTTCGCGAAGGGGTCGAGCCGCGAGATGAACAGCGCCTCGCACTTGATCACGTTCCCCACGCCCGCGATCGCGGGCTGCGTGAGCAACGCCTGTTCGACGGCGGCGTCGGGCAGCCACTGCAGCCTTCGCACCGCCTCCGCGGCATCGAAGGCGTCACCCGTCGCGTCCGGTCCGAGATCGAGGCCGGGGGCTCGTAGCCACTCCACGACGGGCGCCGCGAAGCAGACCGCGACGAATCCGTTGTCGGTGTGCAGCTCGACCCGGGCCTGGAACCGCGGACGCTGCCAGCGCTCGCCCTCGCGGTAGATGTGCCACGACCCGTGCAGCATCATGTGCGTCCGCAGGCTGCGGCCCTTCTCGAACCGGATCAGCAGGTTCTTTCCCCGGGCCTCGACCGACTCGATCCGTTCGCCCACCGGGCCCCGGCCGAGCTTCTCGCTGCGGAACTCCGTCACCCGGGCGCCGGCCAGCGCCTTGCGCAGCGCCGTCGCCGCGCGGAAGATGGTGTCGCCCTCAGGCATCGTCCTCGTCCAGCGCGGAGGCGGGCTCCGCGGCGGGCAGGTCGCGGCCGAGCGGCGCGCGCTTCAGGTACCCCTTGATCCCGGCGGTGAACCCCGCTTCCTTCAAGGCGGGCGAGAGCGGGCTCGCGTTCACGTCCTCGCCGTCGACGCGCGCGATCAGGAGCGCTTTGCGCCGCCCTTCGTCGACCTGCGCCGCGAGCGCGTGAGCGAGCGCGCGCGCGGCGTGCGACGCCGCCGGCTCCTCGGCGGGAAGGAAGGTGTGCAGGTTGTGCTCGCCGCGCCCGAGCCACCCGACGAGCGCGCCGTCATGGAGGACCACCTGCGCGCCCGCCGCGCGCTGCGCCCGTCCCTCTCCGTCGGCGCGCGGCCAGGGGAGGGTGGCGCCGTACGGATTCGCGGGATCGGTCGCGGCGAGCACGAGCGTGAGCGGCTCGGTTGCCCCGCCGCCTCCCTCGCGGAAGCTGCGCAGCCGCTCCTCCGCGCCGGGCACGGCGAACTGCGCGCCCCCGAGCCCCTCGACGAAATAGCCGCGGCGCGCGCGTCCCGCGTCCTCCATCGCTTTCAGCACCGGATAGACGGCCGCGAACCCGCCGGCGATCTCCTCCGCGTGGACCGCCTCGCGGGTGACCACTCCGTGGCGCGCGAGCAGCGTCTGCGCCAGCGCGGCGGCGCGCTCGGTGGGGGTTCCAAAGGGCTCCGGCAACAGCGACCAGCGGCCCTCGCTCCCGGGCGGGCCGATGCGGCGGGAGCGAAAGGGACGGCCGAGATGCGGAATCCGCCGGTCGTCCTTCGGCGCTCCCCGCAGATACGAGCGGAGCGGCGCCAAGGTGTCGTTCGTCACTTCCCCCGCCCACACCAGATCCCAGAGCGCCTTGAGGAGGTCGGCGGGAAACGCGGCGGTCGCCGCCTGGAGATCGGCGAAGAACGAAGCGCCGCGCTTGCGCAGCTCGCGCCGGAGCTTGTCGGGCAGCTCTCCTTCTACCTTCTTTGGCGGAGCCGCGAGCAGGCGGTAATGGTCGGTCAGGTACAGCGCGATCCGGCCGTCGCGGCTTCCGACCGGCTCGACGCCGCGCCAGATCAGCTCTCCGGCGGAGAAGAGGACGTCGAGGTCGCCCGGGAGCAGCGGCTGCATGCGCGCCGCGAGCACTTCGCGCTCCAGGGCGCTCGCCACGAGCGGCGCCCCCTGCAGCTGCTCGACGGTCGAGAGCAGCGCATCCAGGCCGCGCCGCGGGCGCGCGACTCCTTGCCAGTCGGCAAGAAAGCGCGCCAGCGCGGCGGGCTCGACGGGCTCCACCTGCTTGCGCAGCTTCGCCAGCGCGCGCCGCTTCAGCGCCTTGAGCACCTCGGCATCCACCCACTCGCGCCCGCGGCCGCCCGGCAGGAACTCCCCTTCCAGGACGCGGTCCTGCGACGCCAGCCGCTCCAGCGCCGCGCGGACGACCGCGACCCCGATTCCCCAGCGCGCGGCGAGATCCTCGGCGTGAAAAGGGCCGTGCGTCCTCGCCCAGCGGGAGACCAGATCGCCGAGCGGGTCCTTCACGGGCTCGAGCAATTCGCGCGGCAGGCCCGGCGGCGGCGGCACCCCGAGCGCGTCCCGCACCCGCGCGGCATCCTCCGCCGCCACCCACCGCGTTTCGCCGCCGAGGTTCGCGGGGAACGCGCGCCGCTCCTCCAGCAGCTTCGGCAACGGCGGCTCGCCTTCGAAACGGCGGGCGATCTCCGCCTCGGAGAGATCGCCGAGGCCGAGCAGCAGGTCGTGCAGGCCGTCGATGCCGTGCGCAGGCCTGCCCAGGCGCTGGGCCGCGTGCTCGTGTTCCTCGATGGAGCCCGCGTCGAGCAGCTCGCGCATCTCGGCTTCGCCGAGCAGCTCGCGGAGCTGCGCCTGGTCGACGGAGAGCGCCTGCGCCCGCCGCTCCGCGAGCGGCGCGTCGCCGTCGTAGATGAAGTTCGCCACGTAGCTGAAGAGCAGCGAGGCGGCGAACGGCGATGGCGTCCGCGAGTCGACCGACACCACCCGCAGCCGCCGGTCCTGCACCCGCCGCAGCGTTTCCTGCAGCCCGGGCAGATCGAAGACGTCGCGCAGGCACTCGCGGTAGGTCTCGAGGAGCAAGGGAAAGCTCCCGTACCGGGACGCGACCTGGAGCAGGTCCCGCGCGCGCTTGCGCTGCGACCAGAGCGGGCTGCGGCGTCCGGGGTGGCGGCGCGGCAGGAGCAGGGCGCGCGCCGCGTTCTCGCGAAACCGGGCGGCGAACAGCGAGGTGGTGCCGAGCGCCTGGACCACCAGATCCTCCACCTCGTCGGCCCGGGGGAAGAACAGCTCCGGCTCCGGCGCGGCGTCCGACTCCGGGACCCGGAACACCATCCCGTCGTCCGTCCACATCGGCTCCACTTCCAGGCCGCGATCCTCCTCCAGCCGCCGGACCACCGCCGTGGTCCAGGGCGCGTGGATCCGCGCGCCGAACGGCGTCAGCACGCACACCCGCCAGTCGCCCACCTCGTCGAGGTACCGCTCGACGATCACCGTCTCGTCGCTGGGCACCTCGCCGGTCGCGTCGGCCTGGTCGTGCAGGTACTGGAGGAGGTTGGCCGCGGCGCGCTCGTCGAGGCCGTCGTCCCGCAGCCTCTTGATCGCCTTCGCCTTCGGCGCCCGGGCAAGCTCGCGCGAGAGGCGGCCGACGTGCATCCCGAATTCCAGCGGCCGCCCGGGCCGATCGCCGTGCCAGAACGGCATCTTCCCCGGCTGCCCCGGCGCAGGGCTGACCATCACCTTGTCCTGGGTGATCTCCTCGATGCGCCAGCTGGAGGCGCCGAGGACGAAGACATCGCCCTCGCGCGATTCGAACACCATCTCCTCGTCCAGCTCGCCGACGCGCCTCTGCTTCCCGCCTCCGATGCTCCGGCCTCCGGCCTCCGCCGGCCCCAAGGCAGAGCCTCGGGGCTCGCCGGTGGCGAGGAACACGCCGTACAGCCCGCGGTCGGGGATCGTCCCGGCGTTCGCGACCGCCACCCGCGCAGCTCCCTCGCGCGCGCGGAGCGTGCCGGCGATCCGATCCCAGGTGAGCCGCGGGCGAAGGTCGGCGAACTCGTCGGACGGATAGCGCCCGGAGAGCATGTCGAGCACGCCATCGAACGAGCTGCGCGGCAGATCCGCGAACGGCGCCGCCCGCCGGACCAGCGCGTACACCTCGTCGGCCTTGTGCACGCCGTCGCTGGTGTGCGCGACCACCTGTTGGGCGAGCACGTCGAGCGGATTGCGCGGGTAGAACGTCTCCTCGACCTGGCCGAGCGCCATCCCCGCCACCGCCGCGGCGCTGCAGAGCAGGTCCCCGCGGTGCTTGGGGAAGATGACTCCTTCGGGGACCCCCCCGACCTGGTGCGAGGCGCGCCCGATCCGCTGCAGGCCCGACGCGATCGAGGGCGGCGCCTCGATCTGCACCACCAGATCGACGGCTCCCATGTCGATGCCCAGCTCCAGCGAGGAGGTGGCGACGATCGCCGGCAGCGCGCCGCGCTTGAGCCGGTCTTCCATCTCCTGCCGCTTGTCGCGCGCGACCGAGCCGTGGTGCGCCAGCGCCACTTCGCTCCCTGCGAGCTCGTTGAGCGCCCCGGCGAGGCGCTCGGCGAGCCGGCGCGAGTTGACGAAGATCATCGTGGAGCGGTGCGCGCGGACGAGCTCCAACAGCCGGGGGTAGATCGAGGGCCAGATGCTGCGCCTCTGCGGCCCCGCGGAGGCAGGCCCGGAGGGGATCTCCTCCAGCTCGCCGAGCTTCGAGAGGTCGTCGACGGGGACCTCCACCCGCACCTCCAGCTGCTTCTTCGAGCCGGCGTCGACGATGGTCACCGGCCGCGGACGCCACTTCTTGTTCCCGGGCTCGCCTCCCCCGAGAAGGCGCGCGACTTCGTCGAGGGGCCGCTGCGTCGCCGAGAGCCCGATGCGCTGCAGCTCGCGGCCCGTGGCCTGCTGCAGCCTCTCGAGGGAGAGGAAGAGATGGGCGCCCCGCTTGGTTGGGACGAGCGAATGGATCTCGTCGACGATCACCGTCTCGACGG
>DASREU010000455.1:0-4827 GCA_035651935.1 Myxococcales bacterium | reverse complement strand
GAGATAGTTGTAGCTCGACCAGTTGATCACCGTCCGGCCGCCGATCACCGAGGTGTCGTTGGTCACCCCTTCGTGAACGTTGAAGTAGGGGTTCTTCAGGCCGAACGCGGCGGCGAGGCCGAGGCGTTGCTCCAGCTCCTGCACTTCCGGAAATTGATCGATCCGGTACGTCGCCTCGTCGACGGCGGCGACCTTCGGCTCGGGCGCCACCGCCTTCACCGGAGAGGCGCGGCCGATGAGGAAGCGCGGATCGCGGTGCTTGAACTCGCCCTGCACGCCGCGCGCGACGGCGACGACGCGGCCCTCGCGCGACTGGAGGACGATGGTTCCGCGGACCAGGTCGCCGGCGCTCTGCTCCAGAGCGAGGGTGGCGCGCACCGGTCCGTCGCCGAGGGGCGCGAGCTGGACGTACTCCTCGATGCCGATGGGGAAACCGGCGCGCTGCAGGTGGGACCAGGCCCAGTAGGCGGCGAGCTGGAAGGCGCCGTCGAGCGCGAGCGGATCGACGGTCCACGCCGATCGCCGCGGGTTGCGAATCCAGTCCGCGGGCTTGCCGGTGCGCACCCATCCGACGATGCCTTGCGGAGAGATCTGCTCGATGGACTCGATCGCGCGCATGCGCGGGCCGTGGAAGGTGAACCCGGTGTAGAACTCCTCCAGCGTCATCGGCAGATCGGGCTTCGCGGCGGGCGCAGGAGCGGGGACGGCGGAGCCCAGGGTCGGTCCGACGTCCGCAAGCGGGGTGACGAAGGCGGTATAGGCGGGAGCGCTCGAGAAGGCGCGCCGAGCGCCGGCAGGAGTGGCGGAGAGCGAGACCGCCAGCTCTCCTTTGCCGCTCACCGAAACCGTGACTTGCGCCGCCTCGGCGATGCGGACCGGCTGGAGGAGCCGGAAGTCGCGCACCAGGAGGGGAGAGGCAGGTGCACCGCTCGCCTCCACCGCGCCGAACGCCGCGATGTCGAGGGCGGCAGCGAGGGGCAGCACCGGCTGGCCGGCGAGCTGGTGGTCGTCGAGGTAGACGTGCTCCGCGCGCGAGAGGTGAAGGCGCAGCTTGTGGGCGACGCCGCGATCCGGACGCTGATGTGCGAGCAGGATCGTGCCGGTCCAGCCGCCGCGCAGGGCGGCCGAGAAGGCGGCGAGCCCCGCGGCGTCGTCGATGAACGGGACGCCCTGGTCGGCGAGGGCTGCGCGCGCGAGCGGCGGGATCTTCGCCACCATCGCGGTGCCTTCCCAAGGGGGGAACTCGAGCGAGACGGCGCGGACTCCCGGGCGCTTGCGGGAGAGCCCCGCCACGGCGTGCGAGAGCGCCGCGTTCGCGGCGGCGTACGAGGTCTGTCCGGCGTTGCCGAAGCGGCCTGCCCAGCTCGAGATCGCGATCACCGCGCGGACGGGGTCCTGCAGCGTGGCCAACGCGGCGCCCCAGAATCCGGCGACCTTGGTGGCGAGGACGCGCGCGACCGATTCCTCGCTGGCGTCCGCGGCGGCGCCGTCCTCGGCGATGCCGGCCGCATGGACGATGGCGGTGAACTTCCCGAGCTTCGCGCGCGCCTCGTCGAGGGCGGCGCCTGCCGGACGGGTGACGTCCCATTTGACGAACACGGATCGCGGCGGAAGGGCCGCCGGCGCGGTGCGCCCGACCAGCGCCACCGCGGCGCCCTTGTCGGACAGCGCCTGCGCGAGCTTCAGCCCGATGCCTCGCGTTCCGCCGGTGACCAGCACCACGTCGCCGGCGCCGATCTCCACGGGCTCGCCCGCCGGCACCGCCTGGAGCTCCGGCTCGTACCGCGTGCCCGCGGCCCAGCGCACATGCGCGGACGCGTTCCCGGAGCGCAGCTCGGCGAAGAGCGCGTGCGCCAGCGCCGGAGCGCCTTCGTCGGCGCGCAGCTCGACGCACTTCACCAGCTCGGCATTGCGCTCGCGCGCGAGCGACTTCACGTAGCCGGCGAGCGCGGCGTCCACGTCGTCGGATCCGGCGGTGACGACCACCAGCATCCCGCCGTCGCCCGCAGCCGCCTGTGCGCGGGCGATCCGGTGCGTCTCCAGGACGGCGGCGAAGTCTGGCGCCAGCTCGGCTTCGGCGCGGCCGAGGGGCGCGAGGTGGATCACGCCGCCTATGCCGGCGAGCGGATCCGAAGGTTCGCCCACGATCGCGTCGTGTCCGGCGTCGTTCAGCAAGCTCGCGAGCGCGTCGGCGACGCCCAGCGCATCGCGCGTGATCAGCAGGCGCCGGGGCAAGGCTTCGCCCAGGGTGGCGGGCGTCGCGAGCGGCGCCTCCGCGAACGAAGGGGCGAACGGGAGGAGCTCGCGCCCTTCGCTGGCCATCTCGCCCAGGATCGGCGAGAGGACCGGCGCGGCCGGCGCGTGCGGCTGGGCCACCGCGCGCGCGACGTGCTCGACGATGTCCTGCACCGTCGTCTGCGGAGAGAGCAGGTTGCGCGGCAGCCCGCCGGCGCCCGGGAACGCCTTGTGGATGTCGCCGTCCAGCTCGACGGTCATCAGGGAGTCGAATCCGAGGTCGCCCGCGAGCGTCTGGGTGGGCTTGATCGCCTCCGGCGGGAACGCGCTGATGCGCGCCACCGACGCGTAGATGGCGCTGCCGACGCGGTCGTCGGTCGCTGGGGGCGCGTCCTGGATCTCGGCGATCGGAGCGGGAACGGCGGGCGCGGGCGCGGCGGCGGGCTGGAACTGCGGGAGGGCGGGGAGCTGGGGCAGGGCGACGCCCTTGCCGGCCAGCGCCGCCGCCTGCTGCTCCAGGACTTTCGCCTGCTGCTGCAAGAGAGCCACCTGCTCGCGGAAGAGAGCGACCAACGGATCCATCTGCGTGATCTCCTGCGCTGCGGCGGGGAGCCGCAGCGGCGCGGCGGCGCGTTGCGGGCGCTCGACCGGCCAGTACGGCCAGGTCTCGAGCGGCGTGGGGGGAAGCGTGACGAGCGCTGCAGTACGGCCCTCGAAGAGCACCTCGAGGTCGAGATCGAGTCCCCCCGACCAGAGATGCCCGAGGGCGAACGCCAGGTGCGCGAGGCCGTCCTCGTCGCGGCTGGCGAGCGCGACATTCACCGGACGCTCCAGGTCCGGAAGCGTGGCCCGCGCGAAGGCCGTGAGCACGCCGCCGGCGCCGACCTGCAGCCAGATCCGGGCGCCCAGGGCGGAGGCGCATCGGAGGGCGGCGACGAAGTCTACCGGTGCGGTGGCGTGACGGACCCAGATCTCGCGCTCGTCGCCGGCGTAAGGCTTGCCGGTGATGCCGCTGATCACGGTCATCGCCGGCGGGCTCACCTCGACGGCGGCCACCAGCTCGCGCATCGGGCCTTCGATACCGGCCATCAGCGGAGAATGGAACGCGTGCGAGACGTCGAGCGCAGTCGTCTCGACACCGCGCGCCGAGAGCTTCTCGGCGGCGAGGCGGACCGCGGCGGACGTTCCCGAGATCACCGTCTGCTTCGGGTGGTTGAGGTTCGCGATCCCCACGCCCTCGATGCCGCGGATCGCCTCGGCAACCAGTTCCGGCGGCGCCGCTGCACTGGCCATCGCGCCGGAGTCGTCGAGGCGCAGATCCGCCATCGCGAGCCCACGCCTCGCGACCAGGCGGACGGCGTCCTCCCGGCGAAGGATCCCTGCCGAGGCGGCAGCCGCGAATTCGCCGAGGCTGTGCCCGAGCGCGATGTCGCCTTTGACGCCGATCTTTTCCAGCAGCGCCTGCAGCGCGAGCCCCAGCGCCAGCATCGCCGGCTGGCAGACCTCGGTGGCCGTGAGGCGACGCTCTGCTTCTGCCGACGGCTCCGCGTAGAGGAAGCTCTGGAGCGAACCGCCGATGCGCGGGTGCAGATCGGCGATCGCTTCGTCGAGGTGGTCGAACGCGTCGCGGAACGCGGGGAGTTGCTCGTAAGCCTCGCGCAGCAGTCCGACCTTCTGCGCGCCCTGGCCGGCGAAGAGCAGGGCGATCTTGCCGTGCTCGAGCGGACCCTGCGCGAACACCGCGCCGGGAAGAAGCTGGGCCGGCGTAGACGGACGAGGCGGCGCCATCGGGTCGGGAGCGTCGTCGCCGCGCTTTTCCAGCGCCTCCGCCGCCGCCTGGAGCCTCGTCCCGAGCGCATCGAACGAGTCGGCGACGACCGCGAGCCGCGCATCCGCGTGGTGGCGCTGCGAGAGCGTGAAGGCGATGTCCGCCAGCGTGCGCCCTTCGCGCTGCAGCAAGGGCAGCGCCGCCGCGAGCTGCCGCGCCCCCTTCGCGACCAGCGACGCGCGCGCGCCGCCGAGCAGGAAGAGCTCCGCGCGGGCCCGGCGCGGCTGGGGCAGCTTGCGGCGCACCGGAACGGAGTCCGGAGCCTCCTCGAGGACGAGATGCGCGTTGGTGCCGCCAAAGCCGAAGGAGCTCACGCCGGCGCGGCGCGGCTGGCCGTCGCTCTGCCACGGTGTCTCGCCCTTCGGCAGGAAGAAGGGGCCGGCTCCCAGCTCGAGCTTCGGGTTCTCCTCGTCGACGCCGGGCTGCGGAGGGAGCTTCTTGTGATGCAGCGCGAGCGTCGCCTTGATCAGGCCGGCGATCCCCGACGCCGACATGGTGTGGCCGATGTTCGCCTTGACGCTTCCCAGGGCGGTGCGCGCGCCGTCGCGGGACGTCCAGCCCGCCTCGTCGAACAGCTTGCGCAGGGCGCCGACCTCCACCACGTCGCCCACGGTGGTGGCGGTGCCGTGCGCCTCGATGTATCCGACGCTGCGCGGCGACACGCCGGCGTCGCGGTACGCCATCCGCAGCGCCTCGAGCTGGCCGCCCTCGCGCGGCGTCATCGGGCCGTCGCTCTTGCCGTCGTTGTTCGCGGCGGCGCCCTT
>DASREU010000454.1:0-11384 GCA_035651935.1 Myxococcales bacterium | reverse complement strand
AGCGCCGCCCGGACCTGCTTCTGGCAGAGCTCCGCCAGGGTGGTGAGGTCGTGCACGGGCCTGAGCGGCGGGCTCTGGTTGAGGTCGATGGCGCGCTGGGCGACGTTCACGGCCAGGTCGCCGATCCGCTCCAGGTCGACGACGATCTTCAGGGCGGTGGTGATGAACCGCAGGTCGCTGGCCGCAGGCTGCCGGAGGACGAGAAGGCGCCGGCAGGCGTCGTCGATGTCGACCTCCAGCCGGTTCACCTCTTTGTCCTGGGCGATCACCTGCTCCGCCAGAGTGGAGTCGCGCTCCGCCAGCGCGCGCATGCTGGTGGCGATCTCCGTCTCGACCTTGCCGCCGAGGGTGAGGAGCTTGTTGCGCAGGTCCTGGAGCTCCGCGTCGTAGGTCTTGTCGGTGTGCGCTTTCATCATCCGAACTTCCCGGTCACGTAATCCTCGGTGCGCGGCTCGCGCGGGTTGGTGAAGATCTGCTCGGTCGGACCCTGCTCGATCAGCTCGCCGAGGTAGAAGAACGCGGTCGAATCGGAGACGCGCGCGGCCTGCTGCATGTTGTGGGTGACGATCACCAGGGTCAGCGTCTCGCGCAGCTCGTGGATCAGCTCCTCGATCTTCGCGGTGGCGATGGGATCGAGCGCGCTGGCGGGCTCGTCCATCAGCAGGACCTCGGGCTCGATCGCCAGCGCCCGGGCGATGCAGAGGCGCTGCTGCTGTCCGCCGGAGAGCGAAAGCGCGCTCTGGTGGAGGCGGTCCTTCACCTCTTCCCAGAGCGCTGCCTGGCGCAGGCTGTTCTCCACCAGCGCCGCGTGATCGTCCCGGATTCCGTTGAGCTTCAGCCCCGAGACCACGTTGTCGAAGATCGACATGGTGGGAAACGGGTTCGGACGCTGGAACACCATCCCGACGCGCCGCCGGAGGTCCACCGGATCGACGCGCCGCGCGTGCAGGTCCTGCCCGTCCACCAGGACCCTCCCCGACTGCCGTGCGCCGGGGACCAGCTCGTGCATGCGGTTGATGCAGCGGACGAAGGTGCTCTTGCCGCATCCGCTCGGCCCGATGATGGCGAGGACCGTGTTCTGCGGGACCGTGAGCGAGACGTTCCGCAGCGCCTGGGTGTTCCTGAACCAGGCGTTGAGCCCCTGCACCTCGATCTTGGCCGTCATCGAAACCGGTTGCGCGAGAGGAGGCGCCCGGCCAGGGAGAGCGTCCCGATCAGCAAGAGCAGCACCAGCGCCGCGCTCCAGGCCTTGTCGTGCCAGTCCTTGTACGGCGCCACGGCGTAGTTGAAGATCTGCACGGTGAGCGAGGCGGTCGGCTCGCCGGCGCGCCAGTTCCAGTACTGGTTGTTCAGCGACGTGAACAGGAGCGGCGCCGTCTCCCCTGCCGCCCGGGCCACCGCGAGCAGGATCGCGGTCACGATCCCGCCCAGCGCCGTGCGCAGAACCACCTTCAGAGATGTCCGCCATTGCGAAACTCCCAGCGCGAGCGATGCCTCGCGCAATGACTGCGGAACCAGCCGGACCAGCTCTTCCGTGCTGCGCGCGAGCGTCGGCACCATCAGCACCGACAGCGCCACGCCGCCGGCGATGGCCGAGAAGCTCCGCATCGGCAGCACCACCAGGCCGTACGCGACGATGCCCACCACGATGGAAGGAACGCCCGAGAGCACCTCGGCGGTGAAGCGGATGGCGTCGCCGAGCCGGCTCTCGCCCCGCTCCGCGAGGTACACGCCGGCGCCGACCCCGAGCGGCACTCCGATCAGGCAGGCGATCCCGACGATGTACAGCGTGCCGGCGATGGCGTTGCCGACGCCTCCTCCCTGCTCGCCGACCGGCGCGGGAAGGGCGGTGAAGAAGTCGAACGACAGTCCGGCGAGCCCGCGCGAGACCACCAGCCAGAGCAGCGAGGCGAGCGGAACCAGCGCGATCAGCAACGCCAGTCCGCAGAGCGCAGTCATCGCCCGGTTCACCGCGCGGCGGCCACGGACCGAGCGCATCATGCGCGGACCCTCGCCGGGCCGCGGCGCGAGAGGCGCACCAGGAGCCGCGCGACGACGTTGAGCAGCACCGTCACCGCGAAGAGGAGGAGGCCGAGCGCGGCGAGCGCGCCGGTGTGCAGCGCTCCGGTCGCCTCGGCAAACTCGTTCGCGATCACCGCCGGCAGCGAGTAGCCCGGAGCGAAGAGCGAGGCGCGGATGGTCGGCGAGTTGCCGATCAGCATCGTCACCGCCATCGTCTCGCCCAAGGCCCGGCCGAGGCCGAGCATGGTCGCGCCGACGATCCCCGCGCGCGCGTACGGCACCACGGCGAGACGGATCGCCTCCCAGCGCGTGGCCCCGAGCGCCAAGGCTGCCTCCCGCAGCGAGCCCGGAACCGTCTGCAGCACCTCGATGGAGATGGAGGTGATGGTGGGGAGGATCATGATCGCGAGGATCACGCCGGCGGCGAGATATCCCAAACCGATGGGAGCGCCCTGGAAGAGCGGCAGGAAGCCCAGCGTCCTTTGCAGGAAGGGTTCCACCGGGTTGCGCAGGACGGGGACCAGCACGAACAGGCCCCAGAGGCCGTACACCACGCTGGGGATGCCGGCGAGCAGCGCGATGGGGAAGGTGACGACGGAGCGGACCGCCGGCGGGGCCATCTCGGTGAGAAAGAGGGCGAGGCCGATCGAGATCGGAAGCGCGATCACCAGGGCGACGGCGCTGGTGACCAGCGTCCCGTAGATGTACGGCGCCGCGCCGAAGATGTCGCGGGTCGGATCCCAGGTCGAGCGCGTGACGAAGTCCTTCAGGCCGGTGTGGGCGATCGCCGGCGCGCCGATGCGCCACAGCTCGCCCACGATCACCGCGGCGACGAGCAGCACCCCGAGACCGAGCGCGGTCAGCAGGACCGCCCACGCCCGGTCGGGCAGGTTGACGCGGGCCGGGGCGGCCTCCGGAGCGCGCCCCGGCTCGCCTGCGGCCAGCGTCAGGTCACTTGCTGGAAGCGAGGACGGGCTTTCCATTCACGGTCATCCGCTTGAGCGTCTGCTCGACCTTGTGGACTACCGACCCGGGCAGCGGCGCATAGTCGAGAGCCGCGGCGTCCTTCTGCCCGTCGTGCTCGGCCCACCAGATGAACTTGAGGAGCGCATCGCCTTTGGCGACGTCCTGCTGGTCGCGATAGACGAGCAGGTAAGTGAAAGCGGCGATCGGATAGGTCTTCGGGCCCGGCTGATCGGTGATCGAGACGCGGTAGTCGTCCGGCATCGCGGTCCCCGCCGCTGCCGCGGAGACGGATTCCATCGACGCCTTGACCCACTGTCCGTCGTGGTTCCTCAGGGTCGCGGTGGGCAGCTTGTTCTGGTCCGCATACGCGAGCTCCACGTAGCCGATCGCGCCTTCCGTCTGCTTGACCACCCCGGTGACGCCCTCGTTTCCCTTTCCCCCCAGACCGGCCGGCCAGTTCACGCTGGTGCCCTTCCCCGGCCCCGCCTTCCACTCGGGTGAGACCTTCGAGAGAAAGTCGGTGAAGATGTTCGTCGTCCCCGAGCCGTCCGAGCGGTGCGCGACGGTGATCGCCGTCGCGGGCAGCTTCAGCGAGGCGTTGTCCTTCTGCAGCGCCGGGTCGTTCCACTTCGTGATCTTGCCCAGGTAGATGCCCGCCAGCGTCTCCGGGGCGATGCGCAGCTCGTCGACGCCGGGCAGGTTCCAGACGACCACCACGGCGCCCATCACCGTAGGGATGTGCTGGATGCCCTCTGCCTTCGCCATCTGCTCGTCGGTGAGCGGCGCATCGCTTGCGCCGAAGTCCACGGTCCGCTCGGTGATCTGCTTGATGCCGCCGCCGGAGCCGATCGACTGGTAGTTGATGCGCACGTCCGGGAACGACTTGTTGTACTCGCTGAACCACTTCGAATAGAGCGGGAACGGGAACGTGGCCCCCGCCCCGTTGATCAGCAGCTTGTCCGCGGATGCCGCCCCGCTGATGGCGAGTGCGAGCCCTGCGATCAGGATGGTCTTTTTCATGGACGCCGCTTGTAGGCCCCACGTGTGACAGCGCGGTGACGAGACCGATCCGTTTCTGTGTCGTCGCGCCACGCAGCAGTCAGCGATCGCGCTGGCGGTCCGCGGCGAGCGCGATGAGGATTGCCGAAGTCGTCCGTCCAGGCGGACGCCTCCGAAGCTGCGGCGACCCTCAGGGAGCCGATCGCTCGCCGGTCAGGCGCCCGACCACCGCGAGGACGGTGTTCAGATCGACGGGCTTCACCAGGTGCTCGCTGAACCCCGCGGTCTCGGCTCGCTGCTTGTCCGCGCTTTGCCCGTACCCGGTGATCGCCACGAGCGCCGGCATCCCCGAACCCGCCTCGGCGCGAAGTCTCGATGCGAGCTCGTATCCGTCCATCACCGGCAGCCCGATGTCGAGCAGGATCACCCTGGGCTGGAAGGTGCGGGCGGTGAGGAGGCCGGAGGGTCCGTCGTGCGCCACGGCGGTGCTGTACCCGAGATGGCTCAAGGCGTCCGCGAGGACCGACGCGGCATCGACGTTGTCGTCGACGATCAGCACGCGGGCGGCGGCTGCATCGCGCTGCGGCGGCATCGACTTCGCCCCATCGCCGTCCTCGACCCGCTGCTTCTTCGCCGCCGGGAGCCGGATCTCGAACTCGCTCCCGCGGCCGGCGCCCTCGCTGAAGGCCGTCACCTTCCCGCCGTGCAGCTCGATGAGGCTGCGGACGATGGTGAGCCCCACCCCCAGCCCGCCCTGAGATCGGTCGAGGCTGCGCGGCTCCTGCGTGAACAGGTCGAAGACGCGCGGGAGCATCGCCTGTGCGATGCCGATGCCGTTGTCCCGGACGCGGATGAGGATCTCGCCGTCCTGACGTTCGGCGTGCACGAAGATCGCGCCGCCCGGCTCGGTGTACTTGGCCGCGTTGTTCAGGATGTTCGAGAGCGCCTGCGCCAGCCGCGCGGCGTCCCCGCGGACCGGGAGCGGCTGCTGCGGAAGGCGAACGTCGAGCCGGTGCGCGCGGGCCTCGAACAGCGGGCTCGCCATCTCCACCGCCTTGGCCACGATGCCTTTGACGTCCAGCGGCTCGAGCCTGAGCTGGATGCGGCCGCGCGTGATCCGGGAGACGTCGAGGAGGTCGTCGACCAGGCGCATCAAGTGCTGCACCTGCCGCTCGATGACGGCGCGCTCGCGGTCGTGCGCAGACGCGTCCCGCAGCCGCATCAGCTGCAGCGCGGTGACGATCGGCGCCAGCGGGTTGCGCAGCTCGTGCCCGAGCATGGCGAGGAATTCGTCCTTGCGGCGATCTGCCTCCACCGCGCGGGCCTCGCTCGCCTCCGCCGCCTGGCGGGCGCGACGCTCCGATTCGTACAGGCGCGCCCGCTCCAGCGCCTGCGCGGCGTACCGCGAGATCATCATCAGGACCGCGCGCTCGTCGTCGTCGATCCGCCGGGCCGGGCGGTAGCGGTAGGCGATCGCTCCCAGCGCGCGACCCTGGGCGATCAGAGGCACCACCGCCAGCGGACCATGGGTTTCGACGGAAACGCCCGGGTTCGCGATCTCCGGCCAGCGCGCGAGCTCGTCGTCGCGCTCGATGAACATCGTCTCTCGCGCGCGGACGGCGGTGATCACCGGGAGGTCGCGGGTGCCGTCGAGCGCGATCCGATCGAACCTTCCCGGAGCGTCGCGAAGCCCGATCGAGCGCACCAGCTCGAGCGCGCCGCCTTCGATCAGCCAGAGCCCTCCGCTGACCGCGTCGGTCGCCCGCGCCGCCTCGTCGATCACGGCCTCCGCGACGTCGTCGGGCGAGAGCGACTGCGCGAGCGCAGCCGTGATCCGGAGCAGCCGCTGGATGCGATCGGCATACCGCTCGGTGGACCTCCGGGCCCGCTGCTCCGATTCGAGCAGGCGCGCCCGCTCGAGGGCCTGGGCGAAGGTCTGCGCCAGCGCCTCCAGGAACTCCCGGTCCGGGCCGTCGAAGACCCGCTCCGCCGTGAACTCGAGAACCAGCGCTCCGACGGGCACCTTCTCGACGAGCAGCGGCAGCGCCGCGATGGCCCCGGGGCGCGACTCGAGGTTCGGGTACCGGGCGACCTCTGCGGGTCCGGCCAGGTAGATGGGCGCGGCGGCGGCGAGAGCCTCCGCCCCCGGCGATCGCGCGTCGATGCCACGCGCATCGGGCGCGGCGGAACGCTCAGGGCGGGAGGAGAAGAGCAACCGCGCCGACCCGCCGTCCTCGGGCGCGAGGTAGGCCGCCGCGCTCGCCGCTCCGGATTCGAGGATCGCTTCCCGGACCACGAGCTCCGCGACGTCGCGGCGCGTGCGCATCGCCCCGAGCTGCCGGGAAATGGCGTGCAGGCGGGTGAGCGCGTTGACCGCGGATCGCAGCCGCGCCTCGCTCTGTTGCAGCGCCGTCTGCGCGGTCGGCAGGTGCATGGCGCCCGGCGCGTTTTCCAGACCCATCCGGGAGCCACGATCGCATGTCGGTCGAGGGCCTGCGCAAATCGTACGGCCGGCGACCGTTCGCGACCGAACCATCCGGCCCGGGCACAGCGGCTAGCAGATTCCCAAGGTCGCCGGCCGCACCGCGACCACCGAGTCGCCTTTGTAGACGATCAGGCTGTACGGCTGGTTCGACGGATGCTTTCCGCGGTCGCCCAGGCGATCGATCTCCCGGCTGACCGCTGCGAGCGCCGCCACGAGCGTCGCGCCCTTGATGCTGCCGTCGGAGACGATGTCGAGGTCTCCGTCGAGCAGCCACCATCGATAGTGTTCGCGTCGCACGGGCATGAGAGGACGTGTGTAACACCTGCTCCCCGCAAAGGCGACCTCAGACCCCGCATCCGACGGGCGAAGTGCGCATCGGGCGGTTATGATCGAAGGCCGAAGGGATGTGAGATGGCGAGCAATCCGTACATGACGAAGACCGAAGCGCTGCTGCGCCAGGGAAGGGCGAAGCTCGAGGGTCTTCGCGCCCGGACGGAGAAGGCCGGCGCCGAGACGCGCACCAGCGCGGAGAAGAGGCTGAAGGATTTCGAGGCACGCTATGCGGACGTGAGCCGCCGCTTCGAAGAGCTCCGGAACGCGGGCACCCACGGCCTGGCGGAGATCAAGATCGGGCTGGAAAAGGCGTGGGAAAGGTTCGCGTCCGAGATCAGCCGCGCGCAGTAGTCCGGTTTCGCCCGCGCCTGCACAGGCCTGTCAGCGCCCGGCGTTCGCGCGACCCCAGCCCCTGACGTCGATCAACCCGGCGACGCGGACGCGGATCTCCTCGCGGATGGCGCGCACGCGGTCCAAAGGGAGGCCCTTCGGGTCCTCGATCGGCCAGTCCTCGCGGCGCGCTCCCGGCAGGGCGGGGCAATCCTCGCCGCACCCCATGGTGATCAGATCTGTCGCTCCTTTCGCCACCTCGGCCGTCAGGCGCTGCGGCGCTGCCGTCGACAGGTCGATCCCCACCTCGCGCATCGCCTCGACGACTTCCGGATGGACGCGGCCACCGGGCCGGGTTCCCGCTGACGTCGCCTGCGCCCGCCGGGGGTCCGCGAGCGCTTCGAAGAAGGCGGCCGCCATCTGCGAGCGGCCGGCGTTGTGAACGCAGGCGAAGATCACCTTCGCGCGGCCAGCGCTCATGCGGCAGGCCCCGCCGCGCCGGCGAACGAGCGCCGCTCGAGCCAGAGCGCGACGTTGACGAGCCCGATCAGCACCGGAACCTCGACCAGGGGGCCGATCACGGCGGCGAATGCAGCGCCGTGCGCCATCCCGAAGGTGCCCACCGCGACCGCGATCGCGAGCTCGAAGTTGTTGGAAGCGGCCGTGAACGAGAGCGTCGCCGACTCCGGATAGGTCGCTCCCACAGCCTTCGACAGCAGGAACGAGACCGCGAACATCACCAGGAAGTAGAGGAGCAGTGGAACGGCGATGCGGACGGCGTCGAGCGGCAGCTGGACGATGGCCTCGCCCTTGATGGAGAACATCACCACGATGGTGAAGAGCAGCGCGATCAGCGTCACGGCACTGATGCGCGGAAGGAAGCGCGTCCGGTACCACTCATCGCCCTTCGTCGAGCGGAGTGAGACGCGTGTGATCAGGCCGGCGAGGAACGGGATGCCCAGGTACACGAACACGCTGCCGGCGATCTGGCCCATGGAGACGTCGACCACCGCTCCGGCGAGACCCAGCGCGCGGGGCAGCACCGTGATGAACAGCCACGCGTAAAGGGAGAAGAAGACGACCTGGAAGATGGAGTTGAAGGCGACGAGCCCGGCGCAGTATTCCGGGTCGCCCCTGGCGAGGTCGTTCCAGACCAGCACCATCGCGATGCAGCGAGCGAGTCCGATGAGGATCAGCCCCGTCATGTACTCGGGCCTGTCCCGGAGGAAGATCACGGCGAGGGCGAACATCAAGACGGGGCCCACCACCCAGTTCTGCACGAGCGAGAGCAGCAGCACCTTCCGGTTGCGGAAGACGCGGCCCAGCTGCTCGTACCGGACCTTCGCCAGCGGCGGGTACATCATCGCGATCAGCCCCGCTGCGATGGGGATCGAGGTGGTGCCCACGGTCATCCTGTCGAGCAGCGGGACGACCCCGGGAACCGTCCAGCCGAAGAGGATCCCGGCGGCCATCGCCGCGAAGATCCACAGCGTCAGGTAACGATCGAGAAACGACAACCGCCGGCCGATCCCTGGCGGGGCCGTCATCGGCTCCCTCGTGCTCGTTCGTGCTGCGGGCAGCAACCGCCCTTCGCACGCAGGCGCCGCAGCGCCGCGCGGTCGTCCGCGACCTGCCGCAGCTCCGGCGCCGCTGCGTCGAGCAGCTCGATCAGCTTGGCGTGAAAGCCGGATCGCGGCGAGGTCAGCCGGTAGAAGCACCAGAGGCCGCGCTTCTCGTCTTCCACCAGACGCGCGCGGCGGAGACAGGCGAGATGGCGCGAAGCCTTGGGCTGCGCGATCCCCAGAACGGAGACCAGATCGCCGACGCAGAGCGGGCTTTGGCGGAGCAGGTGGAGGATCCGCACCCGCGTCGGATCCGCCAGCGCCCGGAACACGGGCGCGGTCGCGATCGGCTGGAGGAGAGAGCGTGCAGGGGCGGCGTTCATATCTGCGTCCCCGTATATACCCACAAGCGGATGCAGGCAAACCGCCTCGCGGGGTCAGCGCTTGCGCTTCGGCGGCGTGCGCGTGCGCGGGGGCTGGGGATCT
The DNA here is from genome assembly GCA_035651935.1 of Myxococcales bacterium. Classification (GTDB taxonomy): domain Bacteria; phylum Myxococcota; class Myxococcia; order Myxococcales; family 40CM-4-68-19; genus 40CM-4-68-19. The sequence goes on along the minus strand of DASREU010000454.1, from coordinate 2,201 downwards.
TTCGGCAGGTGGCGCAGCCCCATCCAGCCGAGGGCCGCCACGTGCCGGGCGACGTGATCGAGCGAGAACCTCCTGCCCTCCGCGGCCCACCACTGCCCCGCCTGGGTCACCATCCCGATCAAGGCATTCGCGTAGATGGGAGCGACCTTCGGGTCGTACCCTGCCCGCTCGAACTCCGCGCGGAACACGTCGCCCACCCGTTGCGCGAGATCGTCGATCACCCGGGTCAGGCCGCGACGCGCCGCGCTGCCGGTCGGAGAATCGCGGACGAGCACTGCGAATCCCGCCGGCTCTTCCTGGGCGTAGGTGAGGAAGGCGAGCACCGCCGCTTCGAACCGCTCGCGGGGCGAGCCCGCGGACACTCCCTCGATCACCCGCGCGACCAGGTGGTCCATCTCCCGGTCGACCACGGCGGCGTACAGGCCCTCCTTGGCGCCGAAGTGCTCGTAGACGATCGGCTTGGACACGCCCGCCTGCTGCGCGACCTCCTCGATGGAGGTGGCCTCGTACCCCCGGGCGGCGAACACCTTGCGCGCCACCGCCATCAGCTGGAGGCGCCGCTCCGCCGCCATCAGCCGCCGCCTGGATTTCATCTTGACACCCACCCTACCGGACCGTAACTTACTGTCCAGTAACCTACCGACAAGGAACCTACCGGACGGTAACAAGGCCCTCTCCAAGGAGCAATGATGTACTTCGCTCTCTGTGCCGCCGTGTTCGCGGTCGCCTACCTGCTCAACATCCTCACCGTCAGCGTGGGCTACCACCGCGCGCTCGCGCACCGCTCGATCGACCTCCATCCGGCGCTCCAGCGCCTGGTCGTCCGTGGAGGGAACTGGCTGACCGGCCTCGATCCCAAGGCCTGGATCGTGATGCACCGCCTGCACCACGAGCATTCGGACACCCCGCTCGACCCGCATTCGCCGGTGAACGTCGGAATCCTCGGGATTCCCCTCGAGCAACTGCGCAACTACGAGCGGGTGATCATCGGGCTGCTCAAGCAGAAGCCGGAGTTCACCCGGTACGCCCGCGATCTCGACTTCCCCCTCAACGCGCTGACGCGCGCGGGCCGCTGGTACGTGCCGTACCTCGTGCACGCCGCGGTCGCTCTCGCGCTCGGGTTCGCCGGCGGGTGGCTGCTCGGCGTCGCGTACTTCCTGGGAATGATGAGCCATCCGGTCCAGGGCGCGATCGTGAACTCGCTCGGCCACGCCTGGGGCGGCCGCAACTTCGACACCCCCGACAACTCCCGGAACAACCATCTCGCCGCCCTGCTCATCCTCGGCGAGGGGTTCCAGAACAACCACCACCGGTTTCCCGGCTCCGCCACCTTCGCGTACCGCCGGCACGAGATCGATGCCGGATTCGCCGCTTGCGTCGTCCTCGAGAAGCTGGGGCTCGCGAAGATCGACCGCGCGCACCTGATCCCCGCTCCGCCGCGGCTCGGCGAGGCGGCGGAGGCAGGCGCGAGCGCGTGACCGCCGCCGCCCCGGCGAAGCCCAGGCTCCGCGGCGTGCTGCACCAGTGGGCGGCTTGCGCCGCCGCCGGCGCGGGAGCGGTCCTCGTCGGCTCGTCGCAGAACCTCCACGTCGCCGCCGCGGTCGGCATCTTCGCCGGCAGCCTGGTGGTGCTGTTCGCGGTCAGCGCGGTGTACCACCGGGTGAACTGGTCCGCGGCGGCGCGTGAGCGGATGCGGCGGATGGATCACGCCTCGATCTTCGTCCTCATCGCGGGCACGTATACGCCGCTCGCCATCCTGGCGCTTCCGCCGGGAGCTGGACACAGCCTCCTCGCCGCGGCGTGGATCGCGGCGCTGCTGGGCATCCTGCAATCGCTGTTCTGGATCCGGGCGCCGAAGGCCCTCAGCGCGCTGCTCGCCGTCGCGGCCGGATGGACGATCCTCCCGTACCTGGGAACCGCATGGGCGTCGCTGTCCGCCGTCGAGTTCGCGCTGATCGCCGCCGGCGGGCTCGCCTACACGGCGGGGGCCGTCGCGTATGCGCTGAAGCGGCCGAATCCGTGGCCGGGCGTGCTCGGATATCACGAGGTGTTCCACGCGCTCACCATCGTGGGCGCCACGCTGCACTTTGCCGCGGTCGTCCACCTCGTTCGCGCGGAGCGCGGACCCGGGTTGGCCTCTGTGGCATACCAGGACCGATGGAAGGAGTCGCGGCCACTCCCGGCGCCGGGCCCGAGCCGCG
>DASREU010000453.1:0-3107 GCA_035651935.1 Myxococcales bacterium | reverse complement strand
CGTCCGCTCCTTCGATCGACCAGGGCGCGGTGCCGAAGCGCGGCAGCCTGACCACCTCGTCCCCGCGAGCCTCCAGGGCGGCCGCGAGACGCGTTCCGATCAGCCCACCCGCTCCTGCCAGCACGACGCGCATCCCCGATCGATGCGCCGGGCGCGCGGGACGATTCGCCAGTGCTCACCGCTTCTGCGCTATTCTCCGCGCCCGTGAATGCGCTCTGCTGGGTGACGCTGCAAGTGCCGGATCTGGAGAAGTCGCGCGCTTTCTGGCGCGAGGTGATCGGGCTCCCCGAGAAGTCATACACGCCGGCCTGGGTAGAGCTGGAGCTGAGACCCGGCCTGGTGCTCGCGCTCCACCCGGTGTTCTATCCGAACGCGATGATCAAGCGCGGATACGACCGGGGCGGCCCCGTGCTCGCCATCCAGGTGATGAACCTCGACGAGATGGCGGCGCTCGTGCTCCGGCACGGCGCCCGGGCGCTCGGCGGGTCGCAGGAGATCCCCGGAGGCGTCTCGCGCGATTTCGAGGATCCCGACGGATACGTCTTCGAGCTCGTCGAGCTCCGGCCCGGCGCAAATCCTGCGTAGGGGTGGCGATTCCCTCTCTGAAGCGTCCTTGGCCCGCTCGATGCACCCCTGTTCGACATGTCCCGTTTTCTCGACGAATTGACCGGTGCGGCGGGCTTCGCCGCGACCATCCTGTTCGGCCCGTGGCTGCGATCGCGGTACTCGACCTGGGGATCGACCCGGGAGGAAGCGAAGCGCGCCCTTCCCGGCGACGCGCTCCTGCCCGAGCCGGCGCTCCAGTCCACCCGCGCGATCTCCATCGCTGCCGAGCCGCGCGAGGTCTGGCACTGGATCGCGCAGATGGGCCGCGGGCGCGGAGGGATGTACAGCTATCGGGTGCTGGAGACGCCCGACGCCCCGGCGATCGTCCCCGAGCTGCAGCACATCGCCGAGGGGGACACCATCGAGGGCGCCGGCCGGACCTGGCGGGTGGTGGAGGCTGAGTTCGCGAAGCACCTGGTCCTCAGCACCGGCGCGAGCAGCTGGGCGTTCGTGCTCGAGCCGCTCGATCAGGGCCGCGGGACGCGGCTGATCGTCCGCAGCCGCTTGCCGGCCGAAGGCTTCGCCTGGAAGCACCTCGTGGATCCGGGCAGCTTCGTCTTCGAGCGCCGGATGCTGATCGGCCTGCGCGAGCACGCCGAGCGCCAGTGAGATAAACACGCGACGTGCCGGAGCTGCCGGACGTCACCGTCTACGTGGAATCGATCGCCGCGCGCGTCGCCGGCCAGCCCCTGCAGGGCATCCGCGTGGCGAGCCCGTTCGTGGTGCGCACGGTCGATCCGCCGCTCGCCGCTGCCTCCGGCAAGCGCATCCAGGAAGTCCGACGGCTGGGAAAGCGGATCGTCTTCGTCCTCGAAGACGGGCTGTTCCTCGTCGTGCATCTGATGATCGCCGGACGGTTCAAGTGGCTCGAGCCGCGCGCGAAGATCCCAGGGAAGGTCGGCCTGGCTGCGTTCGACTTTCCTTCCGGCACGCTTCTATTGACCGAGGCGGCGACGAAGAAGCGGGCGTCCATCCACCTCGCCCGTTCGCTCGACGAGTTCAAGCGGCCGGGGATCGAGCCGCTCCAGTGCACCCTCGAGGAATTCGACGCTGCGCTCCGCCGCGAGAACCACACCCTCAAGCGCGCGCTCACCGATCCACGCCTCTTCTCGGGCATCGGCAACGCCTACTCGGACGAGATCCTGCACCGGGCCCGGCTCTCGCCCGCGCTCCTGACGCGAAAGATGTCGCCCGCCGACGTGCAGGCGCTGTTCGAGGCGACCCGCGGCGTGCTCGGCGAGTGGACGGCGCGCCTCCGCGAAGAGGCGCGGGAGCGCTTTCCGGAGAAGGTGACCGCGTTCCGGGACGACTTCGCCGTGCACGGCAAGTACCGCAAGGCCTGCCCGGTCTGCGGCACCGCCGTGCAGCGCGTCGCCTATGCGGACAACGAGACGAACTACTGTCCCCGCTGCCAGACCGCCGGAAAACTTCTGTCCGATCGGTCACTTGCGCGTCTCCTCCACGAGGACTGGCCCCGGACGATCGAGGAGCTGGAGGAGCGCTTTCCTGCGCGGGGCAAGTAGGGAGTTTGGCCAGTGGGCTCGGACCTTCGCGCCCCGTAGTAGTCCTGCGAAGGAACTGTATACTGCGCGCCCGACATTGGACCGCCGCGCGCGCGAACGTGCACGGCGACGGAGGCGCGCGAAATGAACGAGGAGCGCAAGAACGGCGGAGACGGGAACGGCGACGTCGGCGGCAACGGCGATCCGCAGTTCTCCACGCCAGGCGTGGGCGAGCAGCTCGACGAGACGGCCGCGGAGGCCGGCGGCCCGATCCCGGGACCGATGGAAGGACAGGGCGGCGGCGAGCCCGAACTTGCGGAGCCGGAGCCCGCGCGTCCGCAGCGCAAGGCTGCCCCGCGCAAGAAGGCGAAGAGCGCCGGCAGTCGCGCGAAGAAGGCGAGCAAGTCGAAGTCCGCGGCCCGCGGGCGCAGCGGCGCAGGGAAGAAGGCCAGGTCCAAGGGCAAGGCCAAGGCCCGCGCCTCCGCGAAGCGCGGCAAGAAGGGCGGCGCGTCAAAGGCTTCCCGCCGGAAGAAGCGCCGCTAGAAGCGGAAAGAAGCCTCAGCCCTACGGCTCGAAGCTGTCGCTCGGCGTGGGGGCGCGGCCGGGACGCGGTCCTTTGCGGGGCCGCGCCGGCGGAGCGCCGGCCAGGGTGCGGGCGGTGCGCGCGAGATCGCGATGTCGCGGCAGGTGCGGCTGCAGGAGCGCGCGCTGCATCGCCTTCTCGTCGCTGTCCTTCGGGATGTGCACCGGCTTGCCCGTGTTCGGGTGGTAGCCCGAGTAGTACATGTCGGTCGCAAGCGTCATCGGCGTGGGCGTGAAGTCCTGCACCTGCTGCGGCCGCCAGCCGTTCTCGGCCAGGTAGTCGGACAGCTCGACCATGTCCTTCACCTCGCAACCGGGATGGCCGGAGATGAAGTAAGGCACCAGGTACTGCTCCTTCCCCGCCTCGTCCGAGTACTTCTCGAACAGCTCCTTGAAGCGGACGAACATCTCCTTGCC
>DASREU010000452.1:0-4831 GCA_035651935.1 Myxococcales bacterium | reverse complement strand
CCGCGCATGCGCTGCCCTCCGAAGTAGGCGGCGAACTCGCCCTCCAGCGCGAGCTGCGCCACCGTGCCGGCGGTGTAGACCAGCACGCCCGCGCCGACGATCAGCAGCGCGATCGTCAAGAGCTTGCCGGCGAGCGTCGTGACCTGCGGACGATCGATCCCCGCCGTGGCGATCGTCACCACCGACTGGTAGAAGGCATCGAACGGGTCGATCCGCTCCACCAGCGCGAAGCCGGCGGTGCCGACGATCAGCAGGACGAGCACGGCTGCGGCCGCGCGCAGCAGCCGGCGTTGCGGGCTCACGCGCGTTGCCTACTCCGCAGCAGGTTGCCCCGAGCCAAACGCGGGCACGCCGCGTCGCCGATGTGGACGCGGTCGAGCGTCGGGCCCGTGCCGAGGCCGCTACTTCCCGTTAATCGACTTGCGCTTGGAGGCGACGTAGTCGACCAGGATGTACTGGCCAAGCTTGTCGGGCGTGGTGTAGAAGACGCGCCCCTTGTTGATCCGCGCGACCTGGTTGACGAACTCCTTGAGGTAGTAGTTGCGGTCCAGCATGAAGGTGTTGATCACGATGTCCTTCTGCGTGCACCGCTTCACTTCTTTGAGCGTCTCGCGGATCGTGACCGGGCTGGGCGGATAGGCGAAGAACGAGCGGCCGCGTTCGAGATGTGCCGTCGGCTCGCCGTCCGAGATCATGATGATCTGCCGCGTGCCCGCCTTGTGCTTGGCGAGCAGGCTCTGCGCCAGCATCAGCGCGTGGTGCATGTTCGTGCCGAGCACGGACTCGTCCCAGCGCACGTACGGCAACTGCTCCGCCTGCAACTCCCGTGCGTAGGCGGAGAAGCCGATGATGTACAGGCTGTCGCGCGTGAACTGGCTGCGGATCAGGTTGTTCAGCGCCAGCGCGACCTTCTTCGCCGCCTGGAAGCTGCCGCGCAGCGCCATCGACCATGACAGGTCGAGCATCATCACCGTCGCGGTCTGCGTGAGCAGCTCGGAGCGGTAGACCTCGAAGTCGTCCGGGTGGAGCTTCACCGGCACGCTCGGCCCCTCGCGGTAGAACGAGTTGGTGATCGTGCGCTGCAGGTGCAGGTGGAAGGGGTCGCCGAACTCGTAGAGCTTGGTGTCCTCGTTGCGCTCGCCGCCCTGGCCGCGCTCCTTCACCGCGTGCTTGCCGAAGCTGTCCTTCTTGAGCTGCGCGTAGATCTCCGTCAGCGCCTTCTGGCCGATCTTGCGCGTGCCGCGCGGCGTCAGCTCCCAGGTGTTCCCCTTGCGGCGGATGTAGCCCGCCTCTTCGAGGATCTCGAGGAACTGCTTGAGCTGCTTCAGCGTCTCCGCCGCTTCGTCGCCCAGCAGCTCGCGTAGCTTCTCTTCGTCGATCTCGTCGATGTCACCGCCGTACTGGGTGCGCTCAAGCTGGCGCTCGAGCTGATCCATCCCCTGCATGCGTTCCATCAGGCGCATCGCTTCGGAGAGGTCCAGCTCCTCGTCGCCGCGAAACGCGTACTGGTTTTGCAGGTCACGCATGTTGCCCATGAACTCGAGGTTGGCGCGGAGCTCGTCGAGTTCGGCCTGCAGCTCGGGGTCGCCGATCTTATCGCTGAGCAGGTCTTCGAGCTGGCGGCGCATCTCGCCAGGCATGCTGCTTAGCAGGTTCTGCATCTGCGCGATCTGCTGCTGCATTCCTTGAAGCAGCTCGTCGAGGCTCTGTGGCGGGTTCTCGCCGAACAGATCGCCGTACTGCTGCATGAACTGGTCGAAGTTGGGCTCGCCGCCGCCCATCTTCTCCTGCAGCATCTGGTTCAGATCTTTGACCATCTGCTTCATGCGGGCGAGGTCTTCAGGCGACATGTTCTGGATCTGGTTGTACATGTCCTTGAAGAAGGTATCCATCATCGCCTTCTTCAGGGACTCCATCAACTCCTGGAACTGCGCCTGTGCCTCCGGGTCCATGAACTCGTAGTTCTGCAGCTCTTTGACGGCGCCGCCGAGGTCGCCCGGCAAGTTTTCCAGGAAGTTCTTCTTGCGGCCGGCGATATTGCGCAGCATCTGGCTGAAGTCGTCCTGAGCGCCGCCCTGCTGGCCGGACTGCCCGCCCTGTTGCCCCGCCTCGCCGCTTTCGCCTTGCTGCCCACGCTGTGCGCGGGCGCCCTGCTGCTGGCCTTGCTGCGCCCCGGCCTGCCGGCCCTGCTGACCTTGCTGCCCACGCTGCTGCCGACTGCCCTGCTGTCCGCGCGGTTGCTGGCCACCGGGCTGGCCAGCGGCCTGCATGCCGTCCTGCTCACCGTCTTCGCCGGCCTCGAACTGCTCGCCGGCCTCGCCGCCCTGCTGGCCGTCCTGCGGCTGTCCGTCCTGCCCGCCGCGCGCCTGTGGCTGGCCGTTCTGGTCCTGGCCATCCACCTCGTTGAGCCGGCGGTCGATCGTCTCGCGCTCGCGCTGCACGATCTCGTTCAGCTTGCGCTTGAGGTCGTCGAACACGGAGCTGAGGTTGAAGCGGTCGAGCGACTGTCGGCGCTGCTGGCGCAACTGCTGCAAGAGGTCGCGTAGACCCTGCATGCGCTGCATACCGGGGCCGCGCATGCCGCGCTGCATCATCTGGCGCAGCGCGTGCTGCAGGTCGCCGAAGTTCATCAGGTCGTCGGTGAGCGACTCGAGCACGTCGTCGGCGTTGAGCTCGGGGATCTCCTGCGTGCCGTCCCACTCGGTGTAGCGGTAGAGAACCATCGTGTCCGTCCATCCTGGCCGCGGTCGCTCCCGCGAACCGGTGGGTAGCTCACGCCACCCCTATGTGTGCCGTTGTGGCTGGGCGGCTGAAGCTGCCCCTACGCGTGCCTCGTCGTAGAGGCGGCTTCAGCCGCCCTGAATGGCCGCCCCTGGTTTCGAAGGCTCAGCCGCGGTACTGGGCGCGGCCACCGACCTTATCTTTGTTCAGCCGCTTGTTGAGATGCAGCCCTTCGAGGATGAACTCGACCGCCGCCGCGGTGAGCGCCGGATCGCCGCTGGCACCGAGCTTGTGCACCGCCCGGTCCAGCCCCTCGATGCTCTTGGCCACCTTCACGTAATCGGTCGAGGGCATCGCGTCCGACACATCGAGTGAGAGGCCGCTCTTGAACTTCGCGACCACGTCCTCCAGCTCGCCGATGTTGAAGTTGCGGTTGAACACCGCCGCGGCACCGCCCTGGATCAGCTTGTCGATGATCTGGTCCTCGCGCCCGTCCTCGACCGTCTCCAGCTCGATCTTGCCGCTGATCGCCGGCACGATGTAGGGCAGGTCGGAGATGCGCGGCACGACCTCGTCCTCGCCCAGCCGGATCGCGCGGCGCAGGGCGTTGGCGAGGAGGCTCTCGTAGTCCGCGATCGAGGCGCGGACGGAGACGCCGGAGCGCTGGTTCACGTCGGGGCTGCGCCGCGCCAGCCGCGTGATCTCGGCCACGATCTCCTTCATATATTGCGGGACAGAGACCTTGTACTGCTCCGCCGGGAACTGCCACATCTCCCGCTCCATGATGTCGATCTCGTGATCGACGTTGCGCGGGTAGTGGGTGCGGATCTGCGCCCCGTAGCGGTCCTTCAGCGGCGTGATGATCCGGCCGCGGTTGGTGTAGTCCTCCGGGTTGGCGCTGGCGACGACGACGACGTCGAGCGGCAGCCGGATGCGATAGCCGCGGATCTGTACGTCGCGCTCTTCCATGATATTGAGCAGGCCGACCTGGATGCGCTCGGCGAGATCGGGCAGCTCGTTGATGCAGAAGATGCCGCGGTTGGTGCGGGGGATCAGACCGTAGTGGATCGTCAGCTCGTCGGAGAGGTAGCGGCCCTCGGCGACCTTGATTGGGTCCACCTCGCCGATCAGGTCGGCGATGGTGATGTCGGGCGTGGCGAGCTTCTCGCCGTAGCGGTCCTCCCGCGAGAGCCAGGTGATCGGCGCGGCGTCGCCCTGCTCGGTGATGATGTCGCGGCCGCTCCTGGTGATCGGATCGAACGGGTTCTCCGGGATCTCGCAGCCGGCGAGCACCGGAACCTCCTCGTCCAGCAGGTTGACGAGCGAGCGGATCATGCGGGACTTCGCCTGGCCCCGCTCGCCGAGGAAGATAATGTCCTGGCCGGCAAGCAGCGCGTTCTGGATCGCCGGTACGACGGACTCTTCGTAGCCGACGATGCCGGGGAAGATCGGCTCGTCCTTGCGGATCTTTTCGATCAGGTTCTTGCGCATCTCCTCGCGGACGCTGAGCACCCGGTAGCCGGATGCCCGCAACTCGCCCACGGTACGGGGTTTCTCCATCGATGGTGCCACAGCGTCCTCGTCTCTCTGGTCTCCGACGGCGTCCCAGGCCAGGCCCGGTCTCCGATCAGGCGGCCGGCAGCGCCGGCGATGCTCAGCGGTCGCCAGGGTTGCGGCCGGCCTCGTCCTCTGTTGCGGCGACGAGCGCGGACACCCTGCCGATCCCTCCAGCCCCAGTATAGCGCCTGCCATCGCTCGCGATGCGCGCGGCTATGTGGCCTGCGTAGTAGGGCGGGCGGTGCGCGCATGGTACTGCGCCCGCGACCGCGCCACAACCCGCCAGTTTGAGCAGGGCCATCGGCCCTCAACCCCGGTTCATGTGAAGTCTCCGACGGTTGCGCTGCGCTCTGGCTCCCAATCATGCACATCGCGCGGAGCGCGATGTGCATGATTGGGAAGGGCGATCCCGCCTTGGGCGCTCCAATTGGTGTGCGGTTAACCGCATGTAGCCCCGAGCCAGCACCACAGCGATCCCCCCTCTTCCAGGATTGGGACCAGGGGATATCCCGGGGGTGAGGGCCGAACGGCCGCTACTTCGCCGCGGCGAACT
>DASREU010000451.1:0-4963 GCA_035651935.1 Myxococcales bacterium | reverse complement strand
GCCACGAACCCGGCCATCCCGGAGACCAGGATCGAGAGGATGCAGATGAACACGACGCGGCCGTCGACCAGCGCGCGCTCGGGGGGGACGTGGGCCTCCTCCAGGGAGGGCCCCAGCGAAGGGGCCACCGGCAAGCCTTCCGTCGTCTGGCCGCTGACGATCTCACTCGGCAACTGAATCTCCTTCTTCGAAGAACATGAGCGCAGGCGCCACGCCGATTCCGAGCTGCCGGACCAGGTCGGACAGCCCCTGGGCGAGCGCCGCGCGCCGTGACGGTTCGAGGCCGTCGACGGCCGAGATGAGCCGCTGCTGGGCGAGAGGGGGCGCGCGCCGGACTGCAGCGCGGCCGGCAGGCGTCAGCCGCAGCTCGATGCGCCGCGCATCGCTGGTGGAACGCACCCGCCGGACGTGCCCGGCTTGCGACAGCCGGCGGACGACTCCCGAGACCGAGCTCTGGTGGGTCAGGGTCCGCCGCGAGAGCTCGCCGGGCGTGAGCGTCCCGCCCGCGGCGCGGAGCTGCTCGAGGACGAAGAGCTGCGCGCCCGAGAGCCCGGTCTTTCCCTCGGCATCCCGGTCCGACTGGCGCAGCAGCCGCACGATGCGGCGGACTGCGTCGAGCACGGCTCGGGCGTCGGCAGATGCATGGGCTCCCATGGACCGCGACGTTCTTAAGCCGGGCGCGCCGCGGTGGCAAGGAACCGTTCACTGCGGCGCGGCCGGAGTGTCCAGCGGGCGAATCTTCCCGCCTGCCACGTACGGCGTGATACCGACGCGGCATGGAAGCCAAAGGGTGGGCAGCCTTCGATCCGAAGTCTCCGATGCGTCCGTTCCAGTTCCAGCGCCGCGACCCCGGCGAGCGGGACGTGTCGATCGACATCCTCTTCTGCGGGATCTGCCATTCGGACCTGCACCAGGTGCGGAACGAATGGGCCGGCACCACGTACCCGCTGGTCCCCGGCCACGAGATCGTCGGCCGGGTGGCAAAGACCGGCGCTCGCGTGGGCAAGGTGAAGGCGGGCGACACCGTCGGCGTCGGCTGCTTCGTCGGCTCCTGCGGCCAGTGCGACGCCTGCCGGCGCGGCCTGGAGAACTACTGCGAGCGCGGCGCGGTCGGCACCTACAACGCGGTGGACGAGCGCGGAGACCGCACGTACGGCGGCTACTCGGACCGGATCGTGGTGGACGAGAAGTTCGTGCTGAAGATCAAGGCGAAGGAACGGCTCGACGCGGTCGCCCCGCTCCTCTGCGCCGGGATCACCACCTGGTCACCGCTCCGGCACTGGAAGGTGGGCAAGGGGCATCGGGTCGCGGTGCTCGGCCTGGGCGGCCTCGGGCACATGGCCGTGAAGCTCGCGAGCGCGCTGGGCGCGGAGGTGACTCTGCTCAGCTCTTCGCTGTCGAAGAAGCAGGACGCACAGCGGCTGGGCGCCCACGACTTCGTCCTCACCGCCGACGCCCGCAAGCTCGGTCCGCGGTTCGACTTCATCCTCGACAGCGTCTCCGCCCCGCACGACCTGAACGCGCTCGCGGGGACCCTGCGCCTGGACGGCACCTTGATCATGCTCGGCGCCTCGCCCCAGCCGATGCCGCTGCACCCGTTCGCCCTGATCATGAAGCGCCGCTCGCTGGCCGGCTCCCTGGTCGGCGGCATCCCCGAAACCCAGGAAGTCCTCGACTTCTGCGCCGACAAAGGAATCTCCGCCGACGTCGAAACCATCCCCGCCCGCGACATCGACCGCGCCTACGACCGCATGCTCAAGGGCGACGTCCGCTACCGCTTCTCCATCGACCTCTCCACCGTCTAAAACCGGCTAAAACCGGGGACACGATACTCGTTTATTTTTTTGCGCCGAGGCATCCGCACCGGCGCAAGTCGGCGCAAATTTTTTAACGTGTATCGTGTCCCCGGTTTTCGTCCCCGAAACTCAGTGGACCGTGAAGGCGCGGGCGAGGCGGCGGGCGCGGGGGCTGCGGCGCATGCGGCGGCTCATCCGGGTCTCGCGGCGGGGAGCGCGCTTCGGCGCGGCCGGCGCCGCCGAGCGGCCGGACTTGAGCAGCTCGAGCAGGGCTTTTTCGGCCTCGTGCGAGCGCGCGGCGATCAGCTCCTCGACGTTCTCGAAGTAGGTGGGGAGCACCGTGCCCTGCTCGAAGCTGCGGAGCACGGAAGGCCAGATGTAGCTGGCCTTGCACACGGCCGGCGTGTTGCCGAGCTGCGCCGCCGTCTCCTTGATGGCCGCGACCATCAGCTTCTTTCGATCCGTGCGGCCCTCGACCGCCTCGGAGGAGAGACGCGCCAGCGCGCAGGCGGCGATCAGCGTCCCCGCCCATGTCCGGAAGTCCTTCGCCGAAAAGCGCTCGCCCATCACTTCCTTGATGTAGTCGTTGATGTGGCGGCGCCGGATGTCGACCACACCGCCGTCCTCGGCGACGTACTGGAACAGCTCCTTGCCCGGAAGCTTCTTCAGCTCCCGGACGATCCGCGCCACCCGCCGATCGCGCAGCTCGCGGAACTGCTCCTTGCCTGCCTTGCCCCGGTAGTGGAACCGGACCGTGTCGCCCTGCACCGTCACGTGGCGGTTCCGCAGGGTGGCGATGCCGAAGCTCCCGTTCTCCTTCGCGTAGACCTGGCTCCCCGGCCGCATGAAGCAGGTGGACAGGATGCGCAGGATGCACGCCATCACCTTCTCGCGGGGAAGCCCGGGCAGCCGCATCCCGCGGTCGATGGCCTTGCGCATGCGCGGGAGCGCCGCTCCGAACGCCACCAGCCGATCGAACTTCCTCTGCTCCCGGAGGCGGACCGCGCCCTCGCTGTAGCGGTATTGCCAGCGGCCCTTCTTGTCGCGCCCGACCGCGATCAGCTTGGCCCGCGGATTCCGGCTGACCGCCACGTCGCGCCATGCGGGCGGGAGATGGAGCGCTCGCAGCCTCGGCAGCTCTCGCGCGGGCGCGCCGATGAACCGGAAACCGCTCTTCGGAGAGCCTCTGCGCTTGTATCCCCTCCTCTGCAGCTCCTCAATCTGCGTCATCCGTATGGCAACATGCTGCCCGGCCGCGCCGGATGCTCGGCGGCCCGGCCGCCCACCCGGAGCGCCCGAAGCGGCTCCACCCCGCCAACCTGCCGGGATTGCGGCAAAGCGGCGCATTGTTCACTGCACCGGAAGCCGCCGAACGGCATCCAAGAACTCGCCCGACACGCACCCCGATGGCAGACTCGGCCGGCAGGAGTGCCGCCGGGCGCTTGATTTTTCGTACCGTTTCTTGGTAGTTGCAGCGCCCTTTTTCAGGGCTTCAGGAAGGCAAGGAAGACGTGGCAAACAGCATCGACTTCATCCGCAACATCGGCATCTCCGCCCACATCGACTCGGGCAAGACGACCCTGTCCGAGCGCATCCTCTATTACACGGGGCGCATTCACCAGATCCACGAGGTGAAGGGCAAGGACGCGGTCGGCGCGAAGATGGACTCGATGGATCTGGAGCGCGAGAAGGGCATCACCATCCAGTCCGCCGCCACGTACTGCGAGTGGGACGTCACCGACGCCGCGCGCCCCACGCACAACATCAACATCATCGACACCCCCGGTCACGTCGACTTCACCATCGAGGTGGAGCGCGCTCTGCGCGTCCTCGACGGCGCGATCCTCGTCCTCTGCTCGGTGTCGGGCGTGCAGTCGCAGTCGATCACCGTCGACCGGCAGATGCGCCGCTACAAGGTCCCGCGGCTGGCGTTCATCAACAAGATGGACCGGGCCGGCGCCAACGCCTTCCGCGTCACCCAGCAGCTGCGCGAGAAGCTGAACCACAACGCGGTCCTGATGGAGCTGCCCATCGGCGCCGAGGACAAGTTCCAGGGCGTGGTGGATCTGGTGACGATGAAGGCCCACTACTACGACGGCGAGAACGGCGAGAAGATCCGCACCGAGGCGGTCCCCGCCGAGCTGCTCGAGCAGGCGAAGACCATGCGCCACGACCTGATCGCGGCCGCCGCCGAGTACGACGACAAGCTGACCGAGCTCTTCCTCGAGGACAAGGAGCCCACCGTCGAGGACATCCGCCGCGCCGTGCGCTCCGGCACGCTCCAGCTCAAGCTGACGCCGGTGTTCTGCGGCTCGGCCTACAAGAACAAGGGCGTCCAGCACCTGCTCGACGGCATCGTCTACTACCTCCCGAACCCCAAGGAAGTGGTCAACGAGGCGCACGACCAGAGCCGCAACGAAGAGAGGGTGGTCCTCGTCTCGGATCCGATGAAGCCGTTCGTCGGCCTCGCCTTCAAGCTCGAGGACGGCCGCTACGGGCAGCTCACCTACCTGCGCATGTACCAGGGCCGGGTCGCGAAGGGCGACTTCATCGTCAACTCGCGCGATGGCAAGCGGGTGAAGGTGCCGCGCCTCGTCCGCATGCACGCCGACGAGATGCACGACATCGACGCCGCCGAGGCGGGCGACATCGTCGCCTTGTTCGGGATCGACTGCGCCTCCGGCGACACGTTCACCGACGGCACCGTCAAGTACACGATGACCTCGATGCACGTGCCGGACGCCGTGATCTCGCTGGCCATCGCGCCGAAGGAGAAGGCGGGGGCGGCGAACTTCAGCAAGGCGCTGAACCGCTTCACCCGCGAGGACCCCACCTTCCGCGTGCACCGCGACGAGGAGTCGGCGCAGACCATCGCGTCCGGCATGGGGGAGCTGCACCTCGAGATCTACATGGAGCGGATCAAGCGCGAGTACGGCTGCGAGGTGGTGGTCGGCGCGCCCCAGGTCGCGTACCGCGAGGCCATCCAGCAGCGCGGCGAGTTCTCCTATACGCACAAGAAGCAGACCGGCGGCTCCGGCCAGTTCGCCCGCGTGGTCGGCTACATCGAGCCGTTGCCGGACGATGCCGTCGAGCCGTACGAGTTCGTGGACGACGTGGCGGGCGGCGCGATCCCTCGCGAGTTCATCCCCGCCTGCGACAAGGGCTTC
>DASREU010000450.1:0-14253 GCA_035651935.1 Myxococcales bacterium | reverse complement strand
CGCGAGAACGTCACCGACCAGGGTGGCGCCGCGGGGCAAGGCCCGGCCGGCGAGTCCGGCAAGCCGCCCCAGGGCAGCGGGATGAATCGCCCGGGCCAAAAGCGATAGTTCGCGCCGCCGCCCGGCGCTCAGCCCCGAACGATCTCGCCATCGACGGGGCTGGCGCCGCAGCGGTCCGATCGTGACATTGAGGTGGTGCCTCTCTGGTTGCAGGCCGCGCTCTGGGGACTGCTCGCCGGGTCGGCGCTCGTCGTCGGCGCCGCGGCAGGATATCTCGCCAAGGTGCCTGCGCGGATCATCGCGGGGGTGATGTCGTTCGGCAGCGGCGTCCTCATCTCCGCGCTGTCCTTCGACTTGATGGATGAGGCCTTCCGCCGCGGCGGCTTCCGGGCGGTCGCGGCAGGGTTCCTCGGCGGTGCGGCCGCGTACACCCTTGCGAACGTGGCGCTCGCACGCCGGGGCGCCAGGCACCGGAAGCGTTCCGGCACACAGCCGAGCGAGGCGGAGGCGCCGGGCAGCGGCCTGGCCATCGCGGTCGGAGCGCTCATGGACGGCATCCCCGAATCGATCGCCATCGGGGTGACGTTGCTGGCGGGCGGCGGCGTCAGCATGGCCGCCGTCGTCGCCATCTTCATCAGCAACGTCCCGGAGGGCCTGTCGAGCTCTGCCGGGATGAAGCGCGCCGGCCGCTCGAAGCTGTACGTGTTCGGCGTCTGGGCGGCGATCGCGGTGCTCTCGGGCGGGGCGGCGGCGCTCGGGGCGGCAGTGTTCGGAGACCTTCCGCCGCAAGCCGTTGCCGCGACGCTTTCGTGCGCGGCAGGCGCCATGCTGGCGATGATCGCGGACACAATGGTCCCGGAGGCGTTCGCGGAGGAGCGGAACCTGGCCGGGTTCGTGACCGTGGCCGGCTTCCTCGCCGCATTCGTGCTGACGAAGCTCGGCGGCTGACCAGGCCGTCGCTGCCGCCTTCGCGGCTACAGCATCCAGCCGATGCGGAACCGGATCGAGGGCAGCGGATAGGTCGAGCCCAGATCGGCGAGGTTGTTCACCCGGTCGCGGGTGTCCGGAGTGGCAGCGGAAGGGATCGTCACGGTCCGGTCGGCGATCAGCTTCACCTGGATGCCGAGCTCGAGCGCCACCAGCAATCCGGGATCGAACGTCCACATCCAGCCTGCGCGGGGCGTCGCGTACCACGTCGTCAGATCGACGGTGGCCGTCTGCGGCCCGATGGCGGTGCTCTCGGTCACCGCGCCTTTGAGCGACTGGCGTCCGAACGACGACCCGACGAAGAACCTGCCCCGGAAGGGAAAGTAGCGCAGGTCGAGCTCGAAAGCGTCGAACTGGTCGAGGCGCGCATCCGTCGACCCGCTCTTCGCGCCGGCGAGGTCGAGCAACGGATTCGCGACGAAGGCGGGGAAGTCGCTGTACCCGAGACCGACGCCGACGAGGTCGGCGATGCGCAGCATCACTTCCGCATCCATCGGGCGGGGCAGGCTGACCAGACCGGCCATCGCCGCGACGCGCACCGGCCGATCTGCCCGCGCCGCATCCTCGGCTCGCAGCGCGGGCGAGGCCGACCAGAGCAGCATCGCCGCCAGCAATGCGCGATCCACCGGCAGGTCAGAGCACATCCATGGCCCCTGTGCGCTGCGATGCCGGTCCGCTGTTCGGGTGTTGACGCGCGGGACCGGGGCGATGGCGTTCACGAGCACCCCGCCGGGGTTCCCGGTACAACGGCGCTCCGGGAGGCGTCCATGATCGCCGTCGCGCTGCTTCTCTTGTCGCAAGCCGCAACTCCGCATCCGGCGGGGCAGGGTTCCGCGAGGGCCGTGGAGCTGCTCTGGCTCGGCCAGTCCGCGTTCCGCATCACGACGCCCGGCGGGAAGGTGATCCTGATCGATCCCTTCCTCACCCGGAACCCGAAGACGCCCCAGGCGTGGAAGGACCTCGACAAGCTGGGAAAGATCGACCTCATCCTCGTCACGCACGCGCACGCAGATCACCTCGGGGATGGGCCGGCCTTGGCGATGAAGAACAAGGCGCCGCTGTATGGTCCGGCGGGACTCGATCAGTCGCTGCAGACGCTCGGCATCCTTCCGCCCGACCTGGCGCCGCGCATGAACAAGGGCGGCACCATCGCGCCGCTCGGTCCGGGGATCCGCATCCACATGGTGCATGCGGAGCACAGCTCGGAGCTCGTCTGGCACAACCCCGCGACGGACCGCGACGAGACGCACGTGGGAGGTGAGCCCGCCGGCTTCGTCCTCGAGCTGGAAAACGGACTGCGCATCTACCACCTGGGCGACACAGGGGTGTTCGGCGACATGCGCCTGATCGCCGAGCGGCTCCATCCCGACGTCGTGCTCGTCCCCATCGGCGGCCATTTCGTGATGGACCCGGAGTCGGCGGCGTTCGCGGTGCGCGAATTGCTCAAGCCGAAGTTCGCGTTGCCGATGCACTATGGAACCACGCCACAGCTCAAGGGCACGCCCGAGGAGTTCACCCGCGCGCTCGGCGACGCCAAGGTGAAGGTGATCACCCTGCAACCCGGGGAGAAAGCGACGTTCTGACGCAACGCGGATCCAGGCGGACGGGCGCCCGCGACGCTGCTTTCATTCCGCGCTTGCTGGCGGGGCTGGTCTGATCCAAAGTTCGCCGCCTGACTTTGCTGGGGCGTAGCCAAACGGTAAGGCAGCGGGCTCTGACCCCGCCATGTGTAGGTTCGATTCCTACCGCCCCAGCCACTCTTCCTCTTCCAGGGACCACGTGACCGAGGGGACGCGCCCCAGCAACTTCATCCGCCAGATCATCGACGCGGACCTTCTCTCCCGGCGGACCTCGCTGGTCGTCACCCGGTTTCCACCCGAGCCGAACGGGTACCTGCACATCGGCCACGCCAAATCGATCTGCCTGAACTTCGGGATCGCCCGCGACTACGGCGGCCGCTGCCACCTGAGGATGGACGACACGAACCCGGCCAGGGAGGAGGCGGAGTACGTCGAGGCCATCAAGGACGACGTGCGCTGGCTGGGCTTCGACTGGGGCGAGCACTCGTACCACGCCGCGGACTACTTCGCCCAGCTCTACGCCTGGGCCGAGAAGCTGGTCCGGGAAGGCAAGGCGTACGTGGACGACCAGAGCGCCGACGACGTGCGGCGCAACCGCGGCACGCTCACCACGCCCGGGACGCCTTCGCCGTTCCGCAACCGCACGCCGGCGGAGAACCTCGAGCTGTTCAAGGGGATGCGCAACGGCGCGTTCCCCGACGGCTCGCGCACCCTGCGGGCGAAGATCGACATGGCGTCGCCCAATCTCAACCTGCGCGATCCGGTGATGTACCGGATCCGCCGCGAGCACCACGATCGCACCGGCGACGCCTGGTGCATCTACCCGACCTACGATTGGGCGCACGGACAATCCGACGCGATCGAGGGTGTGACGCACTCGCTCTGCACGCTGGAGTTCGAGGCGCACCGGCCGCTCTACGAGTGGTTCCTCGAGCAGATCGGCGTCGAGCATCGGCCGCGGCAGATCGAGTTCGCCCGGTTGAACCTCACCTACACGGTGATGAGCAAGAGGCTGCTCAACACGGTGGTGCAGGAGCGCATGGTCTCCGGGTGGGACGACCCGCGCCTGCCCACGATCGCGGGGCTGCGGCGGCGCGGCTACACGCCGGAAGCGATCCGGCTCTTCTGCGATCGCATCGGCGTGGCCAAGGCGGACAGCACGGTGGAGATGGAGCTCCTGGAGAACACGTTGCGCGAGGCGCTGAACGTCTCGGTTCCCAGGGCGCTCTGCGTCCACAACCCGCTGCCGGTGGTGGTGGAGAACTGGGAGGAAGGGAAGGTGGACGAGATCGATGCCCCCTTCCTCGCGGACGTCCCCGCGGCTGGATCGCGCAAGCTCCCCTTCACCCGCGAGCTGTTCGTCGAGCGCGAAGATTTCATGGAAGTTCCGGTCAAGGGATGGAAGCGGCTGTCGCCCGGCAAGGAGGTGCGCCTGCGCCATGCGTACGTCCTGCGCTGCACCGGCGTGACCAAGGATCCGGGCAGCGGCGAGGTCACCGGCCTGCGCGCCACCATCGATCCCGAAACGCGCTCCGGAAACCCGAAGGACGGGCGCAAGGTGGGCGGCGCGATCCACTGGGTCTCCGCGCCGCTCTCCGTTCCCGTCACCCTCCGGCTCTACGACCGGCTCTTCCTCGACCCCAATCCGGGAGCCGGCGAGACCGACTTCCGGACCCGGCTCAACCCGAGGTCGCTCGAGGTGCTCGACGGCGCCCGCGCCGAGAGAGCGCTCGGGGCAGCGAAGCCCGGCGAGCGCTACCAGTTCGAGCGCAAGGGGTACTACTTCGCCGACCCGAAGGACTCGAGGGCCGGCGCCCCGGTCTTCAACCTGATCGTTCCCCTCCGCGATGCCTGGGGAAAGGCGCCGCGCTGAGAGCGGCTGCCAGCCCGTCGAAGAACCAGCTCCGGATCCGGAAGGCCCGGCCAGCTCGCGCCGGCCGGGCCCGCCGTTTCGCCTACTTGTGCTCGTCCTCGATCAGCTGCGCCGGATCGTGCCACCAGTACTTCTGGATCTGCGGCGACGCCGCGGGCAGCATCACCTGCTTCACCGCCGCCGAGGTGGTCTTCGGGGCCACGAACGGCTGCATCAGCTCGGCGACGCTGTAGTACCGGCCGTTCTTCATCACCCCGGCGACGTTGTCGAGATCCTTCATGTCGCGCAGCGGGTCGCCATCGATGAAGGCGAGATCGGCGAGCTTCCCTTCCTGGACCGTGCCGAGATCCTTCTCCACGCCGATGGTGCGCGCCGGAAGCAGCGTCGCCGTCTGCAGCGCCTTCCAGTTCTCGTGGCCGAACTTCGCCTGCGCCCGGAGGTTGAGGTGGAGCGCGGTGGCGACGTTGTCCAGCGGCGAGTCCGTTCCGGCGAGGACGACGCCGCCCTGCCGGTAGACCGCCGCCACGGTGTCCTCTTCCTTCTTCAGGCTGTCGAGGCTGACGGTCTGGTCAGTCCCCACCGCCGCGTCGCGCTTCGCGCGCAGCGATGCCTGGTCCCAGGGGACGTTGAGCACCTGGAGCCGCTGGTCGTCGACCATCGCGGGATCATCCGCGTACAGCGAGGAGTTGAAGGTGGTCGAGATCAGGAACGACCCGGGCTGCGAGAAGATGTCCCGCATGTCCTGGTAGCTGATCCCCGCGGACGACCGGGTGTAGGCGAACCCGAGCCGGGTGGTCGCGCTGACGTGCGTCTGCCCGTCGACGTCGAATCCCTGGCCCGGCAGCATGTAATGCGCGGCGCTGTAGACGCCCATCTGGTGCGCGGCATCGCTCGCCACTTTCTGCCAGGCGTGCGGCAGCCGGACGTACGTCTTCACCATGTCGTAGTCCATCGCCTTCGCGCGCTCGATCTCCCGGGACAGCGTCTGCTCGTCCATGATCGGGCGCATGAAGTTGTAGAAGACGCGCTCGCCGTCGAGCGCCTCGCCGGTCATGAAGTACCGCGGCCCGACGCGCGTGCTCGACGCGTACGCCTCGCGGGTCTCCTGTGCGCGGTAGACGGGATCGCCCACGGAGTTCAGCTCCGTCACCCCGTACGTCATCCACAGCCGGCCCAGCCGGTCGCCGTAGAACTTGCCCTCGATGTACTGGTGCGTGTGCGACTCGAACAGCCCGGGCATCACCGTCTGGCTCGAAGCGTCGATCACCCGCGCTCCGGCGATCTGCGCCGTGCCGCCTTGCTGGATGCGCTGGATGCGGTTGTTCACCACCACGATGTCGACGTTGTTCTGGACGTTCGGTCCGGTCCCGTCCCAGAGGCGTCCGGCGCGGATCACCACCCGGCCGTCGGGGCGATCGGCCTTCCAGGTGAGATCGACCGGCACCGTCTGCGGATCGCCGCCGTCGCGCGAGATCAGCCGGAGCCTGCCGTTGTTCAGGTAGAGCAGCTTCTTTCCGTCGCCGCTCCAGGTCGGCGCGTCGGTGACCTCGTTGTTGATCGCCTTCGCCTCGCCGGTGAGCATGCCGTTCGCGTCCACCGGGCGCACCCAGAGCAGGCTGTCGGTCACGAAGGCCACCGCGGTTCCGTCCGGCGAGTACACGGGCCCGTCGTCGCCGCGCGTGGAGGTCGACTTGAACGGGATCAGCGGCGTGTAGAGCTGCTCGTTGTTGCTGGCGAGGTTGACGGTGAACATCTCGCTCGTCCCTTCGCGGAAGCGGCGCGTGTACGGCCGCAGCGCCGCCTGCGCGACGACGTTTCCGCTCGCCGACCAGGATGGCTTGGAGGGCGCGAAGAGGTTCGGGCTGATCTGCTGCGTCTGTCCGCTGGAGGGGTCCATGACGAAGGTGGCGCCGTTCTGATCCTGGAAGGCGAGCTTGCCGCTCTTCGACCAGGCGGAGGAGACCTGCGCCCCCGGCATGGAGGTGATCTGCTTCTCGTCACCGGTCCTCAGGTCCTGCACGAAGACGTGCATCGTGCCGGCGCGGTCCGTCGAGTAGGAGATGTGATCCTTGTCCACCCAGGCCGGGTCCATCTTCGCGTACGAGTCGGAGGTCACGGCGGTGGGCTTTCCGCCGATCTGCATCACGTAGATCTGGTTGAGCGCCTGGAAGACGACGTGGTTGCCGTCCGGCGAGAGCGCCGGGCTGACGATCCCCTTCACCTGCTGGGGGCCGTTGGGCTCGAAGTCGATCGTCTTCCGCTGGTACGGGGTCCGGTCGAGCGTGAAGGTCGCCTGGAAGGGGATTTCCCTGTTCGATCCCGACGAGATCGTCGAGCTCCAGATGCCGCCGTCGGCGGTGTAGAGCAGGTGATCGTTGTCCATCCAGTTCGCCTGGAAAGGGAAGACGTCGTCGCTGGTCCCGACGCGCGTGGCCGCGCCTCCGGCGAGCGGCGAGACCATCAGCCGGCTCTTGTTCGCCGCGAACTGCAGGTACGCGAGCTTCGTGCCGTCGGGCGAGTACGAAGGCGAGTTGAGCCGGAAGCCGGCAGGGGCCGTCACCACCACGGTGCTGGCGCCGCCGCCCGCGGCGTCGACGGTGCGGATGGTGGTGCCGGTCGCTCCGGTGCCGCTCACGTACGCGATCTTCGTGCCGTCGGGGGACCAGGTGGGCTCGAACTCGTCCGTCGCGTCCTTGGTGATCTGCGTCAGGGCTCTCGTGGCGAGGTCGAGCATCCAGATGTCGTAGGTGCCTTCGATCCCCGCCTTGCGATCCGCGGCGTTCGCGAACGCGCGGTCGGAGGCGAACACGATCTTCTTTCCGTCGGGCGAGACGCGCGGCTCGCGGTCGTCGCCGTGGCCGGTGGTGAGCTGGGTGACGGAGGACCCGTCAGGCTTCATCGACCAGATGTGGAAGGTGCCGCCCTTGTAGGCCTGGAAGGCGACGAAATCACCCGCCGGCGCCCAGTGCGGGCGCGCGCCCTCGAGCAGCGGATCGGTGATCGCGGTGGCGGTGCCGCCGCTCGCGGAAACGCGGTGAAGGGTCCCGTGGAGATCGAGGATCAGGTTGCTGCTGTCCGGCGAAAGGGTGGCGGCGACGTTCGTCACCTTCTTCATCACGACGGTGGTCTGCCGAAGTGCGGTGGTGGCGGCGATCGCGGCTCCCGCAACGAGCACTCCGAGGATGGCGAGAGTGATCCTGCCGTTGCGGCGGGTGCCGCTTTTTTCGCGTGTTTTCATAGTGTTGTGGTTCTCCTGGCTGAGCCCCGCGCTCGGGGCCGGCGGATGTACGACAAAAGGCCACATCCCACAAGGCGGATCGCGTCACCAGCCAGGCGCCCGGGCGCGCGGCGCGGCGGGAATCGCGGCGAGCGCTTCCTCGGACTCGCCGGCTCAGCCCTGCTGTGCCAACGCGGCCTGGAGTACGCGCGCGACGTGCAGCGCGCCGCGCTTCGCCCCGTCCTCGATCTGGTGCCGGCAGCTCGTCCCGTCCGCGACGATCAGCGCATCGGCGGGTGCGCCGCGCACGGCGGGGAGAAGGCTTCGCTCCGCCATCTTCATCGAGACGTCGTAGTGCTCGGCCTCGTATCCGAACGCGCCCGCCATTCCGCAGCAGCTCGAATCGATCGGCTTCACCGCCAACCCCGGCACGAGTTGGAGCGCGGCGATCACGTCGGGAAAGGCGCCGAGCGCCTTCTGATGGCAATGGCCGTGCAGGTACGCCTCGCGCTTGCCACCTTGCGCGAACGGCAGGTTCAGCTCGCCGCGGCGCCACTCGGCCACCAGGAACTCCTCGAGGAGCATCGACTGCCTGGCGATGGCAGGGACGGCGTCCGACTTGACCACGGCGCCCAGCTCGTCGCGCAAGGTGAGCAGGCACGAGGGCTCGATGCCCACGATGGGGACGCCCCGTGCCGCGTGCGGTCCGAGGGCCTCGACGACGCGAGCGAGCTCGACGCGAGCCTCGTCCACGAGGCCAGCGCTGAGGAACGTGCGCCCGCAGCAGAGCGGCCGCTTCGAACGATCCTCGAGGACCTGGTATCCGCCCGCTTCCAGCACGGCCCGCGCCGCTCGCGCGTTCTCCGGCTCGAAGTAGCGCGAGAAGGTGTCGACCAGCAGCACCACTTCCTTGCCCTTCCCCGGCTTCGAGGGCGGCGTCCGGTAGATGTCGCGCCGCCAGCCCGGCAGCTTCCGCCGCCTGCTCATCCCGGTGAGCCTCTCGGCGATGGCCGCCAGCGGCCGCGACGCGTTTCGCAGGTTGATCAGCGGCGCCAACCGGCTTGCCGCCTGCGCGTAGCGCGGGAGGTAAGCGGTGAGCCGCGACTTGTTCGAGATGCCGTGCTGCCGGTGCCAGTGGTGGAGGAACTCGATCTTCATCCGCGAGACGTCGACCCCGACCGGACACTCGCGCTTGCACGCCTTGCACGCTACGCAGAGGTCGAGCGTCTCTTTCATCCAGGGAGAGGTCAGGGCCTGCGGCCCGAGCTGGCCGCTGAGCGCCAGCCGCAGGCTGTTGGCCCGCCCGCGCGTGACGTCCTTCTCCTCCAGCGTCGCCTGGTAGCTCGGGCACATCACCGCCTCGAACTTCCGGCACTGCCCGTTGTTGTTGCACATCTCCGTCGCGGCGAGGAACCCGCCGCTCTCGGACCAGTCGAGCGCGGTGCGGATGGGCAGCGCGCGGTAGCCGGGCTTGTAGCGGAAGAGGGTGCGGTCATCCATCTTCGGCGCGCGCACGATCTTGCCCGGATTGAGCAGGCCCCCGGGATCGAAGATGTCCTTCACCTGCTCGAAGGCGCGGACGACGCGCTCCCCGAACATCATCTCGTGGAACTCGGAGCGGCTCAGGCCGTCGCCGTGCTCACCCGAATGCGAACCCTTGTACTCCTTGACGATCGCGAAGGCCTCCTCGGCGATGGCGCGCATCTTCCTCGCCCCCGAGTCGTCCTTCATGTTCAGGATGGGGCGCACGTGCAGGCACCCGACCGAGGCGTGCGCGTACCAGGTGCCTTCGGTGCCATGCTTGTGGAAGAGGTTGGTGAGGCGATCGGTGAACTCCGCCAGCCGGTCGAGCGGAACCGCGCAGTCCTCGATGAAGGAGACCGGTTTTCCGTCGCCCTTCATCGACATCATGATGTTGAGGCCGGCCTTCCGCACGGCGGTCATCTCGGCCTGCGACTTCGGGTCCGGAGTTCGCACCACCGCGCCGGGATGGCCGTGGTCGGCCATCAGCTGCTCGAGCCTCTTCACGGATTCATGGAGCGGCGCCTCCTCGTCTCCCGCGAACTCCACGAGCAGGATCGCCTCCGGCCGTCCCCTGACGTGCTTCTCCAGCGTGGACCGGAACGTGGCGATCTGCCGCGCCAGATCCATCATCGTCCGGTCGACGAGCTCCACCGCGGTGGGACCCAGCTCGACCATGAAGCGGGTCATGTCCATCGCCTCGTAGAACCGGGCGAAGTGGCAGATCGCGCCCACCCGGTGCCTCGGCAGGCGGCTCAGCTTCAGCTTGATCCGGGTGAAGAAGCCGAGGGTCCCTTCGGAGCCGACCATCAGCTTGGCCAGGTTCTGCCGCGGCTCGCCGAGCGTCTCGAGGTTGTAGCCGCCCACCTTGCGCAGGACCTTCGGGATCCGCAGCGCGATCTCCCCCGCATTGTCGGCGTACAGAGCCCGCATCTTCTCTGCCAGCTCGGCGAGCGGCCGCGGCTGCGTCGCCAGGTCCTCCGGGACCTCGCCGAACACCAGCTTCGTGCCGTCCGCGAGCACCGCTTCCACCTCGAGGACGTTGTGGACCATGATCCCGTACTTGATCGATCGCGTCCCGGCGGAGTTGTTGCCGGTCATGCCGCCGATGGTGGCGTTCGCGGAGGTGGAGACGTCCACCGGGAACGACCAGCCGGTGCCCTTCAGCCGCCGGTTGAGCTCGTCGAGCACGATGCCCGGCTGGACGACCGCGGTGCCGGCCTCCGCATCGAGCTCCAGCAGCTGGTTCATGTGCCTGCTGGTGTCCATCACCAGCGCCCGCCCCAGGGTCTGCCCGTTCTGCGAGCTCCCGCCACCGCGGGCGATCACCGGAAACCCTTCCTCGCGCGCGAGCCGGATCGCGGCCTCCACGTCCCCGGCGTCGCGAGGGAGCGCGACCCCGATGGGCTCGATCTGGTAGATCGACGCGTCCGTCGAGTACCGCCCGCGGCTGAACGGATCGAAGAGCACGTCGCCGCGGAGCACGCCGCGCAGGCGGGAAGCCAGGCCTGGGTCTCCGGGCATCCTGGGCATGCGCGCTGGCATACCGGATTCGCGGGCCGATGAGGAGGGCGGTCAGAGCACCCGGCGGGAGAGCAGGAACACCGTCCGCGGATCGCGCGTCCGCACCCGGAACCGGCCGCGCAATCCGCGCAGGTCGCGCCGGGTGAACCGCTTTGCGTACTGGAGGTCGACGTCGCGGACGTCGGCGAGGACCTGGCGCGCCAGGCCTTCATCCTCGACGCAGACCACCAGCTCGAAGTCCTTGTCGTCCTCCAGGCTGCGATAGTTCAGGTTCGTCGACCCGTGGATGGAGAAGCGGCCGTCGAAAGCGGCGATCTTCAGGTGATTGAAATGGTTCTGGTACTCGTAGACGGCGATGCCGGCCGAGAGGTATCGCGAGTACATGTGCTGCTGCGCGTCGTGCGCGAAGGAGTTGTCGTTCCAGATGCGCGCGGGCAGCATCAGGTCCACGCGCAGCGACGGACGCGCCGCCTTCGCGGCGACGAGCGCGTCGACGATCGCGGGGTGGTACAGGTACGGGTTCTCGATGAAGATCGACTCGCGCGCGGAGCGGATCAGCTCGACGTAGCGCTCCCGCACCTGGTTCGGCTGATCGTTCGGCTCGTTGAGCAGCACCTCCGCTTTGGCGATGGGCCTTCCCCGGGGCTCGCCGTCGAGCGGCTCGGGAGGCTGGTAGTCCGCGCCGCCATCGAGGATCCAGCGGTCGCGGAAATGCGTGTCGATCTCGTGCGCGATCGGCCCCTCGAACCGCGTCAGGCTGTCGTGCCACTTCCACCAGGGCTCCCGCAGGCCCTGCTTCTTGCGCTCCTCGCCTTCCACGCGCGCGTCCTTCCGCGGATCGAAGGGATCGTGGAACAGATACTGCGCGCCGATGTTCGCGCCCCCGCAGTACGCCACCCGGCCGTCGATGACGATGATCTTGCGGTGGTCGACGTGCAGGTCGTCGACGGCGATGGTGTCCCGGATCTGCGCGCCGATCGAGCGCAGCCGGGCATCTCCCACCTTCACCTCGCGGTCGTAGTCGATGTTGGTATCCACCACCTGGGCGCCGCTCTTGCAGAGGAATTCGCAGAGCGGGTCGACGTCGGTCGGGTCGTAGTGGACGTTCGGATCGTGGCGGATCATCCGCTTCTCGCCGGTGGAGAACGGATCGCCCATCTCCGTCTTCTCCCGGTTCAGCAGCACGCGCACCTGCACGCCTTCGCCGGCTTTGCGGCTCAGCGCCGCGGCGATCTCCTCCCCGACGGGATCGCGGAAGAAGAGAAAGATGGAGAGGTGGATGGTCCGGCGCGCCTCCGCGATGTCGCGCAGCAGCGCGGGCAGGATGCGGTCGCCATTGACGAGAAGGTCGGCGTGATTCACGTGCCCGATGAATCTAGGTGCTCCGTCGTTCGTCGGCAGCGGCCAGGCAGGCGGGCACGACTCGACGGCCTGTTGTCAGCGGCTGCGCCGACGGCTAAGAGTCGCCGCGGGCGGTGCAGCCCTGATCGGCGGGCGGCCATGGAGCAGAGACAGGTTTACGTAGTCACGGGCTCGTCGAGCGGCGTCGGCGCGGCGACCGCCCGGGCGCTGGCGAGCCGCGGCGCGGGCGTGGTGATCAACTTCAGCAAACAGTCCGCGCCGGCGGAGGACGTGGCCCAGGCCTGCACCGCGGCCGGTGGAGATGCCGTCGTCGTGCGCGGCGACGTCGCGGACGATGGCGATTGTCGCCGCCTGGCGAGCGCGGCGCTGCAGCGGTGGGGGCGGATCGACGGCCTGGTGAACAATGCGGGCACCACGAAGTTCGCCGCGATGGGCGACCTCGACGCTCTCTCGGCCGACGACTTCCAGCGCATCTACGCGGTGAACCTCGTCGGCGCGTACCAGATGGTGCGCGCCTGCACGCCGGGTCTGCGGGCTGCGCGCGGCGCGGTGGTCAACGTCTCCTCCATCGCCGGGAGCATGGGCATCGGATCCTCGCACGCGTACGCAGCTTCCAAGGGGGCGTTGAACGCGCTCACCCTGGCGCTCGCCCGTGCTCTCGGCCCCGACATCCGGGTGAACGCCGTCCTGCCGGGCTTCACCGAGACCCGCTGGTTGCGGGAAGGGTTGGGCGCGAACTACGAGAGGGTGCGAAAGGCGTACTGCGAGAAGAGTCCGCTGGCGGCGACGATGCAGCCGGAAGACGTCGCCGCGAGCATCGTCGCGCTGCTCGATGCGAAGAAGGTCACCGGGCAGCTGCACACCATCGACGCCGGCCGCGGGCTCGGCCCGTTCTGAGACGGAGCAGCGATGAAGAACAAGCAGATCCTCCTTGCCAGGCGCCCGCGGGGGCCGGTGCAGGAGGAGGACTTCCGCATGGTCGAGACCGACGTGCTCCCGATCCGCGACGGGCAGGTGCTGACGCGCGTCCTCTATCTCTCGCTCGATCCGTACATGCGCGGCCGGATGGACGAGGCGAAGTCGTACGCGCCGCCCCAGCCGCTCGGCGAGGTGATGATCGGCGGCACCGTCGCCGAGGTGATCGAGTCGAAGAACCCCGACTTCAAGCCCGGCGATCTCGTCGCGGGAATGGCGGGGTGGCAGGAGTACCAGGTCACCGGCGGCGCCGGCTTGCGCAAGCTCGACGTCGGGCGGATTCCTCCCTCGGCGTATCTGGGCTGCGTCGGCATGCCGGGCGTCACCGCCTGGTACGGGCTCACCCGGATCGGAAAGCCGAAGGAAGGCGAGACGGTGGTGGTCTCCGCCGCTGCGGGCGCGGTCGGCAGCGTGGTCGGCCAGCTGGCGAAGCTCCGCGGCTGCCGGGCGGTCGGGATCGCCGGCGGGAAGGAGAAGTGCGACCTGGTGACCGGCGAGTACGGCTTCGACGCCTGCGTCGACTACAAGGCTCCTTCCTTCGCGCGCGACTTCGAGGCGGCGACCGCGAAGGGGATCGACGTCGACTTCGAGAACGTCGGAGGACCCGTCTTTGATGCGGTGCTCGCGCGCATGAACGCGTTCGGCCGGGTCGCGGTCTGCGGGCTGATCGCCGGCTACGGCGGCCAGGGCATCGCGATCCAGAACGCCCGCCCGATCCTGACCAGCCGCCTGACGCTGCAGGGTTTCATCGTCTCGGAGCACCTGGATCTCTGGCCGCAGGCCCTGGCCGAGCTGGCGGCGCTCGTCGCCGCGAAGCGGATTCGCTATCGCGAGACCATCGCGCAGGGGCTGCAGAGCGCTCCCCGCGCCTTCATCGGCCTGCTCAAGGGAGAGAACGTGGGCAAGCAGCTGGTGAGGCTGGTCTGAGCGGTCAGCGGCCTTCGTGCGTGAACACCACCAGCTCCCAGCGATCCGTCGGCTCGTCGTGGCGCAGGATGTAGACGCCGTCGGCGGCCCGCACCTTGAAGTAGCGGTGATCCGGGCCGTACCAGCGATCGAGCACCTCCACCACTTCGCGGATGCGTCCGCCCAGCTCGAACCGCCGCGGCGTCTCCTCGCCGCGGTGGCCGGCATGGCAGTCCACCCGAACGTCCATGAGGCGAGCATACGATGCCCGCAGAAGAGCGCCGCAGATCCTGCAGACGCATGCGCGA
>DASREU010000449.1:0-4451 GCA_035651935.1 Myxococcales bacterium | reverse complement strand
CTCCACTCCGGACGCCTCGCGCGCGAGCTGCAGCGCCCGCGCCGCGTATTTCAGGATCTGCACCGTCTCCAGCCCGGACACTTCGGAGAAGAACCATCCGCAGCTGGTGTACATGAGCATCGCCTGGCGCTGCATCTCGAGCAGGCGCAGCGCCTTCACCCGCTCCTCGGCGGAAGGATCGCGCTGCGCATGCCGCGCGATGAACGCGGAGGCATTGCGGCGGTCCGGATCGAGGAGCACCTCGACGAACTCGTCGCGGGCCTTCCACGGATCCCGGAGGATCTTTGCCGCTTCCTGCGCGTAGAGCTCGGTGAGGCGGTCGCGCAATCCATCGAGGGCGGCGCGCAGCGGCGCCCGCCAGTGCTGCCGCCACCCCGGCATTCCGCTGGTAGAACAGCCGCAGTCGCTGCGCCACCGCTCGACGCCGTGGGCGCAGCTCCAGGAGGAGCCGTCGAAGATCTCCGCCTCGTTGCGGGGAGGAAACATCTCCAGCGCCTGGGCGAGGTTGACCAGTTGCACCCCGTTGCGCTGCGAAAGCTTGCGGATGGCCGCGGCGACCACCTCGTCGCCGCCCTTCCGGTGGTGGCCGAAGGTCTCGCCGTCGACCGCGACGGTGAGGACCTCGTCGTGCTCGCGCGCGTCCGAGAACCCGGCCTCCAGCCGCCGGAGCAGGTCGTCGGCATTGCCCAGCCCTTCGCCGAAGGCCACCGCCCGGGCGATGGGGCCGTCGTAGAAGAAGACCGGAAACAACGTCCCTGAGGGGAGGCGGACCAGGTACGGCCGGGTGGGATCGAATCGCGCGCCGCTCGCGTCCTGCCACTCGCCCCGCGGCTCGCGCACGCGGCGGCACTGGTACGGCGAGAGCACGGTGAAGCGGACTCCCTCCTCGTGCAGGACGGAGAGCGTCCGCAGATCGGCCGCCGTCTCCGGCAGCCACATGCCCTCGGAGTCGCGTCCGAAGCGGTGGCGGAAATCGGCCAGTCCCCAGCGGATCTGGGTGCGCAGATCGCGGTCGTTGCAGAGCGGCAGGATGGCGTGGTTGTAGCCTTGCGCGATGGCGTTGCCGTGGCCCCGCTCCCGCACGCTGCGGGCGTCGGCCTCCAGCACGCTGCGGTACACCTCCGGCGCCTGCCGCTCGAGCCAGGCCAGGAGCGTGGGGCCGAAGTTGAACGAGAGGTGGACGTAGTTGTTGACGATGTCGCAGATGCGGCCGTCGCTGCCCTTCAGCCGGGCGGCGCCGTTCGGCCCGTAGCACTCCGCCGCGATCCGCTCGTTCCAGTCGTGGAACGGCGCCGCCGAGTCCTGGACCTCGACCTCCTCGATCCAGGGGTTCTCGCGCGGAGGCTGGTAGAAGTGCCCGTGCAGGCACACCGCTCGTTTCATGATTCAAACGTAGACACTGGCCGATGGGCTTACGAGCAGGGCGGCGAGGGAGCGTTCACTCGTGCGTGCGTTTGCGGATGCGGCGTCCAGTCCTCAACTTTGCGCGACCGTACAACGAGGAGGCGCTGCGGTGGACGCAATCGAGCTCTTGAAGATGCAGCACGAGGAAGCGAAGAAGCTGTTCGAACAGATCGAGGCCGCCGAGGACGAGAAGAAGGAGGACCTCTTCGAGCAGCTGGCCGATGCGCTCGCGGTGCACGCGACCATCGAGGAGAAGCATTTCTACCCGGCGACGAAGAATGCGCGGACGGAGGAGTTGCTCCAGGAGGCGGTCGAGGAGCACCTCGGCGTCAAGCGGCTGATCGCGGACCTGCTGGAGATGTCGCCCGAGGATGCGCAGTTCGACGCCAAGGTGAAGGTGCTCAGGGAGCAGGTCGAGCATCACGTCGAGGAGGAGGAAGGGGAGCTGTTTCCGAAGGTGAGGAAGATGTTCAAGGAGGACGAGCTCGACGACCTCGGGGTGGTGATGCAGGACATGGCGGACGACCTCAAGGCCGCCGGGGCGCCCCGCGAGTCGGTGCCCGCCGAAACCGGCTCCGCCGCTCCGCTCGACTGAGAATGGCTGGAGTAAGCTCCGCCGGACCGTGATCGTCGATTCCGAGCGGGGCCTGTTCTGCCCCGAAGGCGCGTTCCACCTCGATCCGCTCCTCCCCGTGGAACGCGCGGTGCTGACGCACGCGCATGGCGATCACGCCCGCGCGGGATCGAGGTCGTACCTCTGCACGCCGGAGACGGCGGCGCTGCTGCGGCGCCGCCTGGAAGGCGCGGCGGTGGAGACGCTCCCGTACGGGGAGCGGCGGCACATCGGAGAGGTGACGGTATCGCTGCACCCGGCGGGCCACATGCTCGGGTCCGCGCAGGTCCGGATCGAGGGCCGCGCCGGCGTGTGGGTGCTCTCGGGCGACTACAAGCGCGAGCCGGATCCCACCTGCGCGCCCTTCGAGCCGCTTCGCTGCGACGTCTTCGTCACCGAAGCGACGTACGCGCTGCCCCTGTTTCGCTGGGACGATCCCGCCGGGGTGGCGCGCGAGATCGTCTCCTGGTGGGAGGGGAATCCGAAGAAGACATCCGTGCTCTTCTGCTACGCGCTGGGCAAGGCGCAGCGGCTCCTGGCGGAGATCGGGCGCCTCGCCGATCGCCCGGCCTGGGTGCACGGGATGGTCGAGCCGTTCGCGCAGGTCTATCGCGATTGCGGCGTGCGGCTGCTCCCCACCCGCCACGTCGCCGACGAGCGCGGGCTGCCCGGCGAGCTGGTCCTGGCCCCGATCACCGCGCGGGGCACGCCGTGGATGAAGCGGTTTCGCTCCTTCGAGCAGGCGTTCGCGTCGGGCCTGTTGAGGATCCGGGGAACGCGGAGGCGGCGCGGGTTCGACCGCGGCTTCGTCCTCTCCGATCACGCGGACTGGCCGGGGCTCCTGCGCACCATTCGCGAGACCGCGGCCGGGCGGGTGTTCGCGACCCACGGGCACCGGGAGGCGCTGGTCCGCTACCTGCGCGAGAACGGCGTCGACGCGGCGCCGATCGGCGGCGTCCAGCCGGCCGACCCGGAAGGGGATTGATGCGCCGGTTCGCCGCCCTCTACGACGCGCTGGACGCGACCACCTCCACGAACGCGAAGGTCGCGGCCATGCAGGCGTACTTCGCCACCGCGCCACCGGCCGATGCGGCCTGGGCGCTCTTCTTCCTCACCGGGCAGCGACTGCGGCGGCTGATCGCGCCCCGGCTGCTGGCGGCCTGGGGCTGCGAGCGCGCGCGGGTGCCCGGATGGTTGTTCGAGGAATCGTTCGGAGTCGCCGGCGATCTTGCGGAGACCATCGCGCTCCTGCTCGATACCGAGCGCGAAGGCCGCTCCGCACCCGGGGAGCCGCCCGCGCTCTCGGACCTGATCGAGCGCCGCCTCCTTCCGCTCCGCGACGCGCCGGAAGAGCGGAAGCGCGCGGAGGTGCTGGAGCTCTGGAACTCGCTGGACCGGCGCGAGATCTTCCTCCTCGACAAGCTGCTCACCGGCGAGCTGCGGGTCGGCGTCTCCGGAACGCTGGCGATCCGCGCCGTCGCGCAGCATGCCGGCCTTCCTCCGGCGACGGTCGCGCACCGGCTGATGGGCACCTGGCAGCCTTCGGCAGCCGCGTTCGAGGCGCTGGTCGCGCCGGAGGACGGCGCGTCCGACGTCTCGCGGCCCTATCCGTTCTTCCTCGCCTCCCAGCTCGAGGACCCGCCGGAGTCGCTCGGCGATCCGGCCGGGTGGCTGGTGGAGTGGAAATGGGACGGCATCCGCGCCCAGATCGTGCGGCGCGGCGGTGGCGCGTTCCTCTGGTCGCGCGGCGAAGAGCTGATCACGGATCGCTTTCCCGACCTCACCGCGGTCTGGGCGGCGCTCCCGGAGGGCACCGTGCTCGACGGAGAGGTGCTCGCCTTTGCCTCCGGGCTGCCGATGCCCTTTTCCCTGCTGCAGCGCCGGATCGGGCGGCAAAAGCTCTCGCCGGAGATCCTCGAAAGCGCTCCGGCCGCGTTCATGGCCTACGATCTCCTCGAGCTGGATGGGGCCGATCGGCGCTCCTGGCCGCTGCAGGCGCGCCGCGAGCGGCTCGAGGCCCTGGTGCGAGGGCGCAGCGAACGCCTCTCGCTCTCCGAGGCCATCGCCGGAAAATCCTGGGAGGAGCTGCGCGCGCTGCGTGCGCAGGCGCGGGAACGCGGGGTGGAAGGGCTGATGCTCAAGCGCCGCGACTCGCCCTACCGCCATGGCCGCCCGCGCGGAGAGTGGTGGAAATGGAAGATCGATCCGTACGCCATCGACGCCGTCCTGGTGTATGCGCAGCCCGGACACGGCCGCCGTGCCACCCTGATGACGGACCTCACCTTCGCGCTCTGGGACAAGGGCGAGCTGGTGCCGGTCGCCAAGGCGTATTCCGGGCTGACCGACGAGGAGATCGATCAGCTCGACCGCTGGATCCGCCAGCACACCGTCGAGCGGTTCGGACCGGTCCGCGCGGTCGAGCCGGCGCACGTCT
>DASREU010000448.1:0-3641 GCA_035651935.1 Myxococcales bacterium | reverse complement strand
GAGCCTGGCGCCGCTTCTGACGCAACGCGTCAGCCGCATCGAGGATCGCTGCGATCCGGCGCTGCTCGGCGAGGGGGGGGAGTGGGATCTCGAACCGCTTGAGGAACTTGTAGTGTCGCGAGTACCCAACGTCCGGGAGCTTAAGCGTCCGAAGGTAGTGGAAGACGTACTTCAGATGGGCGCCATTCTTTGGACGAAGCACCTTCGTTCCGTCAGCACCGACGCAGAATGGGAAGTCAATGAACTTGAAAGTCTTGGTGTGATCGCCGAAGACGATGACTGGCAAGTCCGTGCCGCAGAGCGCCGTCTCGTTGTCGATATATCCGGCAATGAGGTCTTGGCCCTGATCGACAACGGGGTAGCGCCCGACCGGTTGGTAGTCGGATTGCAGCGTCTTAGTGTTCCCCGAAGTCACGTCTTCGAGGACATCCTCGAAGGCGGCTGAGCGAGTCATCCCACCATCCCCTCCAGCTCCGCCAACCCCTTCGCAATCTCCCCCTCGAGCTTCTTCAGCTCCGCAATGATCTCCCGCGGCGGGCGGTGCTCCACCTCGTCGTGCACCACTTGCCTGTAGCGGTTGAGCGACAGGTCGTAGCCCGCCGCCGCGATCTCCGCCTTCGGCACCAGGAAGCTCTGCTCGGTGCGGGCGCGCTTCCTCTCCTTATCGCGCGCCTGCCAGCGGGCGAGAACGTCGGGCAGGTTGTTCCTGGCGTGCTCGGCCTCGGCCAGCGCCACGGCCGGCGTCGGCCCCAGCTTCTCTTCGGGCAATAGCGGCGTGCGCTTGTCGTCGAGCGACCAGCCGTCGGCCTCCACGCCGTAGAACCACACGTCCTCGGTGCCGCCCACGCCCGTCTTGGTGAACAAGAGGATGGCCGTAGAGACGCCGGCATAGGGGCGGAACACGCCGGACGGCAGCTTGATCACCGCCTCCAGCCTGTGCTCCTCCACCAGCGTGCGGCGGATCGCCTTGTGCGCGGTCGAGGAGCCGAACAGCACGCCGTCGGGCACGATCACCGCGGCGCGGCCGCCGGTCTTGAGCAGGCGCAGGAACAGGGCGAGGAACAACAGCTCCGTCTTCTTGGTCTTGACGATCTGCTGCAGGTCCTTGGCGGTCGACTCGTAGTCGAGCGAGCCCGCGAACGGCGGGTTGGCGAGGACCAGCGTGTAGCGCTCCTTCTCGCCGGCCATGTCTTCGCACAGCGAATCGCGCGCCTCGACGGAGGGGTTCTCGATGCCGTGCAGGATCATGTTCATCGAGCCGATGCGCAGCATGGTGGGGTCGAAGTCGAAGCCGTGGAAGGCGCCCTCGTGGAAATGCCGCTTCAGGGCGTCGTCGCGGAACAGGGAGGCATGGTGCGTGCGCAGGTACTCCCCCGCCGCCACCAGGAAGCCGCAGGTGCCGGCGGCGGGGTCGCAGATGATGTCCTTCGGCGTGGGCCTCGTCATCTCCACCATCAGCTTGATGATGTGGCGCGGCGTGCGGAACTGGCCGTTCTGGCCGGCGGAGGCGATCTTGGAGAGCATGTACTCGTAGACGTCGCCCTTGGTGTCGCGGTCGGCCATCTCGATCTTGTCGAGCTTGTCGACCACCTTGGCGAGCAGCGCCGGCGTGGGGATGCCGAAGCGGGCGTCGCGCATGTGCCGGGCGACGGCGCCGTTCTTGGCCACCTCCTCGCGGATGAAGGGGAAGACGTGCTCGTCCACGACCTCGAACATCTCGCGCGCCTCGAAGCCCTTGAAGCGCGACCAGCGCAGGTCCTCGTAGGGGCGGCCGGGGTCCCCTTCCTTCTTGCCGCGCCCGTCCTTGCCCTCGGGGAAGATGCGCCGCTCCAGCGTTTTCAGCTTCAGGGCGGCGGCCTTCTTCTCCTCCAGCGTGTGCAGCTCGTCGAGCCGCTTGATGAAGATCAGGTAGGTGATCTGCTCGATCACCGCGAGCGGGTTCGACAGGCCACCCGACCAGAAGTCGTTCCAGATCGAGTCGATCTGCTGCTTCAATTCGCCGACGATCATCGCGTCCCCACCAATTGGCAATTCCGCGCTCAGCACCGCCGCCGGCCTAGGCCATGGCAGCGTCGCGCGCCTTCACGAATTCCTTCCAGTTCTCCACGACGACCGGCTTCTCCGCCGGCCTGTCCTTCTCCGGCTCGACGTCGAGCCGGAGACGCTTCTCGAAGTAATAGAGCAGCGCGCAGCGGATCGGGACCACCGCCCGGCCCCTTGTCATGTGGTAATCCCATACGATCGCTTGCCGCTGGGCGGGGCTCAGCGCCGGATTGGGCAGCAGGACGACCTTGAAGAACGTGTGCCAGTGCCTGTCATCCTCCGCGCGCGCGCCGGGCTCGCCCTCCTGCCGCACGCCGCGGCAGCGCGAAAGGATGAAATCCTTGAACTTGCCTTCGATGTGGCAGAACGCGCGCACGTGCCAGCGAAACCCATCGTGGGCGAACGTATGTGGTGTGATTCGGCGCCAAATGGCATCGGGCCGATCGGGATTCATGGACTGGTAATGGATCTCGACGGAGCGGTGCGAGCGCGCCGCAGCCAGAAGGGCCCTTAGAACAGGCGGCTCGATTCGTCGACCGGGGATGGGCAAGCTGTCCACACCGGGGAGCGGCTCGATGAGGGCCTCGTCAGGGCCGATGATGCCGTCGGCCACGGCCTTGAGCTTGCTCAAGTATCTGTCTGCGCTCGGCTCGATGAAGCGGGGGTGGAAGTTTGCGGTCGGCAGGTAGCGCTTTTCGCTGGCGTCGTAGTGGATGTTGTCGCCCGCGAGCTGTTTGTAGAGGGAAAGATCGTTCGAGGCCTGTGGGACGGATACGCCGAAGCGCGAGGTGATGTCGCTGCGGTTGACCCCGCCCTCCCAGAACAGGCGGAACTCTATGAACTCGAGGCGCTGCTCGGTGCCCCAGCGCCGCTTGTCGTCCGTGCTGTCCGCAGACCGCCTTATCGATGTATCCATTTTATTGACCGGTTGTGTTTTCTGATCCGTATTATAACTATACGCACTTGGGGCTCATTGGTCAAGTGGCCTGCCCAACGCTGCGGTGCCGCAGCCTAGGTTGGAATCCGGCAAGACCATCCGCGGCCAGCGACGCCTACCTGAAGGTGTGTGTGCCAGAGGTCGCCGACGGGCCGAAGTACCCGTACTGGGCGCACCGCGACAGTCTGGAGAGTGTCGTGAACAAGCTGCGGGCAAGCCGGGTTCGGACGAGCGGCCGCACGCGTGACGGCGGCATCTTGATCGTGGACTAGCTAGTCGGCAGCAAGGCCGATTTCGGCGAGGGCTGACCGCCGGCTCGGGGCCTTCCGGCGCTCGTCTTCTGCGACCTCATCGAAGCTGGTGGACCTCGACGGGCCGATCGCTTGCCGCAACCGGGACCTGTTACCCATGTCTCCGGTACGAAGCGTCATCCAGCTCCGCTGCCGCTCGTTTCACCACGCGTCGCGCGCAACTGTTGCCTTTTCCAAAATCAGGCCTGGGACCGAATCGTCATGGAATCCGCTGGTGTCCCGGGGCGTGGTGTAGGAGGCGAGGTGGCGGCGTTGCGCGGAGGGCGGCCGTAGGCCGACCGGAGAGCAACGCCGCGTGAAGCCTTTTCCCCAGCGTGTCCACAGCGACGCCGGGGAGATGCCAGGTCATG
>DASREU010000447.1:0-2064 GCA_035651935.1 Myxococcales bacterium | reverse complement strand
CCTCGCAGCGCGCGCCGGTGCAGTCGGAGCGGGCGGCGCCCACCGACTCGAAGGCGCAGGCGGTCAAGGAGATCGTCCCGTGACGATCGGGTCCCGGTTCCCCAAGTCGGATGGCGTGGCGAAGGCGGACGGGTCCGGGATCTACGCGGACGACATCTCGCTGCCGCGGATGCTGCACGCGAAGATCCTCCGCTCGCCGCACGCGCACGCGAGGATCCGATCCGTCGACGTCAGCGCCGCCGAGAAGCTTCCGGGCGTGGTCGCGACGCTGGTCGGCGCGGAGTTGCCGGCGAAGTACGGCGTGATCCCCTGGACGCACGACGAGAACGCGCTGGCGGTGGAGAAGGTGCGCCACGTCGGAGACGCGGTGGCCTGCGTCGCGGCGGTGGACGAGCGGACCGCCGAAGACGCGCTCCGGCTGATCCGCGTCGACTACGAAGTGCTGCCCGCGGTGCTCACGCCCGAGGACGCGCTCGAGCATCCGGAGATCAAGGTCAACGAAAAGGCGAAGGTCGGGAACATCACCAAGCACGTCAACCTCCAGTTCGGCGACGTGGACACCGCCGTGGCCGGCGCGGCGGCCGTCGCGCACGAGACGTACCGGTATGCGGGGTCGACGCACGTGCCCATCGAGCCGCACTGCGCGGTGGCGCGGATGGATCCGGACGGGAACCTGACCGTCTGGAGCTCGACGCAGATCCCGCACTACGTGCAGCGCGAGCTCTCGCGGGTGCTGGGGCTGGCGCAGAGCAAGGTGCGGGTGATCCAGCCGCTGCTCGGAGGCGCGTTCGGCGGGAAGAGCGATCCGTTCGCGCTCGAGTTCTGCGTGGCGAAGCTCTCGATGAAGACCGGGCGGCCGGTGAAGATCCTCTACACCCGCGAGGAGGTCTTCTACGCCCACCGCGGCCGGCATCCGATGAAGATGGACCTCACCGTCGCGCTCGATGGCGAGGGGCGCATCTCCGCGGTGGACAACAAGATCCTCATCGACGGCGGCGCGTACGCCTCGTTCGGGTTGGTCACCGCGTACTACGCCGGGCAGCTCCTCACCGGGCCCTACCGGTTCGGAACGTACCGGTTCGACAGCTACCGGATGTACACGAACAAGCCGCCCTGCGGGCCGAAGCGCGGGCACGGGTCGGTGCAGCCGCGCTTCGCCTTCGAGGTGGCGCTCGACGAGGCGGCGGAGAAGCTCGGCATCGATCCGGTGGAGGTGCGGCGGCGCAACTTCATCGGCGAGTTCGTGGAGACGGTGAACGGGCAGCGGATCACCTCGAACGGGTTCCTCAAGTGCCTGGAGCTGGTGGAGAAGGCGTCCGGGTGGAAGGAACGCCACGGCAAGCTCGGGCGCGGGCGGGGGCTCGGCGTCGCGGGGTCCATGTACATCAGCGGCACCGCCTATCCCGTGTACCCGAACGAGATGCCCCAGAGCGGGATTTTGGTGAAGCTGGACCGCTCCGGCCGGGTGGCGATCTACAGCGGCGCCTCGGACATCGGGCAGGGGGTGAACACGCTGCTCTGCCAGATCGCCGCGGAAGAGCTGCACTGCGATGCGCGCGACGTCACGGTGGTGGCGGCGGACACCGACCTCACGCCGGTGGACCTCGGCGCGTATTCGAGCCGGGTGACGTTCATGGCAGGCCTGGCCGCGCGCGAGGCTTGTCAGAAGCTCGCGGCGAAGCTGCGGGCGGCGGGCGGCGAGTCGTTTGCGGAGGCCTGCCAGCGGGCGGAAGCCGCGGAAGGCGCGCCGCTGGCGGCGACCGGCGGGTACCGCACGCAGAAGCTCGGCGGCGATTATCGCGGCGGCACGATCGGGGCCTCGCCGGCGTACTCGTTCACCGCGCACGTCGCGGAGGTCTCGGTGGACGAGGAGACCGGGATCTGGAAGGTGGAGCGGATCTGGGCGGCGCACGATTGCGGCAAGGCGCTGAACCCGACGCTGGTCGAGGGCCAGATCGAAGGCAGCGTCTACATGGGCGCGGCGGAAGCGCAGATGGAGGAGATGGTCTACGACCAGAGGGGGCTGCTCTTCGGGCCGTCGCTGCTCGATTACCGGATCCCCAC
>DASREU010000446.1:0-7180 GCA_035651935.1 Myxococcales bacterium | reverse complement strand
CGCCACGCACAACAAAGCGGCCGAGGACGCCACCCGCGAGGCGAATCTGCTCCAGGACCATGTCCCCGCCGCCTCGCACGCCATGGAGAAGGAAGCCGAGCTGCGGGCCGTCCGCGACGTGATCGACGGGCTGCGCGAGGGGCCCGAGAAGGAGACGGTCCGGCTCTTCTACCTGGAAGGGACGCTGTCGGCCCGCGAGATCGCCTCGCGGATGGGAGTGGGAAAGAGCGCCGTCACCATGCGCCTCGAGCGGTTCCGGGCCAGGATCCGCGCGCAGCTCTCGGAGCGCCTCGCAGGGTGAGCGTAACGCGCCTCCGCGAATCGGAACTCGTTGCAGAGCATCGAAAGGGACGAGGTTGATCCCATGCGTCGCCTGACCCTGAGACAGATTCTTCTCGCGATCGCAGTCGGGGCGGTGTTCGCCTCCATCCAGGGCGATCCGCCGGTCCCGGCGCTGAAGAAGCTCGCGAACATCACCTGCGTCGCGAAGGTCAAGAGCTGCTGACGCTCAGGCCGGGTCGATCCGAAGGATCTGCTCGCCGACCAGCAGGAGATCCCCCGCGGTCACCGCCGCCTGCCCGTTCACCCGGACGAAAGTCCCGTTCGCGCTGCCCAGGTCCTTCACCGCGAGCGACTCCTCGGTGACGGTGATGGTCGCGTGCTTGCTCGAGACGTATCCGTCGTTGGGGAAGCTGACGTCGCCGGTCCCGCGCCCGACCAGGTTGTCGCCGCGCTTGAGGGGGAAGATGTCGCCTTCCACGCCTCCCTGCAGCAGCTGCACCACGCGCGCGCTGTAGCCCGGGTCGGGGCTGCCCCAGACGGGCTGGTCCGCGAGCTGCTCCGGGTCCTCCGGCAGCCACTCGACGCGCAGCCGCTGCCGGCCGATGCGCAGCTCGTCGCCGGACTCGAGCGTCCGCTCCTTCAGCCAGAGGAAGACGCCGTTCGGGCTCCCCGGATCGTGCACGACGAGCTGCGGACCGTCGAAGCGGAAGACCGCGTGCAGGGGCGCGATGAAGGGGTCCTTGTCGAGCTTCACCTCGCCCGCATCGACCGAGCGGCCGACGCGCGTCTCGTCGCGGGTGAGGACGAAGTCCGCGCTCCGGCTGCCGTCGCGAGCGATCGCCGAGACGCGGGCGCGCGGGCGCAGCGGGGCGGCGGGCTTGGGCGGCGGAAGCGGGCGCGCCTGGCCGGCGACCGGCTTGGGCGGAGGAGGGGGCGCGGGCCTCGGCGCCACCGGAGGGCGGGACGGGACCGCGGGGCGCGGCGACGGCACCGGCCCCGGGGCAGGCCTGGGCGTCGCCCCTGCTGACGGAGGCACGCCGGTGGCGCCGAGCGGAGTTCCGCACCGTGCGCAGAACTTGAACGTCGCCGCGTTCAGCGTCATGCAGTTCGGGCACTGCTTGGGCGGCGCTCCCTGCGCGAGCCGCGGCGAGCTCGGGGCCGCGGGCGCCGGGGCCGCGAGCGGCTTGCGCGCGAGCGTGGGAAGGCCTTCGTCCTCGCCGATCGCCGCGCCGCAAGAGGAGCAGCGGCCGGCGTCCTTCGCGTTCTGCGCGCCGCAGCGGGGACAATCCATGCAATCGGTTCTATGACGCTCGCCAAAGAAGGGTCAAGGCGGCGACGTTCGGGAGGGTTTCGCGGCTTGGTCGGAGGCCCTCACCTGTGACATCGTTCGGTTCGGAGGCGGGACGTTGCCAGCGATCGATGCCACCGGCGCAAAGTGCCCGCGCTGTGCCCGCGCGCTGCCTGCGGGAACGGACGCGCTGTGCGTGTATTGCGGCGCGTCGCTGGCGCCGGCAGGTCCGCAGGCCGGCGCGCCGGCTCCGGCGGCCCGCCGCGCGCACGATCCGCTGATCGGCGAGACCGTCGCCGGGCGCTTTCGCATCGAGGAGCTGATCGGGCAGGGCGGGATGGGCA
Source organism: Myxococcales bacterium (assembly GCA_035651935.1). Taxonomy (GTDB): domain Bacteria; phylum Myxococcota; class Myxococcia; order Myxococcales; family 40CM-4-68-19; genus 40CM-4-68-19. The sequence goes on along the minus strand of DASREU010000446.1, from coordinate 5,266 downwards.
AGGTCTACCGCGCCCGGCATCTCGCGCTCGACCGCCTCGTCTGCCTGAAGATGCTCCGGCCGGCGCTGCTAGAAGACCCGACGGTGGTCGGCCGGTTTGAGCGGGAGGCCATGGCGGCGAGCCGCCTGAACCACCCGAACAGCATCCAGGTGCTCGACTTCGGCCGCAACCCCGCGGACGGCGCGCTCTACATCGTCATGGAGTACGTGCAGGGGAAGGATCTCCGCGAGGTGCTGCGCGACGAGTGGCCGATGCAGGAGGAGCGCCTCTGCCGCATCGTCTCGCAGGTGTTGGCCGCCCTCGCCGAGGCGCACGCCCACAACGTCATCCACCGCGACCTCAAGCCCGAGAACATCATGCTCGAGCAACGGCGGAACCATCCCGACTTCGTCAAGGTGCTGGACTTCGGGATCGCCAAGGTGCTCGACAGCGATCTGCCGGGGCTCACGCGCTCCGACGTGGTGTGCGGCACGCCGCAGTACATGGCGCCGGAGCAGGCCACCGGAGGGCAGCTCGATGCGCGCTGCGACCTCTATGCGGTGGGGATCATCCTCTACCAGATGGCCACGGCCCAGCTCCCTTTCGACGGTCCGAACGCGATGGACGTGCTCACCCGGCAGGTCAACGAGCTTCCCGTCCCTCCGCGCAAGCGCGAGCCGAGGGCGCCGATCTCCCCGGCGATGGAAGCGCTGATCCTCCGCGTGCTGGCGAAGGATCCCGCGGCGCGGCCGCAATCCGCGGAGGCGTTCCGGCAGCTCCTCCTCGCCATCCCTGCTGGCGGATCAGCGGCGAGGCCGGACGCCGCGACGCCGGCGCGAGGGACGGCGCCCCTGATCCGGTCACACCCGACGCCGGTGCGGCAAGCCACGCAGGGTCCCTCGTGGAAACGCCGTGGCGCCGCGCTCGCGAGCGGCTGCGTCCTCGCCGCTTTGATCGCCTCTGCCGCGTACTGGCGGCTTCACGCGCCGAGGCCCGGAGGAATCCCGGTCTCGTACGCGGATCCGGTGAGCGGCCGCGACCCCGCGAGAGCGCAGCAGCTCGTCCGCCGCGCCGCGCAGCTCGAATCGGCGGGCGATCCCCGGCCGGCGCTGGACCTGCTGCTGCAGGCGCTGGATTCCGACCCGGAGAACGCGGAGGCGCACTACCGCCTGGGTGGCCTGTTCCTCAAGTCCGAGCCGGAGCGCGCGCGCAACGAATACGCGGCGGCGAAGCGCCTCGACAAGGCGAGATACGGCGACGTCGTCGATACCATCCTGAAGGGTTTCTAGCCCCACGGCAGCGCGCGGACTACCGCGGCGCTGCGGGACAGCCGGCGCGACCCCGCGCCGGGCTAGCCGAGCTCCAGGCGGAGCTGTTGCTGGCCGACGCGGAGCACGTCGCCGGCCTGCAGCTCCACCGGCTGCTGTGGGCGCACGCGGAGGAACACGCCCGAGCCGCCTTCGGCGACGTCCGCCAGCAGGGCCGTTCCATCCTCGCCGAAGCGGATCTCGGCGTGCCTCGAGGCGAGCAGGGCATCGGCAGGGAAGTTCAGGTCGCAGCCGGCCCTCCCGATGGAGATGGAAGGCGCGGACCGGTAGCAGGTCCGGCCGGTGCGGGCGCCGCTCAGGACCTCGGTGACCCGGACGATGGCGCCTTCCGGCCGGGGAGCGCCGAGGAATGGAGGGTCCGCGTCCACGCCCTCGGGCACCTCGACCGGACCGTCGTAGCGCAACAGCCGCTCGCCGGCGACGAACAGATCGAAGGGCTCCAGGGCGACGGGCTCGCGGACACGGAGGTACACGCCGTTCGCGCTGCCCTCGTCGCGCAGGACCAGCCGCTCGTCGACGAACGCCAGGGTGGCCGCGTGGGGCGCCACGAAGGCGTCGTCGCCGAATCCGATGTGGGCCGCCGAGCCGCCGATGCTGTTCTCCAGGTGGGCCAGGGTGAACTCGGCGCCCTGCGCAGGGCCTCCCTCCTGCACCAGCCTGGCGACGAACGGGGGCGCCTGCTCCTCCGGGATCTCCTCCGCGACGGATTCCGCGGCGACCGGGAGGTCGCCGGCCAGCGGCTCCGGAGCGGCCAGCGGAGGGCTCTCCATGGTCGCGTCCTCGTACACCTCCGCGCCGAGCGCGGCGTCGACCTGGATGGACGGCGGCGCCGGCGCGGGCGCCGCCTTCTTGGCGAACGGCGTGCCGCAGTCGAAGCAGAACTTCGCCGCCGGCGGATTGAGGGCGGAGCAATTGACGCACGCCTTCTGCGCGGCGAGCGTGATGCCAGGCGAGGTCGCTCCCTTCCCGGCGGAGACCGGGGCCGGGGGCGGACGGCGCCCCGAGGCGGCGGGACCTGCCGGCGGCGGCTTGTCGAGCGCCGCGCCCTTGCGCGGCAAGGTCAGCCCGGCCTCCTCGGCCTCCTCGTCGGAGATGGCCAGCGCCCGAAGCTCCTCGGAGAGGGTCTCCGGCACCCGGGTGGGTGGCGTGAACGCCTCGGGCGGCGTCTTGTCGCCGGGCGCCGCGGCATCCTCGCCGAACAGGGAGAGCCCGCAGTTGGTGCAGACCCTCACCCCGGGCTCGTTGTAGGCCTCGCAACGCCTGCAGACGTCGCCCAGCGAATCGGCGTCCCCGGCCGGAGCTTCCTGTTCCCGCATCGGCGCCCGGCAGCGCTTGCACTCGAGGGCGGATTCCGAGTTTTCCTTGCCGCACGCCGGACAGGTGACCATGGGGCCGCGAGCATACGAGCGGGCCGCCGGACGGGTCAATCTGTGGACAACAAAGGCCGAATCCGGCGGTGGCACAGCGCGTCGAAGCACGTTAGTGCAGGTTTGCTGGCATTCTCCCGAGGGGGTACGCTCTCTGCGACCGAGCTGATGATTCGCCTCAACGACATCCTGGAAAAGGTCAGCGCGTACCACGCGGACGCGGATCTCGATCTCATCAAGAAGGCCTACGTCTACTCCGCGAAGGTCCACCAGGGGCAGATCCGCAAGTCGGGCGAGCCCTACCTCGTCCACCCGCTCGAAGTCTCGGGCCTCCTCGCGGACCTCAAGCTGGACGAGGCCAGCATCGTCGCCGGCCTCCTCCACGACACCATCGAGGACACGCTCGCGAACCCGGAGGAGATCAAGGACCTCTTCGGCCAGGAGGTGCTCGATCTCGTGGAGGGGGTGACGAAGCTCGGCACCTTCCAGTCCTCGCAATCGGTCAGCATCGAGGAGAAGCAGGCGGAGAACTTCCGCAAGATGCTGGTGGCGATGGCCAAGGACATCCGGGTCATCCTGGTCAAGCTCGCCGATCGCACGCACAACATGCGCACCCTGGAGCACATGCAGCCGGAGGCGCAGCAGCGCATCGCCCAGGAGACGCTGGACATCTACGCGCCGCTGGCGAACCGGCTGGGGATCCAGTGGATCAAGATCGAGCTCGAGGACCTGGCGTTCAAGTACCTGAAGCCGGGCGAGTACGAGGACGTCGAGAACCAGCTCGCCCAGAGCCAGAAGGACCGGCAGAAGTTCATCGCCGACGTCGTCGAGCTTCTGCAGACCAAGCTGAAGGAGGCGGGGCTCGAGGCCGAGGTGCACGGCCGGCCCAAGCACGTCTACAGCATCTGGAAGAAGATGCGGAAGAACGGGCTCTCCTCGGTGACCCAGCTCCACGACGTGGTCGCCTTCCGCCTCATCCTCAAGACGGTGCCCGCCTGCTACGAGGCGCTGGGGCTGATCCACTCGCTCTGGAAGCCGGTGCCGGGGCGGTTCAAGGACTACATCGCGATCCCCAAGCCGAACATGTACCAGTCGCTGCACACCACCGTGATCGGCCCCACCGGAGAGCGCATCGAGATCCAGATGCGGACGGAGGAGATGCACCGCATCGCCGAGGAAGGAATCGCGGCGCACTGGGCGTACAAGGAAGGCAAGACCGGCGGCAAGGACGAGCAGAAGTTCGCCTGGCTGCGCCAGCTGATGGAGTGGCAGCAGGACCTCAAGGACCCGCGCGAGTTCCTGGAGACGGTGAAGGTCGACCTCTTCCAGGACGAGGTCTTCGTCTTCACGCCCAAGGGCGACGTGAAGAGCCTGCCGCTCGGGTCCACGCCGGTCGATCTGGCGTACGCCGTCCACTCCGAGGTCGGTGCGCACTGCGTGGGCGCCAAGGTGAACGGGAAGATCGTCCCGCTCCGGTACAAGCTGAAGAACGGCGACAGCGTGGAGATCCTCACCAGCCCGAACGCACGCCCGAACAAGGACTGGCTCAGCTTCGTCAAGACCAGCCGGGCGCAGGCGAGGATCCGCAACTTCATCAAGGGGCAGCAGCGCGAGCGGAGCATCGACATCGGCCGCGATCTGCTGGAGCGGGAGTTCAAGCGGTTCGACCTGAACTTCGGCAAGGTGGTGAAGACCGCCGACTTCCTCAAGGCGGCGAACGACATGGGCCACTCGCGGGCGGACGATCTGGTGTCCGCGGTCGGGTACGGGAAGCTCTCGCCGGCGAACGTGCTCCACAAGCTCTACCCGCAGGACAAGCTCAAGGCGACGCCGCAGATCGACGGCGCCGCGAATGGCGCGACCAGCGCCCTCACCCAGCTCTTCCGCCGCGTCGCGCAGCGCACCCGGACCAGCGGCGGGGTGCGGATCGGCGGCGTCGACGACGTGCTGGTGCGCTACGGGAAGTGCTGCGCGCCGGTGCCCGGCGATCCGATCATCGGCTTCATCACCCGCGGACGCGGCGTGACCGTGCACGTCCAGGGCTGCCGCAAGGCGATGGAGACGGATCCGGAGCGCCGGGTCGACGTCGCCTGGGACATCCGCGGCGACTTCAAGCGGGTGGTCAACCTCAAGGTGATGAGCGACGACCGCAAGGGCCTGCTCGCGCGGATGAGCGAGACCTTCGCCGAGGTGGGGGTGAACATCGTGCAAGCGAACGCCCGGGCGAACGGCGACGGCGCGGTGAGCACCTTCGAGGTGGAGATCGCGGACGTGAAGCAGCTGAACGACGTGCTGCGCGCCATCGGCCAGATCCCCGGCGTGCACTCGGTGGAGCGAGTATGAAAAAGCGAAATCTCTTCCTGCTGCTTCTCGCGGCCGGCTGCGCGCACGCGATCAAGGACGTCTCCGACTGCGACAAGGTCTCCGGCGAGCGGCGCGTCGAATGCGGCGCGTGCACCGTGCAGAACAAGGCCCAGGGATGGATCGGGGAGTACGAGTACCGGCCCGACAACCCCGACGGACAGCGCTGCGTGCGGGTGAAGTAAGCCGCCCCTTGACGGACCGCCCGCGGCAGCGTACTTGCGCGGCGCA
>DASREU010000445.1:0-7699 GCA_035651935.1 Myxococcales bacterium | reverse complement strand
CAGGGCGCGCGCCGTCACCCGGGCGAGGGGGAAGTCGGCGAGCGGCGTCCCCCGGTGCGGCGCGCCGATGGTGACCAGCGAGGCGACACGCCCGGCGAGGCCCAGCCGGGTGATCGCATAGCGGGCATCCAGCCCTCCCATGCTGTGGGCGATGAGGTTGAAGCGATCGCCCGGGAGCGCGCCGAGGAGCTCGACCAGCTTCGCGGCGCGCACCGGGATGGGGGCGACGGGCGCCACCCGCGGCCGGTAGAACTCGAGCTCCGGCGTGCCCAGCTCCTCGGCGATGTTGCGGAAGTAGCGGTGCCGCCGCCCGGCGATGGCGATCTCGTCGAATCCGAAGACTCCGTGCGCGAGCACCACCGGATGCCGGAGGCGAGGCACATGCCGCACCCGGACGCGCTTGCGCAGCCGCGTGCGCCGCACCCACGTCCAGACGAGCAACGCGAACACGGCCGCGAGCACCGCGGCGGCGGTGAGGACGACCGGCGACATGCCCCAGCTATCTTACAGGGCGCGAAGGGATGCGCCTCGCGACGTGACGATCGAGCCAGCGCGCCGCCAGGTTGCCCACCTTCCGCGCGCCGCGCCCCTGCAACGACTCCTTGAGGTTGCCCGCCGCGATCACCATCCGCTTTTCGCAGCGCAGCTCCTCGAGCGCGACCCGATTCGCCGCCAGCACGTCCGTGGCCCGCGTTCCGGCGATGAGCAAGGTGGGAACGGCGATCTTCCCCAGCACGCGGTCGACGAGATCGGTCCGGGCATTGCAGCCCACCACGGCAGCGAGATGCGGCGGATCGTTGGAGGCGACGACCAGCGCCGCCGCGGCGACGGTGTCCACGCCGAACAAGCCGAAGGGCAGGCCCGCGATCCGGGTGTCCGCCGCCGCCCAGCGGATCACCGCGCCGATGCGTTCCGAGATCAGGGCCACGTCGCCGCGCAGCCATCCGGCCGGCGCGCTCGCCCCGGCGTCGTTCGCGGCGTCCAGCGCGACCAGGAACGAGGCGAATCCCTTGTCGACGAACGCGCGCGCGATCGCCTCGTACGCGCCGGAGGCCGGTCCTCCGTGCTCGAGCCTTGCGACCAGCGCGAGTCCGATGGGCGAGGGCGGGATGACCAGCTGCCCCGGCAAGCTCTTGCCGTCGATGGGAACCAGCGTCGCTGGCGGCAGAGCGGCGGCCTCGTGCGTCGCCTGATTGGGCATGGTGACTCCTCTCGACGATCCTGCGAGCAACACCGGTGCCAGAGCCGCGGCTCGGGGTTTTTCGGATCCGGCGCTGAACGCCGCAAGCTCTGCGCGCTGCGCCGCGCGACGCCGCGCGCTGTGATCCGGATGCGCAGATGGCATGTGCGATGCTTCGTGTCTCGACCGGGAGGAACGCGACCATGCCGTTCTTCAAGTCGATCGTCTGCGGAGTCGATGATTCGCCTCAATCGCTCCTGGCGCTGCGCGCCGCCGCGCAGTTGGCGCGCGAGAGCTCCGCAAAGCTGACGCTGCTTCATGCCGAAGCGCCGCCGCGGGGAGAGGCGCTCTTTGCGCCTCCCGCCCCCTTCGTGCCTGCGTCCGCCGCGCCGCCGGACGAGGAGCGCTGGTGCGAGCTCGCGTCGTCGATCAGCGGCCGCCCCGTGGAGCTGCACTACGCCACGGGCGACGCCGGCGCACAGCTGGTGACCTTCGCGCAAGAGGGGAAGTGCGACCTCGTCGTGCTTGGCTCGCGGGCGCGCAACGCGGCGGCGCTGGCGCTCGGCTCGGTCGTGCCCAAGGTGCTGCTCCACGCGCCTTGCGCCGTGCTGGTGATCCCTTCGCCGCGCAACTGAGCGGCGCCATCCGCCGCGTTCAGCTCAACAGCAGGCCAGCGCCGGCGCCCGCCGCGAAGAGCAGGAACGAGAGCAGCGTCCACTCCTGCGCCGGAATGATCTGCGCGGTCACCTCCGGCTCCTGCCGCAGCCGGAATGCCGCCTTTACCGCCAGCGGAAGCCCGAGGAAGCCTCCCCAGATGCCGAACGGAGCTCCGAAGGCGGGCAGGATCGCGAGGACGGCGAATGCGCCGATCACGATCGCGGCGAACACCTTGCTTGCCGCCGGCCGGCCCAGGCGCACGACCAGCGTCCGCTTGCCGGCGCTCCGATCGGCCTCGCAGTCGGGGAACTCGTTGATCCAGAGGAAGGCCGCGATCAGGAGGCCGAGCGGTACGCTGGCGAGCACCACGGTCCTGGAGACCGTTCCGCGCTGGACCAGGTATGCGCCGCAGGCGATCAGCGGCCCATACGCGAGCGCAACCGCCAGCTCGCCGAGGCCGCGGTACGAGAGCCGCAGCGGCGGCGCGTGGTAGAAGAACGCGAGCGCGACGCCGATGGCGCCGATCAGGAGCACGCGCGGCTCACGCACGCCGACCACGAGAAAGCCCGCGACACAGCCGAGCAGGTAGAAGACGAGCGCGGCGCCGGCCGTCTGCGCGCGCGTGAGCAGGCCGTCGACGAGCACCCGCTTTCCGCCGGAGAAGGGGCTCCGGTCCTCGGGACGCACCGCGAGATCGGCGCCCGAGTCGAAGTCGAAGAGCTCCCCTGAAGCGTTCTTCGCCGCCTCGAGGAAGAAGATCCCCAGCACGGTGATCAGCGCCCATGCCCAGGCGATGCGGCCATCGTCGGCGGCCGCACAGAGCCCGAGGAACAGCGAGGAAGCCGAGGCGAGCGTGATCTTGGGATCGGCGATCCTCCAGATCCCCGCGGCAAGGTGGCTCCGCTGCGTGATCGTCGTGGTCATCCTGCACCTCCCTGCATTGCCGTGAGCACCAGCCACACCGACGCCGGCACCAGGAGGTTGTCGGTGCCCTCGGGCGCGAGCGCCTCCGCCAGCGCGGCGGCCGCCGCAGCGACCGCGACCGGCAGGACCGTCAGCGGCGCGCCGAATCGGAGCAGCGCCAGCGCGACCGCGATCGCCGAGAAGAGGGCGACCGCCGCGGTTCCTTCGAACGTCTTTCGCTTGGCGCCGGGTGCGACGAAGGAGTGCCGACCGTAGCGCCGTCCGATCAGACCGCCGAGGCCATCGCCGAGCGCGAGACAGAGGAGCGCGGCTGCCGCGGGCGCCGGAGCCACGGCGAATCCGAGCGCGGTGCCGGCGGCGAAGCTGAGCCCATACAGCCGCACCCCGCCCCAGCGCTCCGTCGCGCCGGAGATGCTGTCGCGGAACCGGCCGACCACGGCCGCGCGCGCGGCGAACTGCGGAACGGCGAACGTCGCCGCAGCGCCGGCGAGCGCGAGCCCGATCGGCGAAAGCGGAGATCGCCAGAGCGGCCAACCCAGCGCCCAGAGGCCGGCGCCCACGTGAATCAGGTCGCGCAGATACGTCGAAGCGATCCCTGCCCGCCGCGCGGCGATGCAGAACGCGGCGGCGAGCGCCAGGAGCCCGATCCACGCCGCGAGCAGGGCGACGTCGTTCACGCGGCCTCCCGACGCGCAGCGGAGAGCACGTTGCTGACGATCGCCTGTGCCGCCTCCATCCCGGACTCCGCCGCCAGCTCCGTGCCGATGCCCCGGCCTCCGGCGCCGTCGCCGCAGAGATAGAGGCCCGGCAGCGGAACGTCCACCGGCAGCCGGTCGCGGCCCACCTGACCCGGCACCTGGCCGTTGCTGATGGCGCCGTTCCCGGACTTTCCCATCCAGCGGCCGACCTGCGGAACCGGCATGAATTCGCAGAAGAGCATCTCGTCGAGCAGTCCGGGGACGAGCTGCGCGAGAGCGCGCAGCGAGCGGTCCTTCCAGACTTCGATCCCATCCTCCGGATCCCGCCGGGTCGGGCCGTAGACGCTGGCGACGATCAGCTGCCGTCCTCCCGGCGCGAGCGTCGGATCGTAGTTCGTGGGCACCGGCGCGTAGATGGCGAGCGGATCGGAGACGCGCCCCGCGTCGATGTCGGTGACCGCGCGCTCCATCAAGCCGATCGACAGATCGCGCAAGGTGAGACCCTGCAGGGAGACGCCGCCGATCACGCAGCCTTCCTCGACGAGCGGGCGGCGGAGCGCGACTTTCAGCTGGTGCGCATTGCCGGACGGGACGATGGCCCTGGCCCGCGCGACCCACCAGGGCGGAAGCGCCCCGGGATCCACCAGCCGGAGGAGGTCGCAGGGCGCGAGGTTGCAGCAGATCGCCTTCGCCTCGTACTCGCACCCGTCGCGGGTGGCGGCGATCCATCCGCGGCGGCCGTGGAAGACGCGCACCACCTCCGCGCCGAGGACCACCTCGCCGTTGCGCGCCTGCACGAACCGGAGCAGCGCGTGCGCGAGCTGATCCATCCCCCCCTCGACGTAGCTCAGGCTGTAGTCGCGCAACAGCCAGCGGAGGCAGCGGATCGATTCGCCGGCGGCCACGCGCCAGGGCGGCAGCACGAAGAAGATGCTGGCCATGAAGCTCATCAGGAAATACGCCGCCGGGTGATCGGTATGCTGCCCGATGAAGTCCGCGAGCGTGCGGCGGTCCCAGAGGCGCAGCTCCGGCTCGGTGAGGGTGAAGATCTGGAAGAGGAGGCGCGCGAGGTGCGCGATCTCGCGCGGCGGAAGCTCGAGGTCGCGGGCGACCTGCACGCCCACGCGGATCAGCCCGGAGCGCCGCTCCGGCGCAGTGGCGGCGAACATGCCGCGCGAGCGCAGCGGGATGCGGTGGGTGAGGAACCGCGGCGAGCACAGCCCGAGCATCCGCAGCACCTGCCCGAGCGGCCCTTTGGCCCCGCGCGAGATCAAGTGGCTGCCCAGATCCATCTTGAACCCGTCGCGCCGGACGGAGGCGAGGATCCCGCCCGCGCGCCGGTTCCGCTCGAGGACGAGCACGCGGGCGCCGGCTTCGGCCAGGAGCGCCGCCGAGACGCAGCCGCCGACGCCGCTGCCGACGACGATGGCGTCATAGCGGGATGCCGTGCCCCTCGCGAGCGCGTGGAACGGCAGCATGCCTCGGTGTGCTGCAAACAGCGTTCCCCGGACCGGCGCAGTTCCTGCGCGTCTGCTACCCCGGGCGGAGCTGCAGCCAGACCTTGCGCCGCGAAGATTCCTCGCGCTCGTCCTCCTCCAGCGCCGCAGCAATCTCGCGCAGCTCGCGCCGAATCTGCGGCAGGACGGCGTTGTCGAGCGCGTTCACCCGGCGCAGCGTCCGCAGGGTCGCCCGGCGCAGCGCTGAGGAGGCGGCCTCCTGCGAGGAGAGCTCGACCAAGGCCGTGAACGCCTCGGGAAAGGCGGCGGCGGCGCCATCGAGGGCGGCGCTGGTGCCGCCCGGCCCGTAGGCGGCATGGAACGGACGGGCCTTGCTGGCCAGCGAGGGAAGGCGGACACCCGCGAGCCGCTCCCAGGTCCACTCGATCGGCGGCGCCGGAGGCTGGGCCAGCGCCGCGGCGTCGACCGTGGCACGGCCCAGCTCGATCCGGGCCTGCCGCAGCGCTTCCCGCGCGGCGCGGAGCCTCTTCTCCGCGATGACCGCTGCATCGTCCCGTCGCGCCCGCCGGCGATCCCACTCGCGGCGGAGCAGCTCGAGCTTCTGCTCGAGCACGTCGTGGCCGCGCTGGGCCGCGTCCTTCGCCTGCCGCAGCTCCTGAAGGCGCGACCGGGTGGCGCGCCCGCTCATCGCGCGGCCTTGGCGCCGGCGCGCGCGAGGAGATCGGCGGGAATGCGCCGCAGCTCGGAGTGCGGGAGCATCCCCAAAAGCTCCCAGGCGATGTCGAGGGTCCTCCCGATGCTCCGCGCCTCGTCCGGGCGCTGGCCGACGAGCCGCTCCTCGAACGCGCGCCCGAAGCCGAGGTAGCTTCGCTCCAGATCCGGGAGCTCGTCGAAGCCGATGATCGACTCCAGCGCGCGAGAGCGCGAGGCGTGGGCCATGGTGGCGTAGAGTTGCCGCGCAAGCGGCGCATGATCCTCGCGCGTCCGCCCCTTGCCGATGCCGTCGTCCATCAGCCGCGAGAGCGAGGGCAGCACCGAGATGGGCGGGTACACGCCGCGGCGGTGAAGCTCGCGCTCGAGCACGATCTGTCCTTCGGTGACGTAGCCGGTGAGATCCGGGATGGGGTGCGTCAGATCGCCGGACGGCAATGTCACCACGGGCAACTGGGTGAGCGATCCCGGCCTTCCCTGGATCCGTCCCGCCCGCTCGAAGAGCGAGGCGAGGTCGGTGTACAGGTAGCCTGGGTACCCCTTGCGGCTGGGAGCCTCTCCCCGCGCCGCGGCCACCTCGCGCAGCGCCTCGCCGTACGCGGTCACGTCGTGCAGCACGACCAGGACGTGCAGGCCGAGGTCCCAGGCGAGATACTCCGCGGCGGTCAGCGCGCAGCGCGGCGTCATCAGCCGCTCGGCGGCGGGATCGTCGGCGAGGTTGAGGAAGGCGACCGTCCGCTGCAGCGCGCCGGTGCTGCGGAAGTCTTCGATGTACTCGTCGGCGACGCTGCGGGGGAGGCCGAGGCCCGCGAACACCACCGCGAACGACTCCACGCCCGGAGCATGCGCCTGGCGGATGATCTGCCGCAGCAGCACGTCGTGGGGAAGTCCCGCCTCGCTGAAGATGGGGAGCTTCTGCCCGAGCACGAGCGTGTTCAACGCGTCGATGGCGGAGATGCCGGTCTCCAGGAACTCGTTCGGGACCGCGCGGCGCACCGGGTTGATCGGCGCGCCGTGGATGGCGCGGCGCTCGTCGAAGGCGGGCTGCGGCAGCCCGTCCCGCGGCCGTCCGCTGCCGTCGAACACCCGCCCCAGCATCTCCTTGCCGACGCCGATCTGGACCGGCCTGCCGCGGAATCGCACGGAGCAGCCGTCGAGCGCGAGGCCGGCGCTGGCGCCGAACAGCTCCAGGACCGCTTCCCCCTCCGAGACCGCGAGCACGCGGCCCGCGCGCGAGCTTCCGTCGACCCCGTGCAGCTCCACTTCCTCGTTGAGGGCGATGCCCGGGACTCCCGCGAGGAACGCGAGCGGCCCGCGGAGCGCGGTCAAGCCCTGGACCTCGATGCCGAGCATGCCTACGCCTCCATTCCGGCGTCGATCTCGCGCTCGAGCGCCGCGATCTCCTCGACGTTCAGCTCGCTGCGCGCCCGCCGGAGCCTGGCGACGACCGGCTGCCCGAGGATCTTCGCCTCCGCCGTCCCGCGATCGATCGCGGCGAGCCCGCGGTCCTTGAAGTGGAGCAGCGCCCCGAGCAGCGCGAGCTGCCGCGCGGGCTCGTCTCGCGCCTCCCGCGGGTCGAACGCGCTCTGCTGCAGGAAGCTCTCCTGCAAGAGGACGGCGGCGCCGAGGATGAACCGCTGGCGCTCGGGGAGGCTGTCGGGCCCGAGCAGGCGGGCCGTGGCCTCCAGCTGCGCGGATTCCGCGAGCAGCGAGAGCGCCTCGCGGCGCAGCCGCGACCAGGAGGGACCGGCGTGCTCGGCCCACCAGCGCTCGAGGGCCTCGGGAACGTCGCCCCACGAGGCCTGGATGCCGATCGCCGGGAACGAGCGCGCGGCGGCGAGGTCCCTGTCGAGGGTCCAGAACGTGCGGGTGAAGGACTGGGTATGGCGAGTGACCGGCTCCGCCACGTCGCCGCCCGGCGGCGAGATGGCGGAGATCAGCGTCACCGCCCCTTCCCTGCCTTCCAGCGTCTGCACGCGCCCGGCGCGCTCGTAGAACGCAGCCAGGCGGCTGGGCAGATCGGGAGGATATCCCTCCTCGGCCGGCATCTGCCCGAGGCGGCCCGAGATCTC
>DASREU010000444.1:0-3108 GCA_035651935.1 Myxococcales bacterium | reverse complement strand
CCGGGCTGCACGCCGAGGGCGATCAGCGCGCGGCCGACGCGGCGCACTTCTTGCGCGGCCTGCTCCCAGGTCCACTCGCGCTCCCCATGCTTCCAGGCCAGCCGGTCCGGGTTGCGGCGCGCAGTCTCGAAGAACGATCGGATCGTGGTCACCGCGCCGAGCGTACAGCAGTTGCGAGGACCGCGCAGGTGGAGTAGGAAGCGCGCGCCCCCAAAGCTCGCGGAGAAAACATCATGGCTCGCAGGAAGATCGCCCTCATCGGCGCAGGTCAGATCGGCGGAAACCTCGCACTGCTCGCGGCGCAGAAGGAGCTCGGCGACGTGGTGCTCTTCGACGTGGTGGAGGGCGTGCCGCAGGGGAAGGCGCTGGATCTGATGCAGGCCCGCGCCATCGACGGGTACGACGTGCGGATCGTCGGCACCAACAAGTACGACGAAGTGGCCGGCGCCGAGGTGGTGATCGTCACCGCCGGCGTTCCCCGCAAGCCGGGGATGAGCCGCGAGGACCTGCTGGGGATCAACATCAAGATCATGCGGGACGTGGCCACGCACGTGAAGGAGAAGTGCCCCAGCGCGTTCGTGATCGTGATCTCCAACCCGCTCGACGCGATGGTCTACGCGATGAAGCAGATCACCGGCTTCCCCAAGGAGCGGGTGGTGGGCATGGCCGGAGTGCTCGACTCGTCGCGCTTCCGCCTCTTCATCGCCGAGGAGCTGAACGTCGCCATCGACGACGTGCACGCGCTGGTGCTGGGCGGCCACGGCGACGACATGGTGCCGCTGGTCCGGCTCTGCTCGGTGGCGGGGATCCCGCTGGAGAAGCTGATCCCCAAGGCGCGGCTGGAGGCGATCGTGGACCGCACCCGCAAGGGCGGCGGCGAGATCGTCGCGCTGCTCAAGAGCGGGTCCGCGTTCTACGCGCCCGCGACCAGCGCCATCGCCATGGCGGAGAGCTACCTGCGCGACAAGAAGCGCGTGCTTCCCTGCGCCGCCCTGCTGGAGGGCGAGTACGGCGTGAACGGCTACTACATGGGCGTGCCGGTGACCATCGGCGCGAACGGGATCGAGAAGATCCACCAGATCGAGCTGACGGCCGAGGAGAAGGCGATGTTCGAGCGGTCGTTCCAGTCGGTGAAGAAGACCGTCGACGAGATCAAGTCTCAGGTTTGACTTCGCTGGCGCGCCCTCGTCGGACGGTTACCTTCCAGGGATGGCCGAAGCCGAGCTCCTCGAGCGCGGCGAACTCTGGTTCCTCTACTCGCCGCGGGTCCGCTCGGGACCCGATCTCCCGTTCGAAGCCGACGAGCGGGTCCGCGGACCTCGCGACGTGCAGCGCCTCCACGTCATCCTCAAGGCGAGCGGCGGTGCGTACAGGCGCTTGCTCGTCGGGCGCAAGCGCATGCCGGAGACGAACCGTGAGCGGTTCTGGGCGCAGGTCGAACGTGTCTCGGAGTCCGGGGAAGGGGTCCTCTCCGATCTGCGCCGCTTCGAGTACGACACGAAGACGCGGGGGCGGCGGGTGCAGCCTCCGTCGCGCGCGGCCGGCGAGGGTGTGTACGCGATCGCGCGGCACGGATCGCACGCGCACCTCGCATACCGGCTCGAGCACCCCCGCGCCCCGGGCGAGGTGCAGCGCGCGCTGCGCATCCTGCCCGAGGCGAGCTACATCGCCGCGGTGTTCAACCCGGAAGCGCCGCCGAAGCTCGGGCGCCGTCCGGCGGGGACGGCGCCCCTGCCGCGATGGGCGCGGGAGAGGTTCGGGGAGCGCAAGTTCGCGCCGCTCGATCCCGACCTGCTCGACATCGAAGGCGTCGAGCTGGTGCTGATCGGCGCCTCGGAGCACGTGGAGGCGGAGCTCGGGATCCATCTCGAGCCGGCGCGGGAGCGGCTCGATCTCCTCGGCGACCTCCACCTCGATCCGCGCGAGCATCCGATCGATCCGGCGCTCGACGGATCCTGGCGCTGACGGCTCACCTGGCGGAGTCCAGCGGGGCCACGACCGAGGTCAGCTCCGGCCCGGGCGCCGCGGTGAGCGCCTCCATCGAGACCGTCCCGGCGAGCTGGGCGATGAACCAGACCCAGAGCAGCGCCCAGAGCGCGATCAAAGCGAAACCGAAAGCGAACCCGGAAGGAGTGGGGTGCAGGCGCAGGCGGAACATATAACCTCCTATGCATCAGCTTGACGGTTATCTATGCCTGCGTTACTAACCTGTCAAGTCGATGTTGGAGGTTAGGCAACGATGCGTGGCGCCCGCGAGGAGAAGCACCGGTTCGACCTGGACGGCGGCACCGTCGCCCTCGATTTCGTGAACACCGTCAGCGGGATGCGCGGCTCCGCGTCCCCGCGCGACCGCCTGCAAGGCTATCCCGACCTGGTCTACTGGGCCGAGCAGGTGGGACTGGTCGAAGGAAAGCGGGCGTCGTCCCTCTACGCGCTCGCGGACGACGAGCCGCAGCGCGCCGCCGCCGCGTTCGCGCTGGCGATCCGGCAACGGGAAGCGCTGCACGACGTGACGCTCGCCGCCGTCGACGGGCTTCCCACTCCGGAAGCTGCGCTGGAGATCGTCAATGCCTGGATCGGCGATGCGGTCGCGCACCGCCGGTTCCGGGCGAAGGGGCCCGGGAAGTTCGAACGCGCGCTCGAGGACGACGGGGATCTCCTGTCGTTCCTGCGCCCGGTCGCGCTCGACGCCGCGGAGCTGCTCGAGCACGAGGTGTCGAACGGGCTGGTCGGCGTCTGCGAGGAGCGGCTCGTCGGTCGCTGCGCGTGGCTGTTCCTCGACGCCACCCGGAACCACAGCCGCCGCTTCTGCAGCATGAAGGATTGCGGCAACCGGGCCAAGCAGCGCCGCCATTACCAGCGCTCCAGGAGCGCCGCGCAGAAGCGGTAGCCGCGCGCTGCGGCCGCTCGCCGCATCTCCGTCGATCGCGCCGGGTGCGCCCGGTCCCGCGATTGCGGCCGGAGCGCGTGTGCGCTATGTCGTCGCGCGGTTCGCGGTCAGGAGGCGAGGAGAAATGGCGGAGCGCTACATCGTCGTCGGCGGGGGCCTGGCCGGGCTCATGACGGTCATCAAGCTGGCGGAAGCCGGCAAGCACGTCGACGTCTTCT
>DASREU010000443.1:0-4136 GCA_035651935.1 Myxococcales bacterium | reverse complement strand
CCCGCGCCCCTGGCGGGCAATGCGTGTTCAGCCAGGGGAGCACGCCGGTGACGTTGTTCGACCAGTACTGCCGCTGCATCCCGAGCGTCGCCGCGCCGGGGATGTCGCCCGCCAGCTCGCCGTAGGCGCTGGTCCCGTAAGGATGGACGTGCGCGATCTGCCAGAGCCCCGGAAGCAGCGTCGCCGTCGCGGCGACCAGCAGCGCGCGCGGAGACGGCGAAACGCGCACCAGGAGCGAGGCCGCCTCCGGCGTGAGCAGGGCGACGAAGGCGAGCCAGTGCTTGATGCCGCCGAAGATCGGCGTGGTCCGGATGACGAACGGCAGCAGCGCCGCCGCGGCGAGGGCAAGCTCGAGCAGGCGCTGCGGGTCGGGGCGCAGCCGCGCGAAATGGAGGAGGAGGGAGATGCCCGCCGCTGCCAGCAGCACCACCAGCGGAAGCGGGAGCACCAGCGCATCGACCACCACCGGGTACTCGATCGGGAAGGGCGGCGCGCGCAGGACCTCGCCGAAGTACCACCACGCGTAGTGCACGTGGCGGAGGTGGAACGCGATCCAGTCTCCCAGGTGCCGCAGCGGGTGGTGCCAGAGGAGCGGCCAGGCCGCGAACAGCACCAGCGGCGACAGCAGCAGCCAGGGCAGCTTCCGCAGCGCCGCGCTGCGCTGTCCGCGCGGCAGGAGCAGCGCGTGGACGGCGAGCACCGGAGGCAGGAACCAGGCGTTGTGCTTGATCGCCAGCGCGACGCCGTAGGTCCATGCGAGGCGCGGACCCGAGCCGCGCAGCCAGGCCACGCCCACGCCGGCCCACAGCGCGCAGATGGGGATGTCGAAGCAGGCGAGGTGGCCGTGGAAGAACGTCCGCTCGGCGCACCAGAAGAGCAGCGGCGCGAGCACGCCGGCGGCGCTCGAGCGCGACAGCCCGAGGATGCAGAGCCAGTAGCTGAGCAGGCCGGCGAAGGCGAACGCCGGCAAGCGCCAGGCGAGCGCATCCGGCAGGATTCCCAGCCAGGTGGTGAAGACCAGGTGCGAGGCCGCGAACAGCAGCTTGGTCAGGCCGGGGTGCTCGAAGTTGTACGACCAGTACCGCTCGGTCTGCGCGATCGCCTGCAGCGGGGCGTGCAGGAGAAGCTGGAGCCAGGCCTCGTAGCTCTGCGCGGCGGTGAAATAGTAGCCCTCGTCGCGGACGAACCCCACGGAAGCCTGGGTCAGCGCCATCGCGGCCGCGGTGCCGAATCCCATCGCTCGCGCCAGCGCCTTGTCCGTCATCGCGTGGTCCAGGCCTGCAGGCAGAACGGCCGGGAGCGGTCGGGCGAGGAGACCGCGAAGACGAACTCGCGCTCCGTCGCACCCTCCGGCACTTCGACGTCGAGCCGCCGCCAGCCGGTGCCGTCGCGCGTCGTGCGCGGGACCTCCAGCCGTCCGAGCGGCGAGCCGTCGGCGAACACCTGGACCTCGATCGGCGGGCGGTCCGCGTCGTAAGCGCGCTCCCCGATCACCCCTGCGCGCAGGTGCAGCATCTTTCCCGCGGCCCCCCGCGCGGCAAACCGGCCGCCGATCGGCACCCGCAGGCAATCGCGCGCGACGTAGTCCACCTCGTGCCACTCGCCCGAGCGTGTCAGGTCGGCGGCGACCGGCGCCGCGTGCAGGTCCCAGGCGCGAAGCGAAAGGGCGCCGAACCGCTGTTCCGCCGCCGCGGTCGCTCCTCGCGCCTGCAGCGCGCGATCGGGCGCGGAGAAGAAGGGCGTGCGCGGAAGCGACAGCACCCACAACCGCCCGACTCCGACGTAGTCGGCGCTGCGCAGATCCTCCTCCGCGACGACCGGCAGGACGTCGACGAAGAGCCGCGCCCGCTCCGCCCAGGCCGGCCAGATCTGCACCGTGTCGCCAGGAGCGGCCGCTGCGCGCAAGGCGCCCGCGGCTTCCGCCCAGTCGGCATCGGAGGGGAGGCGGAAGGTGAGGGTGAGATCGAACAGCAACGACCCGCCGCCGATGGCCACCAGCGCGGCGAAGGCCGCTTTACGTAGACCCAAGCTTGATCTTCCGCTCGCTCTTCTCGCGGCAGAAGAGGCAGAGCGCGACCTCGGGATACGCGGTGAAGCCCGGAGCCCATCCCGGATGCATCGCGCAGCGCGGATCGAAGCAGTGGTGCAGGTCCCAGAGGTGCCCGACGTAGTGCGCGGCCCGCTTGGCGAGGCCCACGTCCAGCGGGATGTTCTTGTCCCCGAGGCCGTGCGAAGTGGTCACGGCCTTGCCGCCGCCGTATTGCGCATAGCCGTCGACCGGGCCGCGGCCCATGGGGCCCGGAGGCGCGGTGAGCGGCTCCGCGGTCAGGTAGAGGATCTTGTCGTCGGCATAGAGGGCGACGTCGTCGTCGATCTCGTCGATCACCTTGACCGCGTCGTACGCGGACTGCTCGTCGTCCATCGCCCCGTGGGGCACGTCGCCTTCGCCTTCCAGCTCCGACCCCATGCCGTACGCCGCGTGCAGCCGGCGAGTGACGAGATCGATCACGTCGGGGGGAAACTCCGAGAGCGTGACGATGCGGATCATCTCTTTCCCTTCGCCTTCGCCTTGGCCGCAGGCTTCTTCGCAGGCGCCGCCTTCTTCGCGGCGGGCTTCGGGGGCGGTTTCTTCGCCGCTGCCTTCTTTGCCGGCGCTGGCGCGGCCTTCTTCGCGGCCGGGGGCGGAGGATGCGTCTTCTTCGAGGGCGCCGGCTCGGCGTGGTGCGCCGGCTTTGCCTTCTCCTTCGGGTGCGGCGCCTTCTTCGCGGGCGCGGGAGCGGCGGGCTTCTCCTCTTCCTCCTCCTCTTCGCCGTCCTCGTCGTCCGCTTCAGGCACGGCCGCGACGGCGGGCTCCACGGCGCCGCCCAGGTCCTCGTCGTCGAACCCGAGATCGTCGTCCACGCCCGCCGGCCGCGGAGCGGGCGGGCCGAGCGTCGCCGGCGGCAGCGGCTTCCCCTTGCGGGTCATGCCTTCCGGCGGCCAGAGCGCGTAGTCGAGATTGTCCTCGGCCACGTGCAGGGGGATGTTCATCGCGGCCGCGATCTCTCCGACCAGCAGGTGGCGCGCGTTGTCGTAGAGCTCCCGTTCCTTCGCCGGCAGCGGGCGCACGCGGGAGAGCGCATGCAATCCCCTCAGCACCTCCACGGTCCCGAACAGGCCGCCGCCGCTCATCCGGTCGGCGTTCTCGCGGTGCCGCACCTTCCAGTCGAGCTGCGGATCGTTGTCGGGGGAGGCGAGCTCGTCGAACACCCGCTCGATGGCCGCGACGTCGGCCACCTTGCGCAGGCCGATCCCCATCACCTTCGCCTTGGGGACCATCACCGTCGCGCCGTCCTCCTCGCGCGAGAGGGTGACGACTTCCCAGTTCTGCCCGGCGATGTTCTTGGTATCCACGCCCGTGATCCGGCAGATGCCCTGGTTCGGGTACACCACCCGGTCACCGACGTGCAGGCTGCCGTCGCCGATCACCGGCTCCTGGGGTTTCGTCGCCATTTCACGTCCTCGCTACCGCAGGGCGGCGCACTGCGCAAGGCGGACGGATGCGCATGCGCCCGTCCGGTGGCTTGCCGGCGCCGACCCTGATGTACAATTCGTTTGCGCACGGCGTCATCGGGACTACATTCGAGGACGCAGTGCGTCATCGGAGGGTTTGCATGGCCGAGCACGCAGCCGATCTCCCCCAGGCAACGGAAGTGCCGGACCGCGGCGGGTCCTTCCTCTTCGAGCCCGTCGGGGCTCGGACGTTCGTGGCTCCGGAAAGATTCTCCGAACAGCAGCGCCAGTTCTTCCGCACCGGCGCCGAGTTCACCCGGGCCGAGGTGATCGGAAAGCGCGAGCGCTTCGTCGAGCACGACTACGCGGCGCTGCGCGAATTGCTCGCCAAGGCCGGGGAGCTGGGATTGCTCGGCGTCGACATCGGAGAGGAGTTCTCCGGGCTCGGCCTCGACAAGGTGACCTCCTGCATCGTCTCGGAGAACCTCGCGCAGGGGAACGCGTCGTTCTCCGTCTCGTACGGCGGGCACGTCGGCATCGGCACGCTCCCCATCGTGTTCTTCGGGACCGAGGCGCAGAAGCGGAAGTACCTCCCGGGGCTCGCGACCGGCCGGCTCCTCGCCTGCTACGCGCTGACCGAGCCG
>DASREU010000442.1:0-7326 GCA_035651935.1 Myxococcales bacterium | reverse complement strand
CGCCGCTCTCGACGCGAAGGCCAGGGACGCGCTGCTCGCGTTCCTCGCTACGCTCTGAGGAGTCCGATCGCCTTTCCGGGGCACTGCCGACCTGCTCGCGGTCGGCGTGCCCCGGCCGGGCGGGGCTCAACGGGCACGGGCGGGGAAGCCCGGCCAGGAAAGATTGCGGCTACCCGACGAAGCGCGATCGGTCGAATGCCCTGCGGCTCTTGTGGGACGTGATCTGCATGCAGTCGCCGCGCCCTTCTTCGCCGGTGAACACCGACCAGCCGAGGAACAGGTGCCAGAGGCGGTACCAGCGCTCCCCGTACGATTTGGTGATCTGCTCGCGGTTCTTCACCCAGTTCTTGTACCAGCGGTGGATGGTCATCGCGTAGTGGACGTTGACGTTGTCGATGCTGCGGATCTCGAATCCCGCCTTCTCCAGCTGCCCGGTGACGAAGGAGAGGGGGAGGCTCGCGTCGGCGCCGGGGAAGATGTACTTCGACATGAACATCGCCCAGGCGAAATCGGCGGCGTTCCAGTATCCGCCCCGGTCGTTGCGGAGGAACAGAACTTCGGGCGGCCGGCGCAGGGCGACGATCTGCAGGAAGAAGATCCCGTCGTCCTCGAGCATGTCGCTGACCTGTCGCAAGAACCCCTGGAACTTGCGGACCCCGACGTGCTCCGCCATCTCCAGGCAGGAGATCGCGTTCCACTTCCCCGCGGGAATGTCGCGGTAGTCGAGCGTCAGCACCCGCGCCTTGTCCTGCAGATGCCGTTCCTGGATGGCCTTGTTCGCGAACTCCGCCTGGTTCTTGCTCAGCGTCACGCCGGTCGCGTCGACCGAGCGCTCCTCGGCCAGGACCTTCGCGAGCGTGCCCCAGCCGCATCCGATGTCGAGCAGCCGTTGCCCGCGCTGCAGCTGGAGCCGGTCGCCGACACGGCGGATCTTCCGCAGCTGCGCCGCTTCCAGGTCCTCCTCCTTCGAGCCGAACACGGCGGAGGTGTAGACCATCGAGGGTCCGAGGAAGGCCTCGAAGAAGTCGTTGCCGCGGTCGTAGTGGGTGACCACGAACTCGCGGTCCACCGCCTTGGAGTGGATCAGCAGCGAAGGGATGAATCGGGTGAAGAGGAATTTGGCCTGGTCCCAGGTGAACCGGTAGTTCGCCCACTCGTCGCGATGGCGGAGGAACTCGTGCAGGTCGCCGTCGATGTTGATCGAGCCGTCGATGTACCGCTCGACGAAGGTGGTCATGGGAATGCGGCGCGTTCGCTCGAACGCCCGCGCCAGCGCGGAGTCACGCATCTCGATCTGGTCGACGGCGGTCAGGGGGACCTCCTCGGGACCGCGCGGGATCGCGAGGTCGGCTGCGGGGAGGGTCACCCTAGCACGCCGCTCCGGCGCCGCTGGCAGAATTCGCCGCAGGAGAGGCACCCTGAAGTAGAGTGATCGCATGGGCAGTCAGGGCATTCCCACCGGCGCCGTCCTGGTCGTCGACGACGAGCCGGGGGTGCGGGTCGCGCTCACGCAGGTGCTGCACCGGCTCGGGTACACGGTCGTGGAGGCCGAGTCGGGCGAGGAAGCGCTTGAGCTGCTCCAACACCATGCGGTCGAGGTGATCATCAGCGATCAGCACATGCCCGGCCTCTCGGGGATCGACCTCCTCAAGCTCGTCCGCGTGCGCCATCCGAAGGTGGTGCGGATCATGCTCACCGCCGACAAGGACGCCGAGATCCCCATCCGCTCCATCAACGAGAGCGAGGTCTACCGGTTCATCCGCAAGCCGTGGAACAACAACGACCTGCGGACGGTGCTCTCCTTCGCGTTCGAGATCGCCCGGCTCGAGCAGGAGAAGCGCCACCTGGTGACGCTCCTGAAGAACCAGCTCGCCTCCCGCGACGACCCCGCGGATCTGGAGAAGGAGCTGGTGAAGCTCGCCGACGAGGAGATCTCCGATTCGTAGCTCAATCCGCGGGCGGCCGCGATTGCCGCGCGGCGGGCCGGGCTGCAAGCCACTCTTCGCGCGTGAGGTGGAAGCGCCGATCGATGCCGAGATACGGCCCGGTGGTGAGGCCGGTGTCGCGCATTCCCGCCTTCCGCAACACCGCTCCTGAAGCGCCGTTGTTCACGTCGATGAAGGCCTGGAGCTCGGGCAGCTGAAGGACGTCGAACGCGTGCGCCACCAGCATTCGCGCCGCTTCGGTCGCCACGCCCTTTCCCCAGGCGGGCCGCGCAAAGAGGAAGCCGAGCTCGACCGGGGAGCCTTCGCTCCGGATCATCAGCAACGCGCCTCCGAGCCGCTCACCCGAAGCGCGGTCGCGCACCACCCAGTAGCCGAAGCCTTTCCGCTCGCCGTGCGCCAATAGCGCCTCGAGATTCGCTCGCGACTGCTGCTCGGTGCGGACGCCGGTGCCGATGTAGCGCATCACTTCCGGATCCGCGTACAGCGCGCAGAGCCAGTCGAAGTCGGTGTGGGCCAGGGGCTCGAGAACGAGCGAGTCGGATTGCAGGCGTTCCATCGTCGGATCCGGGCGGGTCGGCGCAAGATTATCGTAAGATTTCGAATGCTTCTGTGACTCGAAGGTATTCCTTACCGGATGTGCGGCGCCCGTACGGGGAGCTCCGGTCAATTGTACGGTGTTGACGCGGTCGGGCGGGTGGAATTTCGGGAAAGAAAAGGAGCGTGCTCCGGAAATTGTCCAATAAACAGCGCTCGGTTTGATCCTGGCGGCGCTCTTGCACACTCCTTCCGCGGTTTCATGTCCGCCCACCCCACCTGGAACGATTGGATCACCCCGTCGTTCTTCCGCATCCGCGTCTCGATGGCCGCGGCGGAGAAGCTCCGCCGGCTGCCCGCCGCCGTGCAGCAGAAGCTGAAAGAGATGCTGGAGGAGATCGCCGAGATCGCCGCCTCCACACCCGTTGGCCTCGCGCACGCGTGGAACACGTCCTTCAACCGTCCACTGCTGCAGCTCCGGCTCCGACGCACCACGGTCCGCTACGCCATCGACGAGGACACCCGCACGATGTCGGTGGAGCACGTCGTCACCCCTGAAGACGGAATCGACGGAGAGGGCGACCCGCCGGTGGGAAACGTCGGGTGATCGCTTGCGGCCGGGGCCGCCTTCGGGCCGGCATCTGCTGACGGGCGCAGCCCCGGGTCGCAGATCAGATCACGTACCGGGCGAGCAATGCCGACACGCGCGCCGCCTGCTCGCGCACCGACGCCGAGGCCGCGGAGGTGCTCTCCAGCCGCTGTTGCGTCTGCTGCATCATCGCCAGCTGTTCGGTGACGGCGACGAAGATCTGCTGGATGCCCGCGTCCTGCTGGCCGACCGCGGCGGCGATCTGCCGGGCAGAGTCCACGTTCTCGCGGGTGAGGGCGAGCAGACCGCGCAGGTTGTCGCCCGAGTCCTTCACCCGCGAGAGGCCATCGCCGATGGCGCGCGATCCCTGCTCGGTCATCTGCACCGCCGACTGGATCGACCCGCCGAGGGTGTCGAGGATCTCGCCCACCCGGCGGGTGGCGGCGATCGACTGGTCGGCGAGGCTGCGGATCTCGCGGGCGACGACGGCGAATCCCTTCCCGTGCTCGCCGGAGCGGACCGCCTCGATGGCGGCGTTCAGGGCCAGCATGTTGGACTGGTCGGCGAGGTCCTTCACGGTGGCGGTGATGCCGCCGATCTGCCGCGCGCTGGTTTCGAGCGCGCGGATGTACTCGCCGATGCGGGTGCTCTGGGAGCGGATGGAAGCGAGGCCGGTGATGCTCTCCTCCACCGCCGCCTCCCCGGAGCGGCCCATCTCGCCCGCGCCCTCCGCCGCCCGCAGCACCGCGTCCGCCTTCGACGCGGCGAGCGCGGAGGTCTGCTTGATCTCCTGGGCGGTGACCTGCGTCTGCTGCAGCGCGCTCGCCTGGCGGCCCAGCAGCTCGCGCTCGCTCTCGGTGGTGGTCCGAAGCTGCTCCGCGGCTTCGAGCAGGGCGCCCGACGCGGACTGCAGCGTGGTCAGGGCGTCGCGCAGCGCGGAGACCATCAGGGAGAAGCTCTCCGCCAGCTGGCCCACCTCGTCGTCGGAGGCGGCCTCGACGCGGTGGGTGAGATCGTTGCGGGTCACGATGTGCTGGCTGACGGCGATCAGCCGGCGGATCGCCTGGACCACGCGGCGCGCCACCACCGCCGAGAGGACCCAGGCGGCGAGGAGCCCGACCAGCGCCGCCAGCACGGCCTGGCGCAGGAAAGCCCGCGCATCGCTCTCCACCTCGGCGAGGGGGAGGGCCGCGGCGTAGCTCCAGCCCGCGTGGCTCAGCGGCTCGGCGACGGCGACATGGCGGGTGTGGGAGAGATCCCAGCCGAACACGCGCCGGGAGGTGGTCCCGCGGATTCCGGCCAGCTCCGTGGCTCCGATCGGCGGCGGCGCTCCCCGCGTTCCCCAGCGGCGTTCGCCGCGCAGCGCCTCCTCCTTGCCCGCGGAAAGGGGGACCACCGGCCGCATCCGCCACCGATCGTCGACGGTGGTCGCGACCACCAGGCCCTCGCCGTCGATGAGGATGCCTTCGGCGCCCGCGCCGATGCGCTCGCGAGCCGCCGCCACCAGCGCCTGGATGCGGGCGATCGATTCTCTCGCCCGGACTACGCCCACCACCGTCCCGTTGGATCCGCGCGCGGGGACGGCGGTGTAGATGCAGGGCAGTCCGCTGCTCGGCGAGAGGGAGACGCCGCTGATGAATTCGCGGCCCGCGAGCGCCGCCTGGAGCTCGCGGCGCGCATCCGGCGGCCGGAGATCCGTCTCGTCCGAGGTGCTGGCGACGATCGCGCCGCGAAGGTCGACCACGTCCAGCGACTCGATCTCGGGAGCGACGCTTCCGATGTCGGACAGCGCCTGGTTGGTGGTGTCGACGTCCTCGCGCGCCAGGGAGACGGCGGTGTCCAGGACCGTCCGCACGCTGCGCAGCCCGGCGACGCCGCGCAGGGCGGCGAGGCGCTCCGACATCCAGTTCTCCACCAGCGTGGCGGTGAGCAGCGCCTCGCTGCCCAGGGCCAGCTCGGATTTCGCGCGGAGCCCGCTGGCCGCCTTCCGGTATCCGAGCGAGGTGAGGCCCGCCGCAAGCGCCGCGGAGATCCCCACCGAGAGGAGGACCATCTTGCCGGAGAGGGTGAGCGAACGCCGTCGAGACGACGAGCCCTGTGCGGCGACCCCCATGCAATCCGGATATCACGCCGACAACCGGCGAAAAGGTTTTTGCAATGGCGCCGATCGGGTGGGGAATGCTGCACGGGACTGCGGAAGCGTGCGCGGCGGTGGTTCAGGCGAACCGCTTGAACGCGCCCGGGGTGTAGCCGACGATCCGCTTGAACGCGCGGGTGAAGTGGGCCTGGTCCGCGAAGCCGCAGGCGAGCGCGACCTCCGCCGCCGAAGCGTGTGCGTCGAGCATCTCGCGGGCGCGGGAGATCCGGAGGTGGAGCTGGTAGGCGTGGGGCGTGGTCCCTACCTCCTCGCGGAAGAGCCGCAGGAGGTGGAACTTGCTCAGGCCGACCTCGCCGGCGAGCGAGTGCAGCGAGATGGCGCGCGCGAACCGGTCCTGGATGATGCGCCGCGCCTGCGCGATCTCGGGTCGCAGGGGACCTCCCGGAAGGATGCGGGTGAGGGGCGCGAGGGCCGCGGCGCAGGAGGTCTCCACCAGCTCCGCCAGGAGGAGGTGCAGCTCGCCTGCTCCCGCGTTTCGCTCGATCCCCCCGGCGAGGCGCTCTACGGCCGCGGGTAACAGCCCGCGGGGGATGACGTGAACTTGAAGGTCCTTTGCGCGGGGGCCTCCGCAGGGCGCCGCAAGCGAGTCGTGCAGGAGCGGAGCGACGTAGGCGGTGACCGTCTCGGTGGTCGCGGTCAACCGCTCCACGATCCGCGGCATGCAGCAGGGCGCGTTGACCACGCTCTCGCCGGGACCGAGCACCGCGCCTTCACCGTGCGACCAGATCCGGGCCCGCCCCGAGAGGAGACAGGAGATGCGCACCATGGGAACGAACTGCCAGCTCGAAGGCGGTCCGCTGTGGTGCGCGCGGACGATCTCGACCCCGCGGAGGTGAGCCGATCGCAGGTTCGTGTAGCGGTGCGCCGGATACGCGGAAAGGCTGAGCAACGATGCTCCCGTACGCTCCAGCCAGCTGACCGAAGGGTCGTGGCTCCAGGACGGTCGGGAATGATATCGCAAAACGATGGGAATTTCGACGCGACTGGCCGCGCTGATCGGGCGTCCCTGGTTCTGGGCGGTGGTCGTCGGGGCGCTGTTTGCCGCGCCCCTTTTGCGGGGACTGACGCAAGGCGCCGCGCCGCCGCCGCCGCCGATCCTGGGGACGTTCCCCTGGTTCGACCTGCGCGCCGACGATGGAAGCGAGTTCGGCGCCGCCGGCCTGCGCGGCCGGCCGTTCATCGCCGATCTGCTCTGCCGCGACCGTGCGGCAGCGAACGGCCGCGCCGGGGCGATGCGGAACCTGCAGCACCGGACCCGCAACCTCGGCGACGCCCTCCGGCTGGTGTCGTTTTCCGACGGCCTCGACCTCGCGGACCTGCGCGGGCTGCGCGAGCGCCACGCCGCAGGAGCGCGGTGGACGCTGGTCTCCGGCGTCCCGCCGGCGGCCGCCCCTCTCTTCTCCGGCGAGAACACCGTGGTCCTCGTGGACGGCCAGCGCCGGATCCGCGGGCGATACGACGCGGGCAGGCGGGACGAGATCGATCGCCTTCTCACCGACGCCGCGCTGATCGCCGCGTTTCGATAGCGATTCGCAATTTCTTACAAGATCCCACCCGCCACCTTTTGAAAGTGATGACGGGTCGCAAGCAGCCGGCATCGATCAACCTCCCGGAGGGGGCGCGCGATGAGGCGTACGATTGTCCTTTCGCTGGTCGGCACCGCCACGTTTTGCCTGGCGTTCTTCGGAATGGGGCTCTTCTCGCCGGTCTCGCACGCCGTCCCCGCCTTCGCGCGGAAGACGGGCCTGGCCTGCTCCGCCTGCCACGAAGTGTGGCCGCGGCTGAACGACTTCGGCCAGCTCTTCCGCGATCGCGGTTACCGCCTGGAGCGCGACCGCGACGCGCCCGTCGAGCAGGACGGGTCGTACTGGCCCATCGCCATGCGGACGACGGTCGGGTACCAGTGGCTGAAGAACACGCTGGTGCCGACGGACCAGGGGGTGGTGGACACGCAGACCGGCACCTTCGGGTTCACCGGCCTCGACGTGTTCGCCGCAGGCACGCTGGGCAAGCACCTCAGCTTCCTCATCGTGCTCACTCCCGGGCTCGCCTCCTCGGGGTTCCAGCTCGATCCGAGCGCCCAGGACGGCGACCTGGAA
>DASREU010000441.1:0-3819 GCA_035651935.1 Myxococcales bacterium | reverse complement strand
GGACGGAGCAGCGCGCGCCCGCCTTCGCCGGCGCGGAGCCGGATGGAGAGCGGCCGCCCGGCCCCGCTGTCCGCCTCGAGGGCGGCGACATGGCGGGCCAGCTCCGCCTGGTGCGCTGCCGCGTAGGCCTTGCCGCCGGCGAGGCCGTTCTCCTCGTTCATGAACAGGACGATGCGCACCGTGCGCCGCGGCCGCTGCGGCAGCGACGCGATCAGCCGGCCCGCTTCCATCACCATCGCTACGCCGGCGCCGTCGTCGTTCGCGCCCTGCGCCAGGTCCCAGGAGTCGAGGTGCGCGCCGAGGAGGACCACCTCGTCGGGCTTCTCCCGCCCCCGCACCTCCGCCACCACGTTGGCGGAGTCGGCGTCGGGCAGCATCCTGCATCCCAGGGAAAGGCGCGCCCGCACGGCGCCGCGCTGCAGCAGGCGGTGGAGCAGCTCGGCGTCCTCGGTGCTCACCGCGGCCGCGGGGATCTTCTGCACCTCCGGGTCGTAGCCGGTCATCCCGGTGTGCGGCGATCGAAGGGACGCCGTCGCGAGCGAACGCACCAGCATGCCCACCGCTCCCGCCCGCGCCGCCGCCGAGGGGCCGTGCGAGCGCAGCTCGACGAACTGGCCGTACCCCGCAGGCGTGGTCATCGAATGGTTGAAGAAGACGATCTTGCCCCGTGCCGACTGACCCAGCTCCGAAAGCGAACGGGCTTCGATCACTTCCGCCGTGACGGTTCCTCCCACGCTGTTGCCCAGCGCCGTGAGCGCCAGCGGATGCCCGGCGATCCCCGGCGCGGGCAGCACCTCGCCGCTCTCCTCGCCGCGGACCCAGTGCGGAACCTTCACCGGCTCGAGCCGCGCCGCAAGACCGTCCTGCTGGAACTTCTTCAGCGCCCAGCGGACGGCGGCCTCGGCGCCCGCCGATCCGGAGAGGCGCGGTCCGATGGTGTCGGTCAATTCCTCGAGGCGGGAATAGGCGACGCCGCTGGTGAGGGCGCCTCCGACGAGCCTGCTGGCGACGTCGGGAGGCACGGGAGCGGCGAGCAGGAGCAGCGCGAGCAGCAAGGTCGACTCTCCGTCGAAAAGGCGCCGCACTCTACGCCAAAAACCTTCGCCCGTGCGTGCTCCGGACTACCGGCGCATCAGGGCTGCAGCGCCTGCCGGATCCGCAGCGCGACCAGGGACGGACCGCTCACGTCCACCCATTGCTTGAGGATGGAGCGCCGCCCGTCGAACGAGAGGTTCCCGCCCGAGAGGCCGGTCTCGAACGCCGGGAACGGTCCGCTGAACCACTGCTCGACGCGGAGCAGCGACGGGGCTCCGGACGCGAACTCCTGCCACCAGGGATCGTCGGAATGCGGCCCGAGATCCGGCTCCGGCGCCGAGGCGGGATCGGCGATCCCGAACCAGCGCTGGCGGAGCCCTTCCGGCGAGGCCACGTCGACGCCTTGCAGCTCGAGCGCGGCCTCCTGCGCCTCGTCGCCGGAGCGGACGCGCAAGGCGCCTTCGCAGACCCGCCGCTTGGTCATGCGCTCGAGCTGGAGCGAGGCCGCGTGCAGCGGCCGCCGGCCCAGCGTCGCCTCGACGCGGCGGAGCATCTCCGCCTCGCGGAGCTCGTCGGCGACGTCGAGGGCAGCGAGCTTCCAGCCTTCACCGAGCAGGTGGAGGCGCAATCCCGCGCCTCGCAGCGTGCTCAGGTCGGGAGCGGCCCTGCGCAGCGTTCCTTCCACCTGCCGCTGCACGAGGCCGAGCACGAGGCCGAGCAGCGCGGCGCCGACCGCAGGGTGCCGCGCCGCCTCCGGATCGCGCAGCGCTCCCCCGGTCGCGATCAGGGAACGCCATCCCCGGGCCGTCGCGCGGTACGCGTCGCGCAGCGCCGCGGGCGTGGCGCGGTCCGCGTGCGCGAACGCGGCTGCGTCGATCAGGCGTTCGCCGCCGAGCAGGTAGCTGATCGACGACCCCGCGATCTGCGGAGCGGGCCGTCCGTGCGCGGCCGGCACGCGGACGGTGATCTGCAAGGTGAGCCCGCCGAAGTCGACGAAGGCCTCGATCGGATGCCGCTCGTCCTGCGCCCGGGAACGTCCCGCGCGGGCCGCCCTGGGGTCGGCGACCAGGCGGTGCGAGGCCTCGGCCCAGGCGCCACAAAGGCCGCGGCAAAGCTCCCGGGCGGCGTCCTCGAACACCGCGCGGAACGACCTCCCCGCCCCGGCGTCGAAGCCGCAATCGGGGTAGGTGAGCACGGCCTCGACGGATCCGAGGCGCGGAGCGCGCTGCGTCCAGCGGCCGCCCTCGGAGGTGACGAGCGGCGCCGCATGTGCAGCGGCGAGCGTGCGCCCGAGATGCCAGGCGAAGGCTTCCAGGAGCTTGCCGCTCACCTCCGCGCGGTGCTCGGCGGCGGCCGGGATCTGCGCCAGCCACTCGGAGAGGAGGAGCAGCTCGGGCGACTTGAAGCGATCGACGAGGAAGGGCGGACCGCCGTCGTCGCTCGGAGGGCCCTGCGGCAGCCAGAGCTGTTCGGTCGCGCCGGGAGATCCGTCGAGGAGCGCCGCAATCGCTTCGGGCGCGGGCGCCGCGAGCGCGGTGGGAATCTGGCCGGACGGCGCGAGCAGATGCTCGGCGCACCCGACGCGGTGCGCGGAGGCGGGATCGCCTGCGAGCCTGCGCAGGCCGGACGGCGCCGGCCGTCTCGTCCCCTGCGGCAGGAGCTTCGCGCCGATCGACCCGGCGGCGGCGCTGTCCTCCTCGACGACCAGGGTGGAGGTGCTTCCCAGGTCGACCGCGAGGCGCAGCGCGCCGGGGGTCGGAGAGAGCGCGTCGACGACTCCGGCGCCGGGCGACGATGCCGTGCAGGCGCGCCAGAGCGCAGGCAGCTCCCAGAGCGCTTGCGGCTCGCGACCCTCGAGGATGCGGAGCACGGCCCAGCGGGGCCAGCCCGAGGGCCAGCCAGCGAGCGCACGGGACTGCGCGCGCGGCATCGCCCAGGTGACCACGGTCGCTCCGCTTCTGCTGTCGGCGGCCGCCCCCGGAGAGGCCGGCGGGCCCAGCCAGAAGCGCACCGGGGCACGCGCTTTCTCCAACCGCTGCACCCCGGCGCGGAGGCACAGCGTCCCGCGCCAGCCCTCCGCGAGAAACGGAGGAGAGAGGGCGAGATGGATCTGCAGGGAGGCGGCTCCGGAACCGTAGCGGCCCGCGAACACCAGCGGAAAGCACTCCACCGCGGTCAGCTCGGACTCGCGGATCGCGAGCAGGGTCGCGTGCTGCACCACCCGCGGTCCTTCGATGGCCGGCGGACCGTCGAGCCGGAGGACGCCGGCGTCGACCAGCGTCGCACACCAGGAGGGCATCGGAATGGGGACGAGCTGCGTCTCGGCGCCCAGCCCCTGCGCGTTGGCGGCGACGAGCAGCGGATCCGCGCAGCCCACCGCGTCGCGCCAGTCTGCGAGCGCCGGGCCGAGGAGATCGCGGGCGGCGGTCTCCGAAAGCTCGAATCGCGCGCGCATCGCCGAAAGGAGCGCCTCGATCGCCGCGGCCGGGCGGAGCGGCTCGCTCTTGCGCTTGAGCCCGCGCAGGACCGCCCCCGCGGCGCGCTGGATGAGGATCAGGTCCGCGTCGGCCATGGCGCTCAGCGCAGGTGCGCGCGCGCAGGCGCGGCCGGGATCGGGGGAGCGTCGCGCGTCGAGGGGGCGGACGGTGCAGGCTCCTCGTCGAGCGCCTCCTCGGGAAGGCGCCGGCGGCGCAAGGCGACGCGAAAGACCACGATGCTGACGGCGAAGAGCGCCGCGAGGCCGGCGGCCAGGCGGACGTCGCCGGCGGCGGTCGCGGCGTCCAG
>DASREU010000440.1:0-5593 GCA_035651935.1 Myxococcales bacterium | reverse complement strand
CACGGCTGCAAGACGGTTGTTCGCAAGCCCGAGTCGCCGCGCTATCTTGCCGCGCGCTTGCCCGTGAACTGCCTGATCGGCGACGCCCGAACCGAGGACGCCTACCAACGGGCGCTGGACGGCGGGCGGGCCGCGTTGCTGCTCACCGACCCGCCGTATTGCCTGCTCACGCGCCGGCGCAAAGGCGGAGATCTGCGCGACAAGCGCGCGTCGGTGAAGATCGACCGCGATCCGGTGGTGCGGTTCGAGGACGTGCGCGCCTATCGCCGTTTCACCATGGAGTGGCTGCCCAAGGCGACGGCGCGTGTGGACGGGCCCGTCCTTGTCTGGACGAACTTTCTCGGCAAGGAGCCGATCCGCGCCGTCGCGCGCGAGCTCGGGCTGCTCGAGGCCGGCGAGTTCCTCTGGGCGAAGAAGAGCTCGCAACGCGAAGGCAACGAGCAGCTCTTGCGGGTCTACGAGACGGCCCTCGTCTTTCTCCGCGCGCCGCTGCCCGAGCCGGCGCCGGCGGATCCTCCGCGCGTCTGGTGCGTCGCCGCAGGGTACGACGACGAGGGCGAGGCGGAGCGGTGGGGCAATCATCCCAACCACAAGCCGTTCTCCGTCCTCGAGCCACTCTTGCGGCAATGGTCCCGGCCCGGCGACCTGGTCCTCGACCCGTTTGCCGGCAGCGGCAGCATCCCGGCGGCTGCGCTCCGTTTGCGGCGGCGGGCAGCATGCTTCGAGGTTGACGCCGGATGGGCGGCGAGGGTATCGCGCCGGCTCTCGGAGGTGGGTGCATGAAGCGGCTGTTGGTCATCTTCGGGCTCGCCGGGTGCGCCTCGACGCAGGTGAGCCACGCCCGTCCCGGGTGGGTCGCCTGCCACGCTGCGGATCCGAACTTGATCCAGTGCGGCGAAAAGGTGGTCGCGAAGGTGGAGTGCTACCAGCCCTCCGACGAGACCTGCGTCGCCCTGGCCGTGAGCTACGCCGACGGCGAGCGCATCTTCCTCTGGAAGCCGGCAGGATTCGAGCCGGGAAAGGACGCCTCCTTGCCGCCCGGCGTCATCCGTCCGGAGCTGGGTTCCAACGGGCGCCTGATCTGGTTCAAGGTTGCGCGGAGCGCGGGCGACACCTGGACGGTGTACGAGCCGGAGACCGGGATCATGCGGGAGGTGGACGCGGCCGGCATCTTCCGGATCCGCGAGCGCGACCCGCACAGCTTTCCGCTATGGGCGGTGACGCCGAAATGAGCGGAGCAGGGCCTCCAGGCGATCGGCGCCTTCGCGCTGCACCGTCGCGAGGTTCGCCTCGGCGATCCGCTCCGCGAGCGTGAGCGGGCTGACCAGCGCCATCGCTTCCGTAAGGGAGAGCTTGCTCGTGTCCACGAAACGGGAGCCGCCGTCGTTCTGGCCGCGGACGGAGCGCAAGACGGAGGCGCGGACGAGCTGGAGCGTGGGATCCGGGCTGCGGCGGACGAACTGCACGGCGCGGTTCGCGTCCTTCAGATCGCGCGGCAGGTCGGGGTGGAAGGCGACCGCGTAGAAAGGCGGATCGCCGCCGTGCTCCGCGAACATGCGATCGCGGACGCCGGCGCAGAACGCGGTGAACGCGCGCGCGGAGGCCTCTCCGGTGGCGGGCTCGGCGGGGAAGATCAGGAGCGCGACTTCCACCGCCGGCGCCGGCAGCGCCTCGATCTCCGCGATCGCCGGGACGACGTCCTCGCGGCTGCGGACGACGCGCCGCTGCAGCTTGCCGCTCTCGCGACAGAGCTTCGCGTAGGGACACATCCGGAGGCCCTCCACGAACTCGAGCAGGTACCGATCGCTGCGGGCCAGGACCTCCAGATCGGGCGTGGTCACGGGTGCCGCCCCGTGTTACATCCCGGGTCCCAGATGCCTCGGCGAAAAGACCTCAAGTCCATTCTCCTCCTCGGCTCTGGTCCCATCGTCATCGGGCAGGCCTGCGAGTTCGATTACTCCGGCGTCCAGGCGCTGAAAGCCCTGCGCGAAGAGGGGTATCGCACCATCCTGCTCAACTCCAACCCCGCCACCATCATGACGGACGCGGAGTGGGCCGACCGCACCTACATCGAGCCGATCACGGTGGAGGCGGCCGAGCGCATCCTCGCCGCCGAGCGGCCCGACGCGGTTCTCCCCACCATGGGCGGCCAGACCGCCCTGAACCTCGCGGTGCAGCTGGCGAAGCAGGGGATCCTGGCGAAGTACGGGTGCCAGCTGATCGGCGCGCAGCTCGACGCCATCGAGAAGGCCGAGGACCGGCAGCGGTTCAAGGACTGTATGACCGCGATCGGCATCGACGTCCCCAAATCGGGCGTGGCGCACACGCTCGACGAGGTGATGCAGGTCGCGAACGAGCTGGGCTTTCCGCTCATCCTGCGCCCGAGCTTCACCCTCGGAGGTCTGGGCGGCGGCATCGCCTACAACCGGCTCGAGCTGGAGGAGATGGGCGCCCGCGCGCTCGGCTACAGCCCCACCCACGAGGTGCTGATCGAGGAATCGGTGCTGGGCTGGAAGGAATTCGAGCTGGAGGTGATGCGCGACAAGGCGGACAACGTCGTCATCATCTGCAGCATCGAGAACCTCGACCCGATGGGCGTGCACACGGGCGACTCGATCACCGTCGCGCCCGCGCAGACGCTCTCGGACGTGGAGTACCAGGCGATGCGCGACATGGCCCGGCAGGTGATCCGGGCCATCGGGGTGGAGACCGGCGGCTCGAACATCCAGTTCGGCGTCCATCCGCAGACCGGGCGCATCGTGGTGATCGAGATGAACCCGCGGGTCAGCCGGTCGTCGGCGCTGGCCTCGAAGGCGACCGGCTTTCCCATCGCCAAGATCGCCGCCAAGCTCGCCGTCGGGTACACGCTCGACGAGATCACCAATGACATCACCCGGACCACGCCTTCGAGCTTCGAGCCGGCGATCGACTACTGCGTGGTGAAGATCCCGCGCTTCAACTTCGAGAAGTTTCCCCACGCGGACCAGACGCTGACCACCAGCATGAAGTCGGTGGGCGAGGTGATGGCGATCGGGCGCACCTTCGCCATCGCGCTGCAGAAGGCGCTGCGCTCGCTCGAGAACCGCACCGACGGCCTGGACTCGCCACTCAAGCGCGACGGCATCCCGGGGGCATACACGGCGGAAGAGCTGGAGCGCATCCGGGCCGAGGTGAAGACGCCCACGCCGCGGCGGCTGTTCTGGATCGCCGAGGCCTGCCGCGCCGGGATCTCCAGCGACGAGATCTACGCGCTCTCCTCCGTCGATCCCTGGTTCATCCGCGAGATCCGCGCACTGGTGGATGCGGAGCGGGAGATCGCCTCCTCCGTGAAGGACAGCAGCGCGCCGGTTCCGGACCTGGCCCGCTGGAAGCGGCTCGGGTTCTCGGACAAGCGGCTTGCGCGCCTCACCGGACGGACCGAGGCCGAGGTGGCGGCGCAGCGCGATGCGATGAACCTGCATCCCGTCTTCAAGCGCGTCGACACCTGCGCCGCGGAATTCGAGGCGAACACTCCCTACCTGTATTCCAGCTACGAGGACGAAGACGAGGTCCGTCCCGACGACCGCAAGAAGGTGCTGATCCTCGGGTCGGGACCGAACCGCATCGGACAGGGCGTCGAGTTCGACTACTGCTGCGTCCAGGCCTCGTTCGCGCTGCGCGGCGCCGGGTACGAGACGCTGATGGTGAACTGCAATCCGGAGACGGTCTCGACCGACTACGACACCTCCGACCGCCTTTACTTCGAGCCGCTCACCCTCGAGGACGTGCTGGAGGTCGCGCGCCGCGAGAAGCCCATCGGGGCCATCGTGCAGTTCGGCGGGCAGACGCCGCTGAAGCTGGCGCGCGGGCTGGAGAAGGCCGGCATCCGCATCCTCGGGACCAGCGTGGACGCCATCGACGCCGCGGAGGACCGCGAGCTGTGGACCAAGGTGGTGGAGGAGCTGAAGCTCCGCCAGCCGGAGAACGGCATCGCCCGCAGCGCCGAGCAGGCGCTGGCGATCGCGCGGCGCATCGGGTACCCGGTGATGGTCCGGCCGAGCTTCGTGCTCGGAGGCCGCGCGATGGAGGTGGTGCACGACGACGCCGGCCTCGCGCAGTACTCCAGCGAGGCGGTGCAGGCTTCCGAGGAGCGGCCGATCCTGATCGATCGCTTCCTCAGCGACGCCACCGAGGTGGACGTGGACTGCGTCGGCGACGGCAGGAACTACGTGGTCGCCGGAGTGATGGAGCATATCGAGGAGGCCGGCATCCACTCCGGCGACTCCGCGTGCGCGCTGCCGCCGTTCTCGCTGCCTCCGGAGATCGTCGCCGGCATCACCCGCCAGGCGCTCGCGCTGGCCCGGCACCTGAAAGTGGTCGGGTGCATGAACGTGCAGTTCGCCGTGCAGGGGCGCGAGATCTACGTGCTGGAAGCGAATCCGCGCGCCTCGCGCACCATCCCCTTCGTGGGGAAGGCCACCGGCATGCCCTGGGCGAAGATCGCCGCGCTCTGCACGGTGGGGAAGTCGCTCGAGGAGCAGGGAGTGCGCGCCACGCTGGTGCCGCGCCACATGAGCGTGAAGGAGGCGGTCTTCCCCTTCCACCGCTTCTCCAAGGCGGACACCATCCTCGGGCCGGAGATGCGCTCCACCGGCGAGGTGATGGGGATCGACGACTCCTTCCCGCGCGCCTTTGCCAAGGCGCAGATCGCGGCCGGGAACACGCTGCCGATGCGCGGCCGGGTGTTCATCTCGGTGCGCGACGCCGACAAGCCTGGCGTGGTCGAGCTGGGGGCGCGGCTGGTGAAGCTCGGCTTCGAGATCATCGCCACCGCGGGCACCGCCGGGTTCTTCCGCGCGCGCAGTGTGCCCTGCCAGACCGTGTTCAAGGTCAACGAGGGCAGGCCGCACATCGTCGACAAGCTGATCGACCGCGAGATCGACCTGGTCTTCAACACCACCAGCGGCAAGAAGGCGATCGAGGACAGCTACAGCATCCGCCGGCAGACGCTGATGAACGGCATTCCGTACTTCACGGCCCTGACCAGCTGCCGCGCCGCCGTCGCCGCTATCGAAGCGCTTCACCAGGGGCCGCTGACCGTGAAATCACTGCAGGAATACCATCCGCGGACCTGACGACGTTTCTGTCCAGGATTTGACAAAGGACCGCGCCTCGACGGAGAAACATCGGGGCAAATGTCCGCCGACGATTTGAAGCGATTGCGCGAGCAGTGGGAAGCTCACGAGCTGCGGCAGTTTCTCGATCGTCAACCGGAGTCGCGGGAACGGTACGAGACGCTCTCCGGCATCCCGGTGCAGCGCGTCTACACGCCCGAGGATCTGGCGAATACGCCATTCGAGGCGATCGGATTTCCCGGGCGTTATCCATTCACCCGCGGCGCGTACCCGACGATGTACCGCGCGCGGCCGTGGACGATCCGCCAGATCGCCGGATTCGGGACCGCGGAGGACACGAACCGCCGCTTCCGGTACTTGATCGATCACGGGCAGACCGCGCTCTCCGCGGTCTTCGACATGCCCACCCTGATGGGCTACGACTCGGACCATCCGCGCGCGCGCGGCGAGGTGGGCCTGGAAGGCGCGGCGATCGACTC
>DASREU010000439.1:0-2055 GCA_035651935.1 Myxococcales bacterium | reverse complement strand
TTCTGCAAGGAGGTCTTCCGCGAGCTGCCGATGGAGTTCGCCGTGGAAGCCCAGAAGCTCCTGTCGATCTCGCTGGAGGAATCGGTCGGTTGATCCGCGCCGTTTGAGCGTTTTGAGAAGAGAGACCCAATGCTGCTAGAGATTCGCGATCTCCGCGTGCGCGCGGAGGACAAGGAAATTCTGAAAGGCCTGAGCCTGTCGGTGGGCGCCGGCGAGGTGCACGCGGTCATGGGGCCGAACGGCTCCGGCAAGAGCACGCTCGCGCAGGTGCTCGCCGGACGGGAGACGTACCAGGTGACGGAAGGCGAGGTGCTGTACCAGGGAAAGGATCTGCTCGCCCTCTCTCCCGAGGAGCGCGCGGTCGCCGGCGTCTTCATGGCCTTCCAGTACCCCGTGGAGATCCCGGGGGTGGGCAATCTCTACTTCCTGCGCACGGCCCTGAACGCGATCCGCGCGCGCCGCGGCGAGGAGGAGCTGGACGCGATGGACTTCCTCGCCTTCGCCAAGGAGAAGATGAAGCTGGTGGCGATGGACCAGAGCTTCCTCGGGCGTTCCGTCAATGAAGGCTTCTCCGGGGGCGAGAAGAAGCGGAACGAGATCTTCCAGATGGCGGTGCTCGATCCGCGGCTCGCCATCCTCGACGAGACCGACTCCGGCCTCGACATCGACGCCCTGCGGACCGTGGCCTCCGGAGTGAACGGGCTGCGCACCCCGGATCGGGCGATGATCGTCATCACCCACTACCAGCGGCTGCTCGACTACATCGTGCCCGATCGGGTGCACGTGCTGGGGAGCGGGCGGATCGTGCGCTCCGGAGACCGCAGCCTCGCCCTCGAGCTGGAGAAGAAGGGCTACGCCCTCCTCGAAGGAGAGCCGCCCTCCCTCTCCGCCGGAGAAGCCAGGTGATGACCCCGTTCGAGCGGAGCCAGCGCGACGGCTTCGCGCTCCGGCCGCGGAGCGGCGATCCGTTGCGGGCGCTGCGCGAGGCCGCTTTCGCCCGCTTCTCGGACCTGGGCCTGCCCGCGAGCGGCGACGAGAACTGGAAGTACACCAGCCTGGCTCCTCTCGCCCAGCTTCCGTTCGCGGCGGCTCGCCCGGGCGCGGCCAGCCCGGATTCGCTGGTCCGCTCGCTCGCGGCGCCGGAGTCCTTGCAGCTGGTGTTCGTCGACGGCCATTACCGGCCGGAGCTCTCTTCCGCCGCGCACGAGAGCGGCGGGGCGTTCATCGCCAGCCTGCGGACCGCGCTCGCCGAGCGCCCCGGCGAAGTCGGCCGCGAGCTGGCCCGCCACGCCGACTTCCGCCGCGATTCGCTGACGGCCCTCAACACCGCCTTCCTCGAAGATGGCGCGTTCATCCACCTGCCCGCCGATACCTTCGTCGGCGCTCCCATCCATCTGCTCTTCGTCGCCACCGGCGGCGGCGAGGCGACGCTGTCGCATCCCCGCAACCTGATCGTCGCGGGCGCGCGGAGCCGGGCGGCGGTGATCGAAACCTATGCTGGCCCCGCGGACGCCACCTACTTCACGAACGCCGTCACCGAGGTCGTGCTCGGCGAGGGCGCGCAGGTCGAGCACTACAAGCTCCAGCAGGAAGGCGCGCGCGCCTTCCACGTCGGGCTCCTCCAGGTGACGCACGGCCGCGACAGCCGCTTCAGCTCGCATTCGCTGGCGCTCGGCGGCGCGCTGGCGCGCAACGAGGTCCGCGCGCTCTTCTCCTCCGAGGGAGGCGATTGCACGCTCAACGGCCTGTACATGGGTTCCGGCAGGCAGCACCTCGACAACCGGACGCTGATCGATCACAAGAGCCCGCGCTGCACCAGCCGCGAGCTGTACAAGGGCGTGCTCGACGGCGAGGCGCACGGCGTGTTCGGCGGGCGGGTGCTGGTCCGCGAGGACGCGCAGAAGACGGACGCGCGGCAGATCAACAAGAACCTCCTGCTCTCCGACGGGGCGGTGATCGACACCAAGCCGCAGCTGGAGATCTTCGCCGATGACGTGAAGTGCGCGCACGGCGCCGCGGTCGGCGAGCTCGATGAAGACGCCTTGTTCTACCTAC
>DASREU010000438.1:0-4865 GCA_035651935.1 Myxococcales bacterium | reverse complement strand
CTGGTGGAGCTGTTCGGGATGCCCGACGCGGCAGCCCCGTTCACCCAGGTGAGTCCGTAGCCGCCGAAGACGTACGGGGTGACCGCGCCGGGCAGGATGTTCAGCCGGACGTCGGCGTAGCCTTCGTTGGTCTTCAGCGTGCTCGACTGCACGCCGCTGCTGAGGCTCTGGTTGATGTTGTTCTGCGTCCCCAGGTAGCCCAGCTCGAGGCCGAGCATCGGCGTGGGCAAGAAGCCCAGGCGCGCGCCGTAGGCGGCGCCCACGTCGGACCCGCTGAGCGACTGGTTGTATTTCGCGGCGCCGCCCTGGACGACGATGCTGAATTCGCTGTCGGCGAACGCAGCCGCCGGGGCCAGGAGGGCCAGCGCGGCGAGAGCGGCGAGGTATGTCTTCATGGCGTTCCTCCTCGAAAGTGACCTGCAGTTGGAAATTCCGCGCATCGGTCGCGCGCGGTGGTAGACACGGTGGCGATGTGCCGGAAAAACGGCCTGCCTGGCCCCCCGCACCGGGAGCTGCCGTGGGGGCGGTGAAGCTCGAGCTGCAGAAGGACCTTGCCCGGCACCTGCGCGGCGGCCACCCCTGGGTCTACAAGCGCGCGATCGAGCGCCCTCCAGCCGGCCTCGACGCCGGCGCGATCGTCGACGTGGTCGCGGGCGGGAAGTTCGTTGCCCGCGGCTACTACGATCCGGACGGCGCGGTGCGCGTGCGCGTGCTCACCCGCGATCCGGCGGAAGCGATCGGGCCGCTCTTCTGGCGCCGCCGCATCGCGCGGGCCGTGGCGCTGCGCCGCGCCTACGTGCTCTCCGACGCGACCGATTGCGCGCGGCTGGTGCACGGAGAAGGCGACCAGCTTCCCGGCGTGGTGATCGATCTCTACGGGAAGCTGGCCGTGCTCAAGCTCTACAGCACGGGCCTCGCTCCCCATCGCGAGGCGATCCTCGAGGCCCTTCGCGGCGAGGTGGCTCTGGAAGGCATCTACGGCCGCGACGAGGAGATCGCGGCCGGTGACGAGGAGGACGAGCTGAGCGATCGCGACTCGCCGCCCGCCAAGGGGAAGACGCTCTGGGGCGCCGAGCCTCCTCCGGAGCTGGTGGTGCGCGAGCATGCGATGCAGGTCGCCGTCGACGTGCGCGGCGGGCAGAAGACCGGGTACTTCCTCGATCAGCGCGAGAACCGATTCGCGCTGCGTCGGTACGCGCGGGGCAGGGTGCGGGCCGCGAACTGCTTCGCCTACTCCGGCGGCTTCTCGGTGAGCGCGGCCCTCGGGGGAGCGCGGGAGGTGATCTCCGTCGATCGCGACGCGGCCGCCCTCCGCCTGGCGCGGCGCAACTTCGAGCTGAACGGAATGGATCCCGACAAGCACGGCTTCGTGGCCGGCGACGTGCTGGAGTTCCTGCGCGCGGACCAGAAGCCGTTCGACCTGATCGTGCTCGATCCTCCGGCGTTCGCGAAGACGCAGAAGGCCGTTCCCGCGGCGCTGGACGGGTACGCCTCGCTGCACCGCGCGGCGTTCTCCGCGCTGGCGCCGGGCGGCATCCTCGCCACCGCCTCCTGCTCCGCGCGCGTCTCGGCGGAAGAGTTCCTCGGCGCCATTCGCGAGGCCGCCGGGAAGACGCACACCGAGCTCCAGCTCCTCGAGGAGAAGCGGCAGCCCCCCGATCATCCCGCGCTGCTCGCCTTTCCCGAGGGGAAGTACCTCAAGTTCTTCGTCTTCCGGAAGATCGCCTGAGATGGTCCTCGCCGGTCAATATC
The DNA here is from genome assembly GCA_035651935.1 of Myxococcales bacterium. GTDB lineage: Bacteria > Myxococcota > Myxococcia > Myxococcales > 40CM-4-68-19 > 40CM-4-68-19. Next base: position 3,113 of record DASREU010000438.1, on the reverse strand, counting down.
TCGAGCGCAGCGTGGTGGTGGGCGAGCTGGACGCGCTCTTCCATCGCGGCACCCGCGACCCGCCGTGCGCCATCGCCGCTCCTCACCCTGCGCTGGGCGGCAGCATGCTCTCGCCGGTGATCGCGGAGCTGGCCTGGGCGCTCACTCGCGCCGGGCACCCCACCTTGCGCTTCGATTACCGCGGGGTGGGAGCGTCGCGCGGCGTCTCCGGGCAGCGCGCCGGCAGCGGCCGGATCGACGACCTGCGCTCCGAGGTCGCCGATCTGCGGCAGATCTGCGACCACCTGCTCGCGACCACCGGCATGTCCGCCGCCTGCGCCGTCGGGTACAGCTTCGGCGCCGCGGTCGCGCTGGAGGCCGCGGAGGATCCGCGCATCGCGCGCCTGGTCCTGATCGCGCCGCCGACTGGCTTGTACGACTTCGCCGCGACGGCGAAGCTGACCAAGCCGCTGCTGGTCGTGTGCGCACAGCATGACCGCTATTGCGATCGCGGCGCGCTCAAGCTGCCCGAAGGTGCGACGCTGGAGGTGATCGCGCACGCCGATCACTTCTTCGCCCGCGGCCTCACCGAGCTGGGCAAGACGGTGGCGTCGTGGCTTCGCGGCGAGCGGCCGGAGCTGGTCGCTCCGGAAGACGCTGCCTCGACCGGCACCAGGCTCGTCGAGCTGGATCCTGGCGCCGGCGCGCCGCTGGAGCTGGACGTAGATCCGGAATAGCCCCCGCGCGTTCCCTGAAATAAGGCGGCTTTCGCCGCGTCTTCCGGGGGGAGGTATGCTGCGAACCATGACGGCGGGCACTCTCAGCGCGCGTCCGGGCCTGCGCGAACGCCTGATCGTGGCGTTGATCGCCTCGGCGGCGCTGTTGCTGCTCGGCCTCGCAGGCTGCACGCGCAACCCGGCGCCGATCCTCGGGATGAGCGCCGACGCCGTCCCCGGCCGCATCGAGGTCGAGCTGAAGGCGCGGGCCCCCTTGCCCGGCAGGGTGATCGACGCCGAGGAGCAGGAGGACGACCTCTACGGCGATGCGTTCTCGTCCGAGTACTCGGCCGAGATCGAGGTCGAGCCCGGCACCGAGGCGCAGGTGCTGGCAGAGCTTCGCCAGCGCCCGGACGTGATCTGGGCGGAGCCGGTCGTTCGCTACCAGAGCCTGTGGGTCCCCGACGATCCGGATTTCTCGAAGCAGTGGCACCTCAAGGCGGCCGGCGCCGAGCGCGCCTGGGACGCGACGCGCGGCGAAGGCGTCACCGTCGCGGTGATCGATACGGGCATCTATCCGGTGGACGATCTCGATGAAGCGCGGATCGTGAAGGGCTGGAACTTCGTCGCGAACAACGACGACGCCCGCGACGACCACGCCCATGGCACCCACGTGGCCGGGACCATCGCGCAGAGCACGGGCAACGGCAAAGGCGTGGCCGGGATGGCCCCCGAGGCGCACCTGATGCCGATCAAGGTGCTCTCCGCGTCGGGAAGCGGGAACTCGCACGACATCGCCGAAGGCATCCGGTGGGCGGTCGATCACGGCGCGCGCGTGCTCAATCTCTCGCTCGGTGGCGGAGGGCGCTCGCTGGCGATGCAGTCTGCAGTCGCCTACGCGCGGCGGCGCGGCGCGGTCGTGGTGTGCGCCGCGGGAAACGGCGGAGCGCGCGGCGTCTCCTATCCGGCGGCGTATCCGGGCGCGCTCGCGGTGAGCGCCGTCGGCCCGAAGGGGAAGCTCGCGTTCTACAGCTCGTTCGGCCCGGAAGTGGCCATCGCCGCTCCGGGAGGCGACAAGTCGCTGGGCGAGGAGAGCGGCGTGCTGCAGCAGACGCTCGCCGAGGGCAGCACCACCGAGGCCGGCTATCGCTGGTTCCAGGGAACGAGCATGGCCACCCCACACGTCGCGGGCGCAGCGGCGCTGGTGATGTCGCTCGGCGTGTCGTCGCCCGCCGCGGTGGAGGAACTGCTGGAGAGCACGGCCAGCACCCCGCCCGAGAGCAGCAGGGAACGCTACGGAGCCGGCCTCCTCGACGCGGCGGCCGCGGTGCGCAAGGCGACCCTCTGGTGGGGCCTCTGGCGGCTCGCGTTCGCCGCCTTCGGCGCCTGGGTCGCTCTCCGCCACGCGCGCTCCACCGGACAGCTCCTGCCAAGCGAAAAGCCGGGCCTCTCGTTCTGGACCGGCCTCGCCGCTGGCGCCGGGGCGCTGGCGATCCTGGCGCCGCTGGGCGCCGAGCGCATCTCCATGCTCTCGTTCCTCGCACTGCCGCCCGCGGCCTGGCCACAGCGGTTCCTCACGCCGGTCGCCGGGTACATCGGATGGAGCGCGCTGGTGCCGTTCGCGCTGGCGCTGGTGGCCCGGATCGCGGCGCGGCCGCTGCGCAATGCCTTCGGCGCTCTGGTCGCCGGGCTCGCGTTCGGCTGGGCCGGCACGCTCCTGCACGCCGCCATCTGGCGCACGGTGGCGTTGCCGTGGATGCCTGCGCTGCTGATGCCGGTGTGGCTCCTCGCCAGCGCGATGTTCGTCTGGGTGGCGGGACGCGGCCTGCTGGCGCGGGAGCCGCTCCGATGAAGGTGAGCGGGACGGTGGAGTTCGTCGATCTGGAAGGTGGGCTGTACCGGCTGAGCGGCGAGGACGGCAAGCGGTACACGCTGATCGGCGCGAAGGGGGAGCTGAAGGCGGCGAAGGGCGCCCGGGTGGAGGTGGAAGGAACGCTCGACGAGGGATTCGGCGTCGGGATGGCGGGGCCGCAGCTGCGGGTGGCGAGGATCAGGAGGATCTGATCGCCGCGGTGGGTACAAGTCGCTGAGGCCTGGGGACACGTCGCTGGATTTCGGTACAAGTCGCTGAGGCCTGGGGACACGAATCGCCGCTTGCGCGGCTCATCATGTCCCCGTCATTTTACCGCGCAGCACCATCCAGGCGTGCACTCCCCAGATCATCGCCAGGATCCAGATCAGCGCCAGGATGGCGGCGGTGGGGCGGCCGGGGCCGCCGGGGAGCTCTTCCGAGTCGGAAGGGGGGTTCGCGCGCAAGAGGCGCGAGAGCAGCCAGATGCCGGCGGCGAGGAGCAGCGCGCCGAGGATGAGGATCGGCGGCGTCGGCGGCATGTCCGGATCCTCCAGGCCGAGGAGGAA
>DASREU010000437.1:0-4049 GCA_035651935.1 Myxococcales bacterium | reverse complement strand
GGGGCGAGAGGGCGCGCGGGTGGCTCCTCTCCATCGTCCGGAACGCCTGCTGGTCGTTCCTTTCCCGCAAAGGGCAGACGGAAGAGGTCTTCGACGAGGAGCGCGATACCGCCGCCGTGGTGCCGCTGCAGCTCACCCCGGAGCCGGAAGCGCAGCTCGTCCGCAGCGATCAGGCGCGCCGCATCCAGGAAGAGGTCGAGGCGCTCCGCCCCGAGTTCCGCGAGGCGTTCGTGCTCCGCGAGCTGGAGGGGCTCTCGTACAAGGAGATCGCGGACGTGACCGCGGTTCCCATCGGAACCGTGATGTCGCGGCTCTCGCGCGCGCGGCGCGAGCTGCAGGCCCGGCTGGGCGATACCGGCCTGAAGGCGAGCGCGTCATGACCTGCGTCGAAACGATGCCGCTCCTGGAGCTGGAGCTCGACGGCGAGCTGGATGCGCGCTCGGTGCTCGAGGTCCGCGAGCACGTCTCCCGCTGCCCGGCGTGCGCGCGCCAGGCGGCATCGCTCCGCGCGCTCAGCGATGCGGCGCGGACGCACCTGACCTACCACGAGCCGCCGCCCGGACTGGAGCGCCGGCTGCTGCGCCCTCTTCGCCCGCGCCGGCCGAGGCTGACCTGGGCAGCCCCGGCGCTGGCGGCGTCGGTGGCGGTGGCCGTGTTCGCCGCCATGCCCCGGCGCGATGCGCTGGTGGAGCAGGCGATCGCCGCTCACGCGCGCTCGCTGCAGCTGGACCACGCCATCGACGTCGTCTCGACCGATCAGCACACGGTGAAGCCGTGGTTCGACGGGAAGGTGGGCTTTGCCGTTCCGGTGCGCGACGAGTCCACCACCGGCTTCGCGCTCGCGGGCGGGCGCCTCGACTATCTCGACGGCCGGCCCGCCGCGGCGGTGGTGTACCGCAAGGCCAAACACCTGGTGAACCTCTTCGTCCTCGACGCGCAGGGGCGCGGCGATGCGCCGCCGCGGCGCGAGGAGCAGCGCGGCTTCACCGCCTGGCGTTGGACCTCCGGCGGGTTGCAGTACGTGCTGGTCGGCGACGTTGCCGCTCCGGAGCTGGCAGCTCTGGCGGAGCGCCTCGCCGGAACCAGCCGGTAGAGACGCGCGGCGCGGGCCGAAACAATCGGAAAAGCTGCGCTCCGCCGCGCGAACCCATGGAATGGTGGAAGACAATCGTGCCTCCGGCGAACGTCCTGACTCGCCGATCCTTGACCTCCGAAAGAACCAGGTCGTACGCACCGCCCCCTACTCGAAGGGGAGGTTTGCACGATGCTTCGGAGATCTTTGCTTGGACTCGCCGTTCTTGCGTTCGCCGCCGTGGGTGGCCGCGCCCTGGCGCACGACGGGAACGACCGCGATGACCGCAAGTGGGTCGCTACCTGGACCACCTCGCCGGTGAACGTCTTCAAGGGAAGCGGCACGACCCAGACGAACGCCCTGGTGAACTTCGCCTTCCCCTTCACCGGCCCGCCGGCCATCCCGGAGGCGAACAACCAGACGTTGCGGATGATCGTGAAGCCCGACATCTGGGGCGACGTGATGCGCGTCCGCCTCTCCAACACCTGGGGGACGGGCCCGGTGACGTTCGGCGCCGTGACCGTCGGCTTGCACTCGTTCTCGGGCGCGACGGTCGCCGGCACGAACACCCCGGTCAAGTTCAACGGATCAAGGAGCGTCACCGTCCCGGCCGGAGCGGAGGTCTTCAGCGACGCGTTCCACGTCCGCTGGGTGCACGGCGTCGGCGATGGCGACGCGGACGACCGCGTCGATCCCACGCTCGAGGGCCGCAACCTCGCCGTCTCCATGTACATCCCCGGCCACAGCGGCCCGATGACGTTCCACGGCACCGGTCTTCAGGAGTCGTTCCTCGGCGCGCCCGGCACCGGCGATCACACCGGCGACGACACCGACGACGCGTACCCGTACGAGACCTCCTCCTTCTTCTTCGTCGACGCGGTCGACGTGCTGGCGCCCGCGGACACGCGCGTGCTGGTCGGCGCGGGCAGCTCGTCGGTGGACGGCTCCATCACCACGCCCGGGAACAACGATCGCTTCCTCAACTGGATGTCCCGCCGCCTGCACGAGGCGTACGGGCAGCACGTCTCCGTGGTCAACGCGGGAATCGGCGGCGACGTCGCCGGCATCCCCGGTCCGGGCCAGACCCGGCCGCTGCTGCAGACGATGGCCGAGCGGCTCGACCGCGACGTCCTCGGCACCAGCGGCGTCACCGACGTGATCTTCTACGTGGGGACGAATGACTGGGGCGACAAGATCCCTCCGGACCAGAGCATCGCGTCGCTCAAGAGCATGGCGGCGATCCTCCGGGGCCGCGGGATCCACGTCATCGGCTCCACCTTGATCACCGACGTCGGGCAGGCGGGCACGGACGACCTGACGATGACCGCGCACAACACCATCAACCAGTTCATCCTCACGCCCGGCAGCTACGACAGCGTGGCCGACTTCTACAACGCCACCCGCGACCCGCTGAACACGAACTTCCTCACCACCAAGCTGCAGATCCAGTACGCCACGCACAGCGACCCGACCGGGACGCCGGACTGGCTGCATCTGGGTCGCGCAGGAGCGCAGGCGGAGGCGGACACGCTGGACATCGGGTTCTTCAAGCCCGCCCGCGGCCGCCACTGATCGTCAGCTGAACAGGCTCAGCGCCGCGCCGCCGACGAGCACCATCCCCCCCACGGTGCTCATCGGCAGGCGCGGCGGCAGCAAGCCGCTCGCCCTCGCGGGCGAGCAGAGCAGGCCTCCACCGCTACTCGGCGAGCCCCGTGTCTCGCAGCAGCCGCCAGACCTTCTCCGGCGTGATCGGGATGTCCACGTGCCGCACTCCGACGTGCGAGAGGGCATCGACCACCGCGTTCGCGATCGCCGGCGGCGCGCCGACGGTCGCCGACTCTCCCACTCCCTTTGCGCCGAAGGGATGGTGCGGGCAGGGCGTGACCGTCTTGTCCGTCTCCCAGCTCGGGGTCTCCATCGCCGTCGGCACCAGGTAATCCATGAAGCTGCCGCCGGTGATGTTGCCGCTCTCGTCGTAGCTGATCTCCTCGAGCAGCGCGGGCGCGAGCCCCATCGCCAGGCCGCCGTGGATCTGCCCGTCGACGATGGTCGGGTTGATGATGTTGCCGCAATCGTCGACCGCCACGAACCTGCGCACCTTCACCGCCCCCGTCCCCCGATCGATGTCGATCACCGCGATGTACGAGCCGAACGGGAAGGTGAGGTTCGGCGGGTCGTAATACGAGACCGCCTCCAGGCCGGCCTCCATCCCCTGCGGATGGTTGGTGTAGGCGGCGAGCGCGATCTCCTGGATGGTCTTGCTGCGCGACGGCGCGCCCTTCACCGAGAACTTCCCCGGCTCCCAGACGAGGTCGTCGGGCGAGCACTCCAGGAGATGCGCCGCCAGCTTCTTCGCCTTCTCCCGGATCTTGCGCGCCGCCATCGCGCCGGCCGCGCCCGCCGTCGGCGTGGACCGGCTGGCGTAGGTGCCGAGCCCGTACGGCGCGGTGTCGGTATCCCCTTCCTCGACCTGCACGTGCGCGGCGGGAATCCCCAGCTCCTCGGCGACGATCTGCGCGTACGTCGTCTCGTGCCCCTGGCCCTGCGACTTGGTCCCGAATCGCGCCATCGCCTTGCCGGTCGGGTGCACCCGGATCTCGCAGGAGTCGAACATCTTGAGCCCGAGGATGTCGAATTGCTTGCTCGGGCCGGCGCCGACGATCTCGGTGAAGCTGGAGATCCCGATCCCCATCAGCTCGCCGCGCGCGCGCTTTTCCGCCTGCTCCTTGCGCAGCGCCTCGTACCCGACGATGTCCATCGCCTTGCGCAGCGCGGCCGGGTAGTTGCCGCTGTCGTACTCCCAGCCGAGCGGGGACTTCCAGGGGAACTGGTCGGCGGGGATGAAGTTCTTCATCCGCAGCGCCGCCGGATCCATCTTCAGCTCCTGCGCGAGCACGTCCGTGATCCGCTCGATGCAGTGCACGGCCTCGGTGACCCGGAACGAGCAGCGGTAGGCGATCCCCCCGGGCGGCTTGTT
>DASREU010000436.1:0-11135 GCA_035651935.1 Myxococcales bacterium | reverse complement strand
ACGGCGGCGACGGGCCCTTCGTTGCGGCGCAGATCGGGTATCTGTGGGGGCGTTCCCGAAGGTGGTTGCGCCCCGCGGTCGAGCTGCAGCTCTCCGTTCCTCTCTTCGGAGAGCGTCCCAACAAACCCGGCGACTACGTCTACACTTTCGTCACCCTGGGCTTTCGACTTCTCCTCTGATCGACTCCTCCAAGCGCAGCGGGACGTGGGCCCACTTGCGTCCGAGAACTTCCGCTGATCACTCCTCGAGCGCCGCGCGAGGCTCGACGCGCGCGGCGGCCAGGGCAGGAACGAGGCTGGCTGCCAACGACACTCCTGCGATCACGACGATCGACGCCAGCACGGTCACCGGATCGAAGGGCGACACCCCGAACAGCAGATGCCGCAGGCCGAGCCCCGCCGCCACGGTGAGCGACAGGCCGACCGCGACCCCCACGGCGGCGAGCTTGAGCCCTTCGGAGAGAACCAGCTGCAGGATCTCGGGGGTGCCCGCACCGAGCGCGCGGCGGACGGCGAACTCCTGCCGCCGCTGCTGCACGCTGTACGCGATCACTCCGTAGACGCCGACGATCGTGAGCAGCAAGGCGACGATGCCGAAGCTCTCCATGAAGCGCGTGACGAATCGTGCGTTCGATGCGCTCGTCGCGACGAGATCGTCGATGGTTCGCGCGTGCGCGATGGGAATCGTGGGATCGGCTGCGGCGATCGCGCGCTGGATCTCCGGCATCAGCGCGGAGGTTTGCAGATTCGAACGAACTACGAACTGCATGGTGCCGAACGTGAGATACGGATTCTGCGTGTACGGCACGATCATCTCCGGCCGCGGCGTCTCGGTCAGCGTATACCGCTTCATGTTCCCCACCACGCCGATCACCGTCATCCACGGGAACGGCCGCTGATCGTGCGGCCCCCCGACATGGATGCGTCTGCCGATGGCGTCCTTGCCGGGCCACAGCCACGCGGCCATCGACTGGTTGACGATCACCACCGGCACACCGTCGGCCCGGTCGGCTTCGGAGAAATCGCGCCCGGCGAGCATCGTCGCGCCGAGCGCGCGAATCATCCCTTCGCTCGCGACCGTGAATTGCGCGATCGGCGACAACGCGTCGGGCGGGAGCGAAGGCAGCTCGCCCTCCGGCGTGAAGACGGACGCCTGCTGCTCGCCGCTCAGCGGAAGCGGCTTGCCGATGCCCGCGGCCGACACGCCCGGCAGCGCACGGATGTTGTCGAGCGCAGCGCCGAGGAATCGAACGGCGGCCGCGTGTTCCATGCCGGTTTGAAAGGCGCGTTCGGGATACCGGATGGGCGGGAGCGAGACCTCGAATGTCGCGCCGTGCACGGCGTCGAACCCGAGCTTTGCGCTCATCTGTTTCGAGAGACTTCGGACCAGCAGCGCTGCGCTCGCCACGAGCACGAGCGATCCCGCGAGCTCGCTCACGATCAGAGCGCGGCGCGCCTTGCTCGAGAAGCTCCTCGTGCCTGTGCCGCGTCCGCCGCTCCGCAGCGTGGTCATGAGATCTGCGCGAGCGCCGAAGAGGAAGGGGACGGCGCTCACCACGATCGCCGCGATGACGATGACGGCGAGCGCCGCCGCGGCGAAGCGCGCGTCGAAAGCGATCTCCGCGGATCGAGGCAGCCCAGCTGCGCCATACGCGCGCAAGAGGTCGATCCCCGCGCTCCCCAGAGCGATCCCGGCCGCTCCGCCGGCGGCCACGAGCAGTCCGACTTCGGCCGTCACCTCTCCCGCGAGGCGCAGCGTCGTCGCGCCCAGCGCCGCGCGCATGGCGAGCTCCCCTCGCCTGATCTGGAGTCGCGCGAGGAGGAGCTGCGCGGTGTTCACGCACGCGATCAGGAGCACGAGCGCCACGCCGCCCAGGAGGCTCATGAGCATCTGCGTCACGTCGCCCGTGATCTGCTGGCGCAGCGGCACGAGCAGTTCGCGCGGGTGGGAGTTCTTGGTCACGGGAATCGTGCGTTCGACCACGGCCATCACGCGATCCATGTCCTGGCGCGCCGCGAGATGGGTCGTTCCCGCCCTGAGGCGCCCCACGATCGCCAGGTCCGCGATCCCTTCGCGCGGGGGCTGGAGCGGGACCCAGAGCTCCGGCATCGCCGCGAACTGGAAGTTGCCCGGCATCTCCGAACCGCGCGGAAACGCGAACCCTGCGCGGGCCACGCCGATGACGGTGTACGGCTCGCCGTTCAGCGTGAGCGCGCGGCCGATGATGCTCCTGTCGGCGCCGAACCGCCGCCGCCAGAGCGCGTCGCCCAGCACCACGACGTGATCTTCTCCGGGAGTCTCGTTCGCGCGCTCGAAGAAGCGGCCGATCGCCGGCGTCACGCCGAGCGCCTGAAAGAAGTCCCCCGTCGCCGCCACGCCGTCGAGACGCTCCGGCGCCGTGGAGTCGCCGAGGTTGAGCGACGTGCCGCGAAACGCCGCGATCGACTCGAACGCCTTCGTGTTCTCACGGATGATGCTGAACACCGCGCCGTGCGTGGGCTGTTCGGGAACGCCGAGATTGGCGTCGGGATACGAACCCCAGAGCATCTCGATGCGATCCGGATCTCCGTACGGCAGCGGCTTGAGCAGGATGGTCGAGACCACGCTCAGCATGAGCGCGGAGGCGCCGATGCCGATGGCGAGCGTGAGCACGCTCATCACCGTGAAGAGCGGCGCGTGCCGGAGGCGGCGCGCGGCATGGAGCAGGAGGTGAATCGCGTCCTCCGTTCTGCCGAGACGATAGCAGCAATCGCGGGGCGGAGGACATCGCAAGCCGCCGATCCGGAATCGACGAGCTCCGTTTCGTCTCCCCGTGAGTGGCCGCAGCCTGCTGCAGCGCCGCGGGACGTGCGACCAATTGCGTACGAGGACTTCCGCTCCTCCGTCTTCACCGCCGGACGCAAGCTCGATTCGGGCTCATCCCGATCCTCGCCTTCATGCTGGTGGACACCCTGCGCTGAGGTCGCGTCACTCCAGCAGAGTGGCGAGATCGCGCATCGACCGGAAGCGGGTCACCCCGTCCGGCACCGGGACCGTCCCCTCCACATGGGCCAGGACCGCTCCGCGGCCCAGCCGGTCCGCGATGAACGACGCCAGCGACAGCGCCGTCGCCTGGATCCTTGCCGATTCCGCGCCGATCACCAGGATGACGAATCGGGCCCGGACCCGGCGCGCCACTTCGGCGAGCTGCACCGGATCCGGATTGCCCGCGGCGCGCAGGACGTCGTAGCCGCGGGCGTGCAGGACGCAGCGGACGACCGCCGACGTTCGCTCCGCGTTCCCGGCTTGCACGAGCAGGGCCGGAAAGGCGCTGTGTTGCCGGTCGGGGATCATGAACGGGAGCCGCGAGAGCAGCTCGTCGATGAAGGCAGGGGATGCGGCCTGCGTTGTCGAAAGGCGCGCATCGTCCAGGAGCGCCTCGAGAGACGTTCCCTGGCCCAGGCGGTCGAGGGCGTGGACGATGCAGCTCGTGATGTCGCCCTTGGCGACGCTCGACTCGAAACCGGCCTCGCGATCGACGCCCTTGCCCAGGTACTCGACGATGTGATCCGCCGCGAACCTCCGGGTGTTCTTCTTGCTGGAGCGGAACATCCGGATCTCTCCGGAGGCGGCCAGGCGCTTGACCGTCACTTCAGCCACGCCGAGCATCTGCGCGACCTCGCGCGCCGAGAAGCCGCGCATCGGCCCGCGAGGAACCAGAGGAACTACCCGCACTGCGCGAGCGGCGCGATGGAAATCGGTGACGTCCTCGGCCACGCCGATCATCCGTTCGGCGTCCCCGTGCTGGTCGGCCAGCACCCGTCCCGTCGACCGGATCCAGCGGACGGTTCCATCGGCCCGGTCGATGCGGAACTCGAGCGAGGTGCGCGTGCGCTCCTTCATCGCGCGAGAGATCCAGGCCAGCACGACCGCCCGATCCGGCGCGTGGACCCGGCGGAGGAACAGCTCGTGGGAGGTGGCGATGCCCCCCGGCTGGAACCCGAAGAGCTGGTACGTCCACGACGTCCAGTCGAGGCGGCCGGAACGGATGTGCCAATTCCAGGTTCCGATCTCCGCGGCGTTGACGCCCAGGTCGAGCGCGTCGTGGGAGTCGACACTCCTGCTCGTCATCCACAAGCCCCCGTCTGCCGTGCGCTCCGGAGCTGCTTCAAGCTCCGACGCGACTCCCATCTGACCGATTGAGGAAGCAAGACGCACCGCGCCATCCACCCCTTCGCTTTCATCGGGCGGAAGTCGCACGGACCGCCGCAAACTTCGTCCGCGAAGCGAGGGGATGCGGTTAGAGTGGGGCGTGCTCCAGGAACGCCTGCTCCGCATCCTCGAACGCAAGAACCACTGGGCCTGGCCCTGGTTCGCCGAAGGCCGCGTGCCCCTCCCGCGGCTGCTGCCCCACTTCCAGCAGGAGTGGGCGGTGTACGTGCGCGACTTTCCGCAGCTCCTCGCGCGCATCCTCGGTCATCCGGAAACGCCGCAGGACGCGCGCGCGATGCTGGCCGCCAACATCTACGAGGAGCAGACCGGCGGGATCAGCGGATCGAAGTCGCACCCGGAGCTCTTCCTGAAGATGATGGAGGGCTGCGGGTTCCGCCGTTCCGATTTCGAGCCGGTCAAGCTTTTTCCCGGGGCGAGGCGGTATCGCACCTTTCTCGACGAGGTCAGCGGCGGGGACCACTGGGTCGTCGGCGCCGCCGTGCTGACGATCTTCGTCGAGGGAAGCGTCCACGAGCGCCGCGAGCTGGAGAAGACCGGTCCGGAAACGCCCGCCGGAATCGAAGCGGCGATCCGGCAACACCCGCTGGTCCGGATCCACGGCGTCGATCCCGCGTTTCTCGAACTGCAGCGCGTGCACCACAAGGTGGAAGGCGGGCACCGCTTCGATGCCTGGAGGATGGTCCTCGGCAACGCGCCGGTCGCGCTCGAGGATCACATCGTGCAAACCGTGCAGGACGCTCTCGACCGCTGGCTCGCCTACCGCGACGACGTCGCGCAGGCGTGCGGGATCGTGCGCTGATCGCGGTTGCCGTCAGGCGATGCGCACCAGCTGCTTGCCCTGGTTCTCTCCCTTGAACAGCCGGGCCAGCGCGGCGGGCGCGTTCTCCAGCCCGCGCTGCACGTCGACGCGGTCCTTCAGCCTGCCCTCCTTCAGCCATCCCGCGAGCGCGGTCACGGCCTCCCTCGCGCGCGGCATGTAGTCGAGGACGATGAAGCCTTCCATGCGGCCGCGCTGCACCACCAGGTTCAGGTAGTTCTTCGGTCCGGGCGCCTGGCCGGCGTCGTTGTAGCGCGCGATGCCGCCGCAGAGCACCACGCGGCCGCGCATCGCCAGGCGGGCCAGGGCCGCATCGAGGATGTCGCCGCCGACGTTGTCGAAGAACACGTCGACGCCGTTGGGACAGAGCTCCTTCAGCCGCTTGCGCACGTCCTCACCCTTGTAATCGATGGCGCCGTCGAAGCCGTACTCGCTCACCAGCCGCTTGCACTTCTCCGCGCCGCCCGCGATGCCGATCGCCCGGCAGCCCTGGATCTTCGCGATCTGTCCGACGATCGATCCCGTGGCGCCGGCCGCGCCGGAGACCACCACCGTCTCGCCCGCCTTGGGACGGCCGATCTCCAGCAGGCCGAAGTAGGCGGTGATGCCGGTCGCGCCCAGCGCGCTCATCGCGGTCTCGATGGGAACGCCTTCGGGAACCGGCGTGGGAGCGGAGATGCTGCCCGGCTTCACGCTGGCGTAGTCCTGCCAGCCGAACAGGCCCTGCACGAGCTGGCCAGGCTTGAACTTCGGATTCTTCGACTCGACCACCTGCCCGACGGCGAACGACCGCACCACTTCGCCGATCTTCACCGCCGGCAGGTACGTGTCGCCCCCGATCCACCCGCGCTGCGTGGGGTCGCAGGAGAGCCAGAGGTTGCGGACCAGCACTTCGCCTTCCGCCGCGGCGGGGACCTCCGCGTCCTCCACCCACTTGAAATCGTCGGCGCTGATCATTCCCTGCGGACGCCGGGCCAGCAGCCATTGACGGTTCTTCATGGTTCACGCTTTCGTGATGGTGACCGGGACGCCGCTGAAGGCCGCGTTCCCGCAGAGCGCATCGATCGACTGCTCGTCGGTGAGATCGTTCAGGCTGGCGCCGGCGTGCGCGGCGGCGACCGAAAGCGCGGCGCCGTCGCGGCCGTGGCCCCAGCCGTGCGGCAAGCTGACCACGCCGCGCGCCATGTCCGCGCTGAGGGCGACCGGCGCTTCCACCGTGCCGGCCCGCGACGCGACCCGCGCGCTCTCGCCTGCCGAAAGCCCCCGCGCCGCGGCGTCGTCCGGGTGGATGAGGAGCGTCCACCCCGGAGGGCCTTTCACCAGGCGCAGGCTGTTGTGCATCCAGGAATTGTTGCTCCGCAGCATGCGTCGCCCGATCAGCACGAGGCCCTCGTCCGCGCGCCGGAGGAGGGCTGCCTCGAGCCGCGGGAGGTCCCGCAGATAGATTTCCGGCGAAAGGTTCACCCGCCTGGTTCCCATCCGCGCCGCGAGCTGCGGGCGCAGCGGTCCCAGGTCGATGCCGTGCGGGCTCGCCAGGAGCTTCCGCAGCGAGAGCTTGTGCGGTCCGAACCGGAGGAAAAGGTCGAGCAGCCTCCGCTCGCCGAGCAGCCGCGCCGCCCGCAACGGCGCGGTGCGCCGGATTCCGCCGCGGCCGCCGCCGTGCCGCAGGATGCTGAGCGCCAGATCCAGCAGCACCTCGAAGTCGCCGCGTACGCCGGGCGGCGGGGGCACCAGAGCCTTCACGTAGCGCGCGGCGTTGCGCACCGCCAGCGCGTAGAAGATCACGTCGTAGTGATCGCGCTCGAATCCGAAGCTGGTCGGCAGGATCAGGTTCGCGTGCCGCGTGGTCTCGTTGCGGTACACGTCGACCGAGACCATGTATTCGAGCTTCGACAGCGCCCGATCGAGACGCGCGCCGTTCGGAGTGGAGAGCACCGGATTCCCCGCGAAGGTGATCAGCGCGCGGATCCGGCCGTCGCCCTCGGTCTCCATCTCCTCCGCCATCGTCGCCGCCGGGAGCTCGCCGCCGAACTCGGGCAGGCCGCGGACGCGGCTCTTCCAGAGGCCGAAATGGCCGCGGTCGTTCATCCGGGACGTGACCCCGACGACGTCCGCAGCGGGCGTGGTGAACATGAACCCGCCCTCGCGATCGAGGTTCCCGGTCACCGCGTTGAGCGCGACCACGAGCCACGACGCCAGTCCCCCGAACTCCTGGGTGCTGGCGCCCACGCGCGCGTACGCCACCGCGGCCGGTGCCGAGGCGAACTCGCGCGCGAGCGCGCGGATCGCCTCCGCGGAGACCCCGGTGCGCGCCGCGACGCGCTCGGGCGGGAAGCGCGCGGCGGCCTCCCGCAGGAGGAGGAGACCGTCGGCGTCCTGGAGAGGCTTGTCGCGGCGCTCTTCGAAGATGACCTGGAGCACGGCGAGCAGCAGCAGCGCGTCCGTGCCGGGACGCACGGCGAGGTGCTGGTCCGCGAATGCCGCCGTCTCGGTCCGCCGGGGGTCGACCACCACCAGCTTGCCGCCTCGCCGCCGAAGCTCGTCGAGGCGCCGCGAGATGCCGCCGGCAGTCATCAGGCTGCCGTTCGAAGCCAGCGGGTTGGCGCCCAGCATGAGGAAGAAGCGGGTGCGGTCGACGTCGGGCACCGGGAGGAGGAACTGGTGCCCGAACATCTGCAGCGCCGCGAGCATCTGCGGAAGTTGATCGACCGACGTCGCGGAGAAGCGCGCGCGGGTCCCCAGGGCGCGCGAGAAGAAGGGCACGGCGAGGAACGCCGAGTACGAGTGCACGGTGGGATTGCCGATGTACACGCCCACCGAGTTGCGCCCGTACTTCCGCTGCACCTCGGCGATGCGCGCCCCGGCCTCGGCGAGCGCGGTCTTCCAGGAGACCGGCTCCCAGCGGTCGCCGACCCGCCGCTGCGGCTCGCGAAGGCGATCGGGGTCGTCCTGCACATCCGGGATCGCCGCTGCCTTCGGACAGATGTGGCCGCGGCTGAAGGGGTCGTCGGGGTCGCCGCGGACGTCGCGGACGGTCCTGCCGTCCACCTCGACCGTGACCCCGCACACCGCCTCGCAGAGCATGCAGGTATGCAGTTGCCTTGGCATTCGTCGGAGCTTCTATCACCGCGGCGCGCGACGCGCTCGCCCGCCGGAACCGCGGACGGCGGTACGTAGATCACCAGATCCAATTTCTCTCCTGAACGCATCACAGTGGTGCCCGACTCGATCGCGGCGGCGTTTCGCGCCGACAAGGTCGACGCCTTCCTCTACGAGCCCCGCAGGAAGGGCCGGGCGTTCCGCCGGAAGTGCTGCCGCGGATGTTCGAGCGGTTCGTGACGGGATCGTAGAAATCCGGCTGCGTCGGCCTCGGGCTCTATCTCGCGAAGCGGGTGGCGCAGTTGCACGGCGGCGACGTGAAGCTGGAATCGGCGCCGGGAAAGGGCGCGCGATTCACCCTCACGCTTCCGATCCATGAGGATCGATCGGCGTGACCGCGCCTCACGGGGCGCCGGGCACCCCATCGAAGAACTCCACCGCGCCGGTGGCGAGATCGTACACGCCGCCCACCACCGCCAGCCCGCGCTCCGCGATCATCCGCTCGATGATCTCCGAGCCGTGCCGCAACTGGTTCGCCGAGGCGCGGACGTTCGCGCGGATGGAGATGCGCGTCAGCTCTTCGGGCTGCGCCGCCAACCCGGCCTGGAGCAGCGGCTCGATGCTGGGCCGGATGCGGTCGACGATCGACATCAGCCCGCGCGAGCCTGGCTTGGCCCGGTTCTGCAGGACGTCGAGGGTCGCGGCCACGCCGCCGCAGGAGGTGTGCCCGAGCACCACCACGAGCGGCGTGTCGAACCTCTCCACCGCGAACTCCACGCTGCCCACCTGCGACGGCGCGACCACGTTGCCGGCGACGCGGATCACGAAGAGATCGCCGAGGCCCTGATCGAAGACGATCTCCGCGGGCACGCGCGAATCGGAGCATCCGAGGACCACCGCGAACGGGTTCTGCCCGTGCACGAAGTCGGCGCGCCGCACCTGGCTGAGGATCGGCTCCGCGCCGCGCACATTGGCCAGAAAGCGCGCGTTGCCTTGCCTGAGCTTCTCCAGCGCTTCCATCGCGTTCATGGCCGCCCCTTTATCCGAAGCGGCCTCGCCCGCGCACCTGGAAAACCGGGCGACCGTGCAACAGCGCGCAAGCGCGGCCGGGCTACGCCGCGCCGGCGTGGATGCCTTTCAGGGCCGGACGGTCCGCGGGTCGGTCGGATTGCGGAGCCGCATCATGAACACCATCTGGACGTACGCGTCGGAACCGTCGTCCGGATCGATCCGTCCCAGCTCCGCCGAGTATCGACTCGCCTCGGTCAGCGCTCCGGCGCAGGGGTCGACCTTTCCGTCGGCGACCTGCTGGAGAGCGAGCCGGATGGCCTCCGCGTTCGCGGCGACCTTCAGCGAACACTCCACGGCTTGATCACTGCGCTCCTGGACGGTTTGTCCGCCGCATGCCGCCGCGAGAGCGGTCAGGACGGCAATCGCGATCTTCCACTGCGCTTTCATGGCATCCCCCTGGGTCGGGTGTTTGCGCTTCGAGGCAGCGCCTCGCAGGGGGACAAAGCACCCCGCGTGCCGGACCGGAGTGCCGCAGGACGGGGTTCGGGGCGAGGACGGCGGCGATCGCAACGTGGCGCCACCGCGGCGCTACCCACGCGAGGAGATCGCTCGGCGCACGCGAAGGAGGGCTAGAGGCGTCGCTTCAGGAGCGGCGTCGGAGGATCGAGCACCCCCCTGTTCTGGCAGCATTCCGGAGCGTGCACCATCTGCTGGGCCTGGCCCCAGGCGGATCGCGCCGCGTCGATCAGCTTCATCGAGGCGGCGCGCACCACGGGATCGCTGCGCACCCAGCGCACCGCCAGCTCACCGGTGTGCGCGTCCGTCCGCGCCACCTCGGCGCGGCCCAGGTCCGAGGGAAATGGCCCCACCGGGCCCATGATGCGCAGCTCGATGGTGGCGCCTTGCCGGAGCGGCATCGCTCCCACCCGCGGCGCCGTGGCGCCGAGGATGCGCGCTCCACCCATGCTCACGTCCATCATCCGCGCCAGGAAGGCGTGCCGTCCCTGCTTCACCTCGATCAGCAGGTCGCAGGTGACGCGCTGGTGCTGGCGCATGCCCAGTGCGGCGGCTCCGCGCTCCAGGCGCCTCGCCAGCTTGGCATCGGGAAACTCGATCCAGGCGCCGATCTGGCCGCCTTCGCCGTTGACCCGGCCGAGCACCGATCCGCGGAGCGTGCTCACCTGCTCGCTGCTGGCCAGGGAGAACTCGACGATCACCCGCTCGCCGCCGGTCAGGCGCGCCGCGGGCTCCCGGAAGAAGAAGACCGTGCGCCCCTCGACGACGTGGAGGTGCTTGTGGAGCTGCGGCACCTCGCCGAAGCGGACCTTCAACAGTGTCGCCGGCTTCTCCACGGCGCGAGCCTACGGCGGGCGCGCCGCGGGTTCAATCCGGCCTCTCACAGCGCCTTGCCGGCCAGGTCGCCGTGGGGGGCCGCGACGATCTCCGCTCCGGCGAGCAGACCCTCTCCCGCTGCCTGGGTGGCCGCGAGGACAGCAGCCTCGACGGAGTGCAGATCCCCGCGGACCGCGAACCAGGCCTTGCCCCCGATCCCGCGGGCAAGATGGAGGAATTGAAGCTGGACAGCGGCTGCCTTGCAGGCGGCGTCGGCGGCGCGCAGCGCGGCCGCGACCGAGACCAGCTCGAGCATCCCCGCGGAGTCGGAGCTGGGAGCGTGCCCGAACCCGCGCGCTCCGGCGCGCAGCGCCGGCAGCACCTGGGCGTGCGCCTGCGGCAGCAGCAGCTTGTCGATCAGGAGCTCGCCGGCAACGGCGGCGCCGGCGGCCGCCGATTCCTCCACTTCCGCGACTCCTCCGGCGAAGAGGACCAGGTACTTCCCGGGGCTGACCGGGCCGCATTCGATCAGCGACACCGGCGCCCGCTTGGCCACGGCATCCGCCACCACCACGCCCCGCGCGAGCGATGACACCTCCAGCAGCGCGAGGGCGTCAGACAATGCGGAACTTGTCCTTGAGCGTAAGCGCCGCTCCCGCGTGAA
>DASREU010000435.1:0-7504 GCA_035651935.1 Myxococcales bacterium | reverse complement strand
CCCGCATCGAGACGGCGCGGACGGAGGCCACCTACGAGCCGACCGATCTTTCGGCGCTGTCGGCGGACATCGCCAGCTCGTTCCGCGCGGCGCTGGAGCGCGCGGGGCTTCGATTCGAGGTCGCCTGCGAACCGCTTCCGGAGCCGGTCTTCGTGGACCGCGAGATGTGGGAGAAGATCCTCCTCAACCTGCTCTCGAACGCGTTCAAGTTCACCTTCGAGGGCGGCATCTCCGTCGGCCTCCGCGCCGTGGACCAGGAGGTGATCCTCGAGGTGCGCGATACCGGGACCGGCATTCCCGAGAGCGAGGTTCCCCGCGTCTTCGAGAGGTTCCACCGCGTCCAGGGGGCGAAGTCACGCACGTACGAAGGCACCGGCATCGGGCTTTCGCTGGTCTCCGAGCTGGTGGCGATGCACGGCGGCCGCATCGACGTGCAGAGCCGGATCGGAGAGGGCACCTCGTTCGCCGTCCACATCCCGAGAGGAAGCGCGCACCTTCCAGCCGACCGGATCGGCGTGGGACAGAGGCTCCCTTCCACTTCGACCGCCGCGAACGCGTACCTGCAGGAAGCGCTGCGCTGGCTTCCCGACGGGGCATCCGCCGACACCGGCAGCGTCGCCGCGCGGTCAGGGGCGCGCATCCTGGTGGCGGACGACAATGCCGACATGCGCGAGTACGTGGTGCACGTGCTCGCCGGCCGCTGGAACGTGGAGGCGGTGGCGGACGGCGCCGCAGCGCTGGACGCCGCCCGGCGACTCCGGCCCGATCTGATCCTCACCGACATCATGATGCCCGGTCTCGACGGGTTCGGCCTGCTCCGCGAGATCCGCCACGATGCCGCCCTGAAGACGATCCCCGTGATCATGCTCTCGGCGCGCGCGGGCGAGGACGCGCGCATCGAAGGGCTCGAGGCGGGCGCCGACGACTACGTCGTCAAGCCGTTCGTCGCGCGGGAGCTCGTGGCGCGCGTCTCCACGCACCTGCAGCTCGCGGCCGCCCGCGAGACCGTCCAGCGGGATCGGGAGCGCATGTACGGCGTCTTCGAGCAGGCGCCGGTGCCCATCGCGGTGTTCTCGGGCCCGGACTTCACCTGCGAGCTGGCGAACCCGCGCTACCTGCAGCTGGTGAACAATCGGCCTGTCGCCGGGCTCACCCTGCGCGAAGCGTTTCCGGAGCTCGTGGGAACGCCCGTCATCGAGGTCTTCGAGCGCGTCTGGAGCACCGGCGAGCCGTATGCCGCCGACGAGTACGCGACCAGGCTGCGCCGCGCCGACGGGGTCCTGGAGGAGCGCTGGTTCAACTTCAACCTGCAGCGGCTGCGAGATCCGCTGGGGAACGCCACCAGCATGATGCTGGTTGCGGTGGACGTGAGCGAGCAGGTCCGCGCGAGGTTGCGCATGGAGGAGGCGGGGCGCGAGCGCGAGACCCTGCTCGCCCGGGAGCAGCAGTCGCGGCGCGAGGCGGAGGCCGCCAACCGCGCCAAGGACGAGTTCCTGGCGATGCTCGGACACGAGCTGCGGAACCCGCTGGCCCCGATCCTGACCGCCATGCAGATCCTGCAGCTCAAAGGCGTCGCCACGCGCGAGGCGGAGATCGTGCAGCGGCAGCTCCGCCACATGATCAGGCTGGTGGATGACCTGCTCGACGTCGCACGCCTCGCCCGCGGCAAGATCGAGCTGAAGAAGCGCGCGGTGGAGCTTTCGCCTTTGATCGGACGCGCGGTGGAGATGGCGAGCCCGCTGCTCGAGCAGGGCCGGCACCATCTGGAGATCGACGTCCCCGAAGGGATCGTGCTCGACGCGGACCCGGACCGCTTCGCCCAGGTCCTCTCGAATCTGCTGACGAACGCCTGCAAGTACAGCCCGCCGGCGTCGCACATCAGCCTCAGGGCGCGCCGGCAGGACACCGCCATCGAGGTCTCGGTGCGCGACACCGGGATCGGCATCGCCCCGCCGATGCTGGAGCAGATCTTCGAGCCGTTCTTCCAGGATCCTTCGCATCGATCGGCGTCGCCGGGCGGACTGGGCCTGGGCCTGACCATCGCGCGGAACCTCATCCAGCTGCACGGAGGGTCGATCGAGGCGCGCAGCGATGGCGCCGGCCGGGGAAGCGAGTTCATCGTCCGTGTCCCGGCCCTGCCGATCACCGTCCCTTCCTTGCGGGAGGGCCGGGATCTCCCGCTGGACGCGCGGGGCGCGAAGGGCGCGAGAGTGCTGCTGGTCGACGACAACCTCGATGCCGCCGAGATGCTGGCGAATGCGCTGCACGGCGCCGGATACGACGTGCGCACGGCCGCGGACGGTCCGGAGGCCATCCGCCTTGCGGACGGCTTCGTTCCGCAGATCGCGCTGCTCGACATCGGGCTGCCGGTGATGGACGGCTACGAGGTCGGCGCCGTCCTCCGCTCCCGCTTTCCCGGGCTGACGCTGTTCGCGGTCACCGGGTACGGGACGGCGGCGGACCGCGACCGCGCGGAGGCGGCAGGGTTCTCCGGTCACTTCGTCAAGCCCGTCGATCTCGACGAGATCTTCGCGGCCTTGCGCCTCGTCCACTCAGCGCCCGCCTCGCCGGCCTCGGCCTGACCTGCCGTCCTCAGGCCCCGGGCGTCGCGCGCGTGACCGTGCCGCGGTCGATCCGGAACACCACGTCGAGCAGCTCCCGCGAGTGCGTCAGGTCGGACTCGGAGAGCACGACGCACAGCCCCTCGCGCTTGAGGAGAGCGATCACCTCGGCGAGGCGCCGCGCCAGCACCGGCGCCACGCCTTCGAACGGCTCGTCGAGGAGCAGGACCCTGGTTCCGGCCACCAGCGCCCGCGCGAGGGCGACGAGCTTCTGCTGCCCGCCCGAGAGCTGCAGGCCGCGCCGTTCCCGGAGCGCGTGCACCTCCGGGATCAGCTGGTGGATGCGCAGCAGGCGCGCCTCCCCGCCGTCCCTCGCCCCTGCGGCCCACGCCGGCAGGAGCACGTTCTCGTCGACGGTGAGCTGGGGGACGAGGCGCCGGTCCTCCGGCATGTACCCCATTCCCATGCGTGCGCGCTGGTGCGGAGGGATCCCGGCGAGCGCCTTGCCGTCCAGCGCGATCACCCCTTTGGACGGCGGGAGCAGGCCCATGATGCTGCGCATGAGCGTGGTCTTCCCCGCGCCGTTGCGCCCGATCAGTCCGGCGAGCTGGCCTGGCTTCACCTCGAGATCGACGCCGCGCAGGATGCGCACCGCCTTGATCGAGACGTCCAGCGCCGAGACGGTCAGCACGGGTCCACCGCTGCCTCGCCCACCACGTAGCGCCGGACCTCGGGGTTCTCCAGCACCTCGGAGGTCGGCCCGTCCGCGATGATCCGCCCTTCATAGAAGGCGGCGATCCGCTGCGTGTAGCGCCGGACGATCTCCATGTCGTGCTCGACGAACAGCACGGTGACGCGGTCTGCGCGGATGGCGCCGAGCACCAGGTCCATCAGCGCGAACTTCTCCTCCGAGCTGACCCCGCTGGTCGGCTCGTCGAGGAGGAGGATCTGCGGCTTGACGGCGAGCGCCATGGCGATGTCGAGGAGCTTGCGCACTCCCTCGGGCAGGATCCCGGCGGGAGCGCCGCGGAACCGGTCGAGGCCGAAGCGCAGGAGCATCGCTTCCGCCGCGTCTTCCGGCGCCTCCTCGACGGGCTTCTTGCCGTGGCGGGCGGCGATGCCGACGGCGACGAGCAGGTTCTCGGATGCGGTCAGGGTGTCGAAGACCTGCGGGATCTGGAACGAGCGGCAGACTCCCAGGCGCGTCACCTGCCGGGGCTGCAGCGCGGTGATGTCCCGCCCGCGGTAGCGGATCGCGCCGGAGGTGGGCTTCAGGTAACCGGTGACCAGGTTCACGAAGGTGGTCTTGCCGGCGCCGTTCGAACCGATCAGCCCCACCACCGTGTCCTCCTCGATGGCCAGGCTGATCGAAGACGCGGCGGTGACCGCCCCGAACGTCTTCGTCAGCTCGCGGGTCTCGAGGATCACGCTCATCGAAGGACCTTGCGCCAGCGCCCGAACACCGACCAGAGTCCGCTGGGGAGGAAGAGGATGACGAGGAGCATCGCCCCGCCCACCACCAGCTGCCAGGTGTTCGGGGAGTACTCGTAGGCGAAGCTGCGGAGGAGCTCGAGGAGGATCGAGCCGAGGAAGGGCGCCAGCACGCTGGCGGTCCCCGAGAGGATGGCGACGAAGACGAACTCGCCGGAGGTCGTCCAGTACGCCATCTCCGGATCGATGTGGCCGACGGTCACTCCGGTCAGCGCTCCGCCGGCGCCCGCCAGGATCCCCGCGATCACCAGATTCAGGTGCACGACGTTGCGCACCGAGGCGCCCATGTACTCGACGCGAAGCTCGTTGTCGCGGATGGCGGGGGCCAGCCGCCCCAGGTGGGACCCGAGGAAGCGGTGCAGCAGGAAGCCTGCCGCGAATGCCGTCGCGACGGTGAGCGCGAACACGGCGTAGCGGCCGTACGCTCCGGCGGCGGCGACGCCCAGGACGGTGCGCGCCGCGACGTTGAATCCGTCGGTCGACCCGAGGACCGACGTCTTCACCAGGAGCCCGTACAGGATCATGGAGAAGGCGAGGCTGAGCATGGCGAAGAAGATCCCCCGGTAGCGCGCGAGAAGGAGCCCGCAGAGGGCTGCGACCACGCCCGCCGCGACGCCACCCGCCAGCATCAGGGCGAGAGCATCGGAGAGGCCGGGGGCGCGTGGCATCATCCCCGCGGCGTACGCTCCGACCGCGAAGTAGAGGCCCTGGCCGAACGAGACCAGGCCGGTGCGCATCAGCAGCAAGAGCCCCAGCACCACCAGCCCCTTCGCGAGCGAGTTGGTGACGAGAAAGAGCGCCCATTCAGGGAGGAGCGGGCCGCCGGCGAGAAGCAGGACGAGCGAGGCGAGGAGGGCGAAGGTGGTGCGATCGAGGCGCTTCATATCTTGCGCGCCTCCGGGGCGACGAACAGCCCGCGTGGCCGCAACGCGAGCACCAGCGCCATCACCAGATAGATGCTGAACAACTCCACCTGCGGGAAGAAGTGCACCGCCGCGGAGCGCACCAGCCCGACGATCAGCGACCCGAGGGCGGCGCCT
Organism: Myxococcales bacterium; assembly: GCA_035651935.1. Taxonomy (GTDB): domain Bacteria; phylum Myxococcota; class Myxococcia; order Myxococcales; family 40CM-4-68-19; genus 40CM-4-68-19. The sequence continues at coordinate 2,412 of DASREU010000435.1, read as the reverse complement.
GGCATGCTGCCCAGCCCGCCGACCACGACCACCGCGAAGGCGAGCACGATGGTCTCGACTCCCATGCCAGGGACCACCGAGACCGTGGGCGCGGTAAGGGCGCCGCCGAGCGCCGCCAGCATGGTGCCGAGGGTGAAGGTGATGAGGAAGACGTTGCGCACGTTCACGCCCAGCGACGCCGCCATCTCGCGATCGTGGATCACCGCGACCAGCAGCTTCCCGTACCGGGTGCCGTAGATTCCCCAGCGCAACAACAATCCGGTGACGATGGCCGCGAGCACCAGGGCGCCGCTGTAGACCGGATACGTGAGCGGCCCGATCTCCACCGTCCCGAGCAGTCCGTAGGGCTCGGTGATGAAGTACGACTCGACGCCCCAGACCAGCTTGATCGCATCTTCGAGGATGAGGAAGAGCGCGTACGTGACCAGCACCATGACGATCTCGTCGCGCCCATAGACGAAGCGGAGCACGCCGCGCTCGATCAGCGGGCCGAAGATCAGGCCGACGGCGATCGCCGCCGCGATCAGCAGCGCATAGGAGACGAGCGGCGCGCGGCCGCCGCGGATCCAGGCGCCGACCACGGACGTGGCAGCGTAGGCGCCGAGCGCGTACAGGCTGCCGTGCGCCATGTTGAGGATGCGCATCACGCCGTAGACGATGGTCAGGCCCGCCGCGATGATGAACAGCCACGAGGCGTAGATGGTGCCGTCGATCACCACCGCCAGAACGTCGCCCATCCCTGACGCCCGGGGGGTGCTGCGCGCCTACTTCTTCGAGAATGCGGCTTTGATCCAGTCGGCGCTCTTCGTGCCTTCCGGCGGGTTCACCTTCTCAGCCGGGAACCGCTTGACGTGCGTGAACGTGAGCTTGCCCCCGCTGTTCTTCGCCATGCCGTAGACGGTCTCCTCGATCGCCTGGTGCCCCTTCCCCAGCGCCATCTTGATGGTGCCGCTCGGGGTCTCGAAGCTGGAGTTCTCGAAGGCGGCGATGATCGCGTCCACGGAGGGCTCGCCGGCGCCTCCGCCCTGCGCCTTCTCGTACGCGCTTTTCAGGCCGAGGATCGCCTGCGCCATGTGGTACGCGGGATAGACCGGCGGGACGCTGTAGCGGTCCTGGTAGGTGGCGCGGAGCCAGCGGTTCAGCTCGTTGTCGGGCGCGAACACCCCGTGCGACCCGCGCGCCCCGATGATGGTGCCGTCCGGGATCTGTCCCGCGAGCTTGTACATCGCGGTCTCGCCGGCGGTGAGCAGGGCGGTGCTCTTCTTGAAGAGGCCGCGCGGCGAGGCCTGGAGGATGAACGCATCGAGGTCGCCGCCCCAGAAGCTGGAGTGGATCACGTCGGGCGAGCCGGACATCAGCGCGGAGATCTCGGCGCCGTACTGGCCGGCGAGGAGCTTCGGCATCTGCGAAGTGGTCACCTGGACGTCGGGCCGGAGCGCCTTCATGGTGGCCTCGAAATCATTCCAGGAATCCTGGCCCCAGGCGTAGTTCTGGTTGATCCCGGCGATGCTCTTCAGCTTCGGCTTCAGCTCGTCGACGTAGAGGGCGGCAGCGACGTTGTCCATCGCCGCGTGCGCGTCGGTGCGGAAGAGGTATTTGTAGCTGTTCTCCTCGAAGATCCGCGGGGTGCCGCAGTCGAAGAAGAGGGTGAGCTTCTTCAGCTCCTCCGCGACGGGCGCGACGGCCAGGCAGTCTCCGCTGGAGATGTATCCGATCACGGCGTCGACGTTCTGCCGCTGCACGAGGTCGCGGTATTCGCTGACCTGCTTCGCCGTGCCGCCGGCCTCGTCGAGGAACACCACTTCCAGCGGCCTGCCTCCGAGGCCTTTCTTCGTGTAAGGCGCCGGCGCCTTGCCGGCATTGATCGACTCCGCCAGCACTTCGGCCGCATTGCGCGCGGGGACGCCGAACGGCCCGGCCGCTGCGCCGGAGAGAAACGTCACCACCCCGACCTTGAACGGCTTCTCCGGCGCGGCCGGCGCCGGCGCCGGCGCCTGCGCCTGAGCGCTCCCCGCGAAGGCGAGCGCGAGCAAGAGCGACAGCGGCGATCCCGCAAGACGCGAGCGGCTCATGTGGTGTTCTCCGGGCGATGAGTGTCGGGTGCGCAGGCTAAGGGAGCGAATCTCCGATTGTCAACGCGCTGCACATTTTGCGCAGGACGACCCGGCAAGGGATCGTAAGCTGCTCTTTCCCAAACCGAGGGGGGACGACTTGGGCGCACCAGGCCTGGCTGCACTTCTGATCGCGATCGTACCCGTCCACGTCGTTCCGCTGACCGCGTCTGGAGCCCCGATGGCAGCGCCGGCCGCGAACGGCTCACCGGCGAGCTGCGTCGATTCGAGCAACCGCCCAGCGCCTTGCGACCTCCAATACTGGGGCGGGCACGTCATCTCCAACGTCAAGATCTACGCG
>DASREU010000434.1:0-2022 GCA_035651935.1 Myxococcales bacterium | reverse complement strand
GGCGACGTGCAGCTCGACTGCCCCGGCTACAAGGTCGAGGCGCAGGCGGTCCCCGCGCCGGCGCCGGTGGCGGCGGCGGTCGCTGCCGCGATCACCAGGCGCTACTGGCTCGTGACCGAGGAACAGGACGGCGCCTCGACCCAGTACGAGGTGGACGTGTTCGTGAACGGGAAGTGGGTCCGCAAGATCAAGGCCGGCGAGCCGCAGGTGGCGCTGGAGATCACGAAGAGCCTGCACCCCGGCGTGAACAAGGTGGTGTTCGCTTCCACCAAGCACGTGGAGGGAGGGCGGAAGAGCGCGTCCCCGCAGAGCTGGCTCAAGCTGGTGGTGGGCGAGGGAGATTCGAGCGCGAACACGGTGACCATCGACAATCCGCTCTTCGAGACCAAGCGAACCGCCGCCGACACCGACAACGTGAACGAAGAGTTCACCCTGCAGGGCCGCTGATGCTGCTGGAAGATCCGGAGTGGACGCACCTTCCCGCCGAGCCGCAGCGCATCGCCGCGCTGTATCTCGCCACCAACCAGCCGGTGGTGCAGCCGGCGGGGCGCACCGCCCAGTCGGCGCAGGCAGCGGTGGTGGCGATCCGCGAGGGGCAGGTCTTCTACGTGGTGGTGGCGCTCACCCTGGCGGAGAGCGGTGAGAACGTGATCTACGCCGGTCCGCCGGTCAACCAGAAGGACGTCCCGCAGGCGGTGGAAGAGGCGCTGAACTTCGCGGAGAGCATGGGATTCATCCTCGACGCGAGCGGCTGGACCAACCTGGACGAGGCCCACCGCGCGGAGCTGCTCGAGCGCACGCCCGCATTCTGGCCGCCGGCCGCGGTCGAGGAGGTTCCGCTGGAGAGGGCGCCATTGGAGGATCCGCTGCAGGCCGTGGCCCGGCTGATCGCCGTGTTCTGCGTACTCCTGATGGTCTCCTGCTCGGGGATGTCCGCGGAGCAGCGCGCGCAAGCGGCGGAGATCCACCAGCAGCTCGGCGACAACCTGCTCAGCCAGGGCGACCCGCAGGGCGCGATGAAGGAATATCTCAAGTCGGTCGAGTTCGACGAGACGCCGGAGGCGCACCTCGGGCTCGGGGTGATCAACGCCTGGTCGCTCGGGCGCTCCGACGAGGGCGAGAAGGAGTTCAAGCGCGCGCTGGAGATGCGGCCCGATTACGCCGAGGCGATGAACAACCTCGGCGCGCTGTACATCCAGCGCGGGCGCTTCAGGGAGGCGATCGCGCCGCTGGAGAAGGCGGCGAAGGATCCGCTCTACAAGTCCCGGGTGCTCGCGCAGAGCAATCTCGGCTGGGCGCTGTACAAGTCCGGGCAGACGGAGCAGGGAATCTCGGAGATCAAGGGAGCGCTGGCAGTCGCCCCGAAGTATTGCCTGGGATGGCGGCAGCTCGGGACCATCTACTCCGAGCAGGGGAAGATCGAGGGCGCGAGCACGGCGTACTCCCGGTATGCGGAGGCATGCCCCGACGTCGGGGATGCCCACCTGCTGTTCGGGAAGATGCTCGCGCGGCAGCAGAAGGCAAAAGAGGCGCGCGCGGAGTTCGAGCAGTGCGCGGTGGCGAAGCAGGAGCGCGACAAGCCCGTGGCGTCGGAGTGCGCGCGGTTCCTCAAAGATCTAGGGACGATTCCCCCGAATTGATACGAGAACGCGAGCATGATCGCAGGGGTCGTGCTTGCAGCAGCTTCTCGCGGCGTGCCCAGTACACGATCTGGATGATCAGGCTTCGACTCTCCACGATTTGCATCCTGGCGATGGTGGCTGCGTCGTGCGCGCATCACCAACTGCCCCCGCCACACCCAATGCCGACGCTCCACCGGACCCCTTTGTTCATGATCGACCAGGAGGGCGCTTCGCTTCCGCTCGTCCGCGCCACGCTGGCTGGACGGGAGACGTACCTGATCCTCGACACCGGCGCGGTACAAAGCATCCTGCCCTACGGCTTCGTCACTGCGACGGGGTTGCGTCCCAGGAAGCACGGCGAGTTCTACTTCGACGCGAACGGCTATCGAATGTTGCTGCA